>NZ_JBFUBS010000002.1:0-522500 GCF_056405635.1 Polaromonas sp. P1_F8 | reverse complement strand
CACATTCGTAAAGGTTTAGTGCAGACCGTGCCGCTAGCAACAATTTAGAGATTTTTGATTGCGTCAAAATAAACTTTTGATTTCGGCTTAATGCAAATTAAATCGAATTGAAAGATACGGCATAACGCGTTTGGTGAAAGACCAAACATCATTCCTTGAAGATAACTTGAGAAATCAAAGTTATAGGGTCAAGTGAATAAGAGCACATGGTGGATGCCTTGGCAATGATAGGCGACGAAAGACGTGATAGCCTGCGATAAGCTTCGGGGAGCTGGCAAATTAGCTTTGATCCGGAGATTTCTGAATGGGGAAACCCACCCTTCGGGGTATCGCATACTGAATACATAGGTATGCGAGGCGAACCGGGTGAACTGAAACATCTCAGTAGCTCGAGGAAAATACATCAACCGAGATTCCGAAAGTAGTGGCGAGCGAAATCGGAGAAGCCTGTTAGTGATAGCAAGACTCTTAGCAGAACAGCCTGGAAAGGTTGGCCATAGCGGGTGATAGCCCCGTATGTAAAAAGAGACTTGTGATACTGAGCTAACGAAAAGTAGGGCGGGACACGAGAAATCCTGTCTGAATATGGGGGGACCATCCTCCAAGGCTAAATACTCATCATTGACCGATAGTGAACTAGTACCGTGAGGGAAAGGCGAAAAGAACCCCGGGAGGGGAGTGAAATAGATCCTGAAACCGTGTGCTTACAAAAAGTAGGAGCCTCGTAAGGGGTGACTGCGTACCTTTTGTATAATGGGTCAGCGACTTACATTCAGTGGCAAGGTTAACCGAATAGGGTAGCCGTAGAGAAATCGAGTCCGAATAGGGCGATCAGTCGCTGGGTGTAGACCCGAAACCAAGTGAGCTATCCATGGCCAGGATGAAGGTGCGGTAACACGCACTGGAGGTCCGAACCGACTAGTGTTGCAAAACTAGCGGATGAGCTGTGGATAGGGGTGAAAGGCTAAACAAACTTGGAAATAGCTGGTTCTCTCCGAAAACTATTTAGGTAGTGCCTCAAGTATTACCATCGGGGGTAGAGCACTGTTTTGGCTAGGGGGTCATGGCGACTTACCAAACCAATGCAAACTCCGAATACCGATGAGTACAGCTTGGGAGACAGAGCACCGGGTGCTAACGTCCGGACTCAAGAGGGAAACAACCCAGACCGCCAGCTAAGGTCCCTAAAATTGGCTAAGTGGGAAACGAAGTGGGAAGGCTATAACAGTCAGGATGTTGGCTTAGAAGCAGCCATCATTTAAAGAAAGCGTAATAGCTCACTGATCGAGTCGTCCTGCGCGGAAGATGTAACGGGGCTAAGCCAGTTACCGAAGCTGCGGATTTGCAATTTATTGCAAGTGGTAGGAGAGCGTTCTGTAAGCCTGTGAAGGTGGTGGTGTAAACCCTGCTGGAGGTATCAGAAGTGCGAATGCTGACATGAGTAGCGTTAAAGGGGGTGAAAAGCCCCCTCGCCGTAAGCGCAAGGTTTTCTACGCAACGTTCATCGGCGTAGAGTGAGTCGGCCCCTAAGGCGAGGCAGAGATGCGTAGCTGATGGGAAACAGGTCAATATTCCTGTACCGATGTGTAGTGCGATGTGGGGACGGAGAAGGTTAACTCAGCCAACTGTTGGATATGTTGGTTCAAGCCTGTAGTCGTGCCTGGTAGGTAAATCCGCCGGGCTTAGATGAGGGGTGATAACGAGTCTGCTTGCAGACGAAGTGAGTGATACCCTGCTTCCAGGAAAAGCCACTAAGCTTCAGCTACACACGACCGTACCGCAAACCGACACTGGTGCGCGAGATGAGTATTCTAAGGCGCTTGAGAGAACTCAGGAGAAGGAACTCGGCAAATTGACACCGTAACTTCGGAAGAAGGTGTGCCTTTAGTAGGTGAACCATTTACTTGGGGAGCCCAATGAGGCTGCAAAAAATCGGTGGCTGCAACTGTTTATTAAAAACACAGCACTCTGCTAAGACGAAAGTCGACGTATAGGGTGTGACGCCTGCCCGGTGCTGGAAGATTAAATGATGGGGTGCAAGCTCTTGATTGAAGTCCCAGTAAACGGCGGCCGTAACTATAACGGTCCTAAGGTAGCGAAATTCCTTGTCGGGTAAGTTCCGACCTGCACGAATGGCGTAATGATGGCCACACTGTCTCCTCCTGAGACTCAGCGAAGTTGAAATGTTTGTGATGATGCAATCTCCCCGCGGAAAGACGGAAAGACCCCATGAACCTTTACTGTAGCTTTGTATTGGACTTTGAACAGATCTGTGTAGGATAGGTGGGAGGCTTTGAAGTGTGGTCGCTAGATCGCATGGAGCCAACGTTGAAATACCACCCTGGTGTGTTTGAGGTTCTAACCTAGGTCCATTATCTGGATCGGGGACAGTGCATGGTAGGCAGTTTGACTGGGGCGGTCTCCTCCCAAAGTGTAACGGAGGAGTTCGAAGGTACGCTAGTTACGGTCGGACATCGTGATAATAGTGCAATGGCATAAGCGTGCTTAACTGCGAGACTGACAAGTCGAGCAGATGCGAAAGCAGGACATAGTGATCCGGTGGTTCTGTATGGAAGGGCCATCGCTCAACGGATAAAAGGTACTCTGGGGATAACAGGCTGATACCGCCCAAGAGTTCATATCGACGGCGGTGTTTGGCACCTCGATGTCGGCTCATCTCATCCTGGGGCTGTAGCCGGTCCCAAGGGTATGGCTGTTCGCCATTTAAAGAGGTACGTGAGCTGGGTTTAAAACGTCGTGAGACAGTTTGGTCCCTATCTTCCGTGGGCGCTGCAGATTTGAGGAAGCCTGCTCCTAGTACGAGAGGACCGGAGTGGACGAACCTCTGGTGTATCGGTTGTCACGCCAGTGGCATTGCCGAGTAGCTAAGTTCGGAAGAGATAACCGCTGAAAGCATCTAAGCGGGAAACTCGTTTCAAGATTAGATCTGCCGGGGCCTTGAGCCCCCTAAAGAGTCGTTCAAGACCAGGACGTTGATAGGTCAGGTGTGGAAGCGCAGTAATGCGTTAAGCTAACTGATACTAATTGCTCGTGCGGCTTGACCCTATAACTTTGATTAATTCGAAGTTGTTATGCCAAGTTGACGCATTCAAAAAGCACAGCTCAGCAGCTGTGCGAATCTAAATACAAGCTGATTTACTCTATGAATTCGATGGATTGTTCTTTGGACAATCTGTCAACAAGTTATGCCTGATGACCATAGCAAGTTGGTACCACTCCTTCCCATCCCGAACAGGACAGTGAAACGACTTAGCGCCGATGATAGTGCGGATTCCCGTGTGAAAGTAGGACATCGTCAGGCTCTTACAGCAAGGAACGCCCGGTTGATTTTTGATCAACCGGGCGTTTTCTTTTGTGCGCTTGGTTATTGACCAGGCCACAGAGTTTAAAAAGCCCGCATGAATTCATGCGGGCTTTTGTTTTTGTATTTGTGCAGATTGCTTAAAGCAGGCGTCTAGGTACTCGCCAAGAGGCGATCGGCACAGCAGCGACAAAAATGAATGTCAAAACTCGCTGGCCCGCAGTGATTCAGGTATTCACGATATGCATACCGTCTCTGTTGGCCACGCCGGCAGTCACCAGTTCGTTGCTCAATTGCTCAATCCATGCGCGGGCAGGAATGTCCGCGAAAAATTTGGCTTTGATCTGCATGAAATAAGGCGTTTCCAAGGCCCATTTTGCAAAGTCGTTGAAATCCTGGCGTTGGGTTTCGAGCAATTTGAATTTCAGCAGAACCTTGGCCGCATGGTGTGCATGTCTGGGCGGGTTGCTGACAAATGAATTCAACCGCTGGCGCGCCCGCGCTAGCGTTTCGGGCGTATATGCAAACACACGGCCGTGCCCGGGAATGACGGTCTTGGGGTTCAACTGCTCAATGACGTCTAAGGTCGCGGCGACCTCCGTGAATGCATTGGTACCTTCAAGCTCGGGAAACACCACGCCGAAGCCGTTTTCCCACAAAGCATCGGCTGAAATAAGTACACGACTATTGGGGTGAAAAAAAATCAGCGAATGTGGATCATGCCCAGGCGCCGCATGAATCTGCCACATCTCGGACCCGAACCGCATGGAACCTCCCGGCTTCATCGCATCAGTGAAAGTGAACCGTGGGCACAGCTGACCGGTCGGAAAATAAGTCAGCGCCACAGGATCCCAGTCGGCTACTTGTTGCGCATGGCCAGGAGGAATAAGAGTGTGCAGATCGGGATAACGCGCCTGCAAAGCAGCATTGCCGCCGCAGTGATCGCTGTGCAGGTGCGTGTTGACGAGAATATCGAGAGGGCGGGACCCAAGGACGGATTCGATCAACGACAGCGTTTGCGGTGCGTGCGTGCAATAACCACTGTCAACCAGCAAGGTTTTTTCACCGCCGGTGAAAAGAATATTGTTTGCAGAGAGCCAGCCGCGCTCAAAAACCTGCATTCCTGGGGGTAAATCAGGCTTGGCCATCAGAAGCTACCAAGCCCTGCAGCACTTCAGACCGCCGTTCGCAGTTCACGCCTGAGGATTTTTCCAACGTTGGTTTTGGGTAAGTCATCGCGAAATTCAATGTATTTGGGTCGCTTGTACCCAGTAAGGTGCTGTTTGCAATAGGCGCTCACATCATCTTCGGTCAGTGTAGGGTCATTTTTCACCACAAAAACCTTGATAGCTTCGCCCTGTTTGTCGTCGGCAATGCCGATGGCTGCGCACTCAACAACGCCGGGGCACAGGGAAATGACGTTCTCAAGTTCATTGGGGAACACATTGAAGCCCGAAACAATGATCATGTCCTTCTTGCGATCGATGATCTTGGTGTAGCCGCGTTCGTCCATGATGCCAATATCACCGGTGCGCATGAAACCATCGGAGGTGAACGCCTTTTTGTTCTCTTCAGGCTGCTGGTAATAGCCCGTCATGACTTGCGGACCCTTGATACAGATCTCGCCGGATTCGCCAAGTGCGAGCGATAGGCCATCGTCATCCTTGATGGCGATTTCGATGCTGGGCAACGGCAGGCCGATGGTGCCGGTGAACTCCTTGTTCATCACCGGATTGTTGGTGCCGATGGCGCAAGTCTCGCTCATGCCCCAGCCTTCAATCATGGGGCAACCTGTGACCTGCAACCAGTGTTTCGCCGTACCTTCGGACGCGGCCATGCCACCCGCCTGCGAAACACAAAGGGCGGAGAAATCTACCGTCTTGAACTGAGGGTGCTGAAGCAGCGCGTTAAAAAGCGTGTTGACGGCCGGCAACATGTGAAACGGACGCTTCTTGAGCACCTCGATGAATTTACCGAAGTCACGCGGATTCGGAATGAGTGTCAGATGAGCTCCCCAACGAATCGAGAGCAGGCATAGCGTCAGCGCGAAGATGTGATACAGCGGCAACGCTGCGATGTTGTTTGTCTTGCTGACATCGCCTATCCGCTCAAGGGCCGGCGTGAACCATTCCTCGGCCTGCAGAATGGCCGCAACGATGTTGCGATGCGTGAGCACAGCACCTTTTGAGAGTCCGGTTGTCCCGCCGGTGTATTGCAAAAAGGCGATTGAATCCAGTGTGGTCTGCGCAGGCCTGAGGGGCAGGCGACTGCCTTCGGCAACTGCGCGATTGAAGGCGGTCACGGTGCGCCCGCTTGCAAGCGGCAATTTATAGGCGGGCACCAGTTTGGCCAGGTGGCGGACTGCAAATGTGATCCATTGGCCATACCAGAAGCCCAGCAAGTCGCCCATGGACGCCATCACGACGTTCTTCACCGGTGTGCGCTCAATCACTTCGGCCAGCGTGGCCGCAAAGTTCTCCAGAATGATGATGGTTGTGGCCCCGGAGTCGCGTAGCTGGTGCTCCAGTTCACGGGCGGTGTACAGCGGGTTGACGTTGACGCAGGTATAGCCTGCCCGCAGGATGGCCGCCATGGTGACTGCAAACTGCGGAACATTTGGCAGCATAATCGCAACCCGCGCCCCGCTCTCAAGACCCAGGCTTTGCAGCCAGGCGCCCAAAGCTGACGACAGTTCATCGAGCTGTCCGTACGTCATCCAGCGATCCATGCAAACCGAAAAAGGTTTGGCCGCGTTTTTCTTGAACGAGTCTTCCAGCAGATGATTCAACGAGCGGAACTGCTCGGTGTCGATCTCGTGTGAAACGCCTGCGGGATAACTTTTGAGCCAATGCTTGTTCATACACACTCCTTGCGGCCCATTGTGAAAGCCGCGCAGTGGAATCCGTATGGGGCTTGTCCTAATGCCGGCGTGGCATTACGGTCCGGCAGCCAGCAAATGGCCCAATCTGGTCTCACAGGTGACAGCATCGTCCGCGAACAGGGTATGAATCCAGGCCGTCTCGCGGTCCTTGATCAAGCGCAGGAACTCGTCGGCTCCACGCATGTTGGCAAAGGCGTCAAAGCCGGTTTCCAGAAAGTGCTGCAGGGAGTTCAACCCCGCTGCGGCAGCCGGCCCCCTCATCATCTTGAGCAGGGTACGAAGGCCGAACGTCCGCGTCAGGCGATTGAGTTCGTCCCCAAGGTGCAGGACAACCTCCAGCTGCCGGGTGCGCGCGGCTACATCTCCGACCCGACGCCAACACCGTATGTATCTCCCACAGTCGCTGCTTTCCGGGATGGCTGCGGTGTCCGCCAGCCATTCCCGCGCCATCAGGTCGTCAAGTTTCTCCGTCAGGGCGTGCACTTCCGCCAGCGCGGCAGCCGTGCTGACAACAGGTTGCGGGAAGAGTTTGGCGATGGTGCTTGCGATACGCGCAAACTGCTGGTCACGTTCGGCGTAGTCTTTGTCGCTGTACAGCTCCTGCAGGAAGAAGCTGGTCGCAGTTTTATAGCGCGGGCTGTGCAGCAGGTCCGAATAAGTGGCCTGAAAACGGCGCGCCTGAAACCGCTTGACCTCCGCACTGGCCCTGGCCAGCGGTGGGTCTGCAGCATGCTGCTGCCGAAGCTGCGCAACGGTTTGCAGTGCGTGATGAATTTGTTGTGCGGATGCGTCCATACAAACCCGGAGTTTATCTAGGTACGGCCCCCTATAGAAACCTAAATCCGCATGAGAAACTTCCCGGATGCAAAGAAGAACGCTTCTCAAGCTCGGTGCCGCGTCGGCGGCCGTGCTGGTTGTCGCCGGCGGCGCTGCTGCTTTGCTGCAGCCTGGCCTGGCCCGAGGAGTCTTGACCCACTCGGGGCGTGAAGTCTTTTCCGCCGTGGGCCGCGCCGTTCTGGATACGACGCTGCCCGCAGACGCCGGCCCGCGCGAGATCGCGCTGCAGGGCCTGCTCAGCCGGATCGACATCCTGGTGCAATCCCTTCCGCCTCATGCGCAGGCGGAGTTGTCCCAGCTGCTGGCATTGCTGGCCAGTGCTGCCGGCCGGCATGCGCTGGCCCGCTTGAGCCAGCCTTGGCCCGAAGCCTCTGTTGCAAAAATCCAGCAGGCGCTTCAGGACATGCGCCTGTCAAGCCTCGCACTGCGCCAGCAGGCTTATGCGGCCCTGCACGACATCACGGCCGGCGCGTATTTTTCCGAACCGTCCAGCTGGACGATGTTGGGCTATCCCGGCCCCAGCAAAATCTGAAATCCACCGAAAGCAGCATGAGTCAACTGAAAGACCCGATCCGCGAAGGTATTGCGCGCGGCTGGAAAGTCATGGGTGGGGCGCTGGGCCCGGTGCCTGAAAAAATCACCTGTGACGTCGCCATCATCGGCAGCGGCGCCGGCGCCGGAATCACGGCCGAGCTGCTGGCCAAGGCTGGCTTGCAGGTGGTGATCGTTGAAGAAGGCCCGCTTAGAAGCAGCTCGGATTTCAACCAGAAAGAATCAGAGGCCTATCCTTCGCTCTACCAGGAAAGCGCCGCCCGCAAAACAGCAGACAAGGCCATCAACATCCTGCAGGGGCGCTGCGTGGGTGGCTCCACCACGGTGAACTGGACCAGCTCTTTCCGTACACCCGCTTCCACGCTTCGATTCTGGCAAGACAGGTTTGGCCTGGGCGGTTACACCGTGGAAGCGCTTGCACCGTATTTCGCACAGGCCGAGCAGCGGCTGAACATCACGCCCTGGCTGGTTCCGCCGAACGAGAACAACGACCTGTTGCGCAGGGGGGCCGCCAAACTGGGCATTCCCGCTTCGGCGATCTCCCGCAACGTCAAGGGTTGCTGGAACCTTGGCTCTTGCGGATTGGGTTGCCCCACCAATGCCAAGCAGTCCATGTTGGTCACCACCATTCCTGCCGCGCTCGACCGTGGCGCGCAACTGCTGACTGAAACTCGCGCAGAAAGCCTTGAGCTGGCCAATGGCAGGGTCACCGCGCTGATATGCCGGGGTGTAGAGCCAAATGGGGCTCCGGCCCAATCAGGACGAGCGCAAGCAGCTATCAAAATAAGAGCAAAACACTATGTGCTGGCCGGTGGTGCCATCAACTCGCCAGCCGTCCTGTTGCGCTCCGGAGCACCCGACCCGCACGGCGTGCTGGGTGGCCGGACATTCCTGCACCCGGTCGTGATGTCCTCCAGTGTGTTTGACCAGAAAGTGGAGGCCTGGAACGGTGCGCCGCAAACCATTTACTCCGACCATTTCCTGGAAACCCAGGCGATTGACGGACCGATCGGCTACAAGCTGGAGGCCCCACCTCTGCACCCGATTATCTTTGCGTCGACCGTCCCGGGCTTCGGCCAGGGTCAGCACGACCTGCTCAAGTCTTTTCCCTACAACCACACGCTGCTGGCCTTGCTCCGTGACGGCTTTCATGAAGAGTCGCCAGGCGGCCAGGTGAAGCTGCGCGCCGACAACTCCGCCGTGCTGGACTATCCACTGACGGACTACGTCATGGAGGGCGGGCGCAGGGCTCTGCTGTCCATGGTGGAAATCCAATTTGCAGCGGGTGCCAAACAGGTTTTGCCGCTGCACGAAATGGCCAAGCCCTATACCTCTTGGGCCGAGGCGCGAACTGCGGTCAATGCCTTGCCCATGAAGCCGATGCTCACGCGGGTGGTGAGCGCCCATGTCATGGGCGGTTGCAGCCTTGCGGGCGCTGAACGACAGGGCGTTACCCGGCCCGACGGCGTGCACTGGCAGCTCGAGAATCTTTCGATTCACGACGGCTCGCTTTTCCCCACCAGCATCGGCGCCAATCCGCAACTGTCCATCTACGGCGCTGTGAATCGCCTGGCGCAAGGCCTCGCCAAAAAACTGTCGGGCAAGGATGTCACACTGGCCTGAGATACTGCGGGTTTGATCTCGCGCCGATTCATTCATGCTGGCTCAACTGCAAAGATTCATCACCCTGACCCTGGTCGCCGCAGCTTTCGGCTGGCTGTTCTGGTTCCGCAGCAGCTCTCCCGCGCTGGCCGTCACCGGCTTTGTGCTGATTGCACTGGGGTACACCGGTTTCCTCGCGCTTGAGTTTTTGCTCCTTCGGTACATCAACAAGGCAGATTCGGCGCCCCAACCCACCTGGGTAGAACTTCTGCGCGCATGGCTGGGTGAGACATTGACGGCTCCCCGTGTGTTCTGCTGGCGCCAGCCCTTTCGCTCCAATGCGGTTCCGGACAGAGTCTTGCCGGCCGAGACAGCCCAAGGCCGCCGCGGCGTGGTGTTTGTGCACGGGTTCTTCTGCAATCGTGGCTTGTGGACACCCTGGCTCAAGCAGGTTCAAGGCAGTGGACGCGCCTTTGTCGCTGTCAATCTCGAACCCCTGTTCGGCTCCATAGACGACTACGCCCCCCAAATTGACGACGCGGTTATACGGGTCACCCAAGCCACCGGCCTTGCGCCCCTGCTGATATGCCACAGCATGGGCGGGTTGGCCGCCAGGGCCTGGCTCAAGCGCATGAAGGCCGAAGCCCGGGTGCATCATGTCGTCACCATCGGCACACCGCACCGCGGAACCTGGCTGGCCCGCTTTGGGCATGGCCACAATGGGCGCCAGATGCGCCTCCTGTCCGACTGGCAGGCCCAGCTGGACCATGAGATGCCTGCGCACCGACATACGCTGTTTACCTGCTGGTACTCCAACTGCGACAACATTGTGTTCCCGACCTCCACGGCCACCTTGCCTGGCGCCGACAATCGCCTGGTTCGCGGCGCGGCCCATGTGCAGATGGCATTTTTGCCGGGCGTCATGAACGCTACCCTGGCCATGCTGGACAGTGATCCGGCTTGAACCGGCGTAAACGACGCTTGCCGTCAGTCCCTTAAGCCTTCCCGGTCGGCAATCGGCGTTGCCGATGTGAATTTCTCACAAAAAAGACACGGCATATTCACTATCTACATTGGGCCGGGCTTTTTATGCTCATCTATTTGTAGGATGGAGCAAGCCCTTGACACTCTATGCAATGCCCAATACCAGCCTGTTGGAGGCTGGCCGACCGCTGCCGCCTCTGCTGGAACCCGAGTCTGATTCCACGCCTGCGCTGCTGGCCCTGCTGGTCGATGAGCTGGCGCACGGGGTGTTCGTTGTCAGCGCCCAGGGGCGGATTTTGCACGCGAATCAAATCGCCCGGCGCGAACTTGAGCGCTCTGTTGTTCTGGGGGTGGACAGGGGAGAGTTGAAGGTCCTCATGCAGGCAGATGCCAAGGCCTTCCAGATTGCCATGGGCAAAGCAGTTGCCGGAAAACGCAGCCTGATCAGGCTGGTGGCCGACGGCGTGGACTTTACCCTGGCTGTGGTGCCACTGCATCGCAATGCAGGCAGCCCCTGTGAGCGCATTGCCCTCTTTTTGTCTCGAGTGGGTGTGAGCGAGTCGGGTGTTTTTGGCTCCTTTGCCCGCAGTCACGGTCTCACGCATACGGAGGAGCAGGTGCTGGTTTTCCTTTGCCGCTGCCTGAGCACGCCGGAAATCGCCCTCCAGATGAAAGTTGCGGTTTCCACCGTGCGCAGCCATGTGCGCAGCCTTTGCGCCAAGACCGCCTCCAGCGGCGTTCGTGAACTGGTCAATCGGGTGGCGATTTTGCCGCCTATTGCCCCCCTGCCGCTCGGACAAATCCACTGATAGATGCCCCGTACGTCCCGGCGACGTGCTAGATTACGGGTGATCATGAGTTCACCACCACCTTCCGATGAGGGGCTGTATGCCCATTTGATTCCCGAATTGCGCACGCTCGCCCTGCGAGGCGTGGTGCGAACTTACCCCAAAAAAGCCGTTGTGATCAACGAAGGGGAAATCGGCGACAACCTGTTTGTTCTGCTCAAGGGCAGTGTCAAGGTCTTCGCCATGGACGAAAGCGGCCGGGAAATTACCTACGGCAGGATTCATTCGGGCGACTATTTTGGGGAAATGTCGCTGGATGGCGGACCCCGCTCGGCTTCAGTTATTACCCTTGAGCCTTGTACCTGTGCGGTGCTCAGTCGTACCGATGTGAGCGAACACTTGGGCGATGAGCCAGGATTCGCGATCAATCTCGTGGTTCAGGTGATTCGCAGGGCACGTGCTGCTACAGAAGCGGCGCGCAACATGGCGCTGCTCGATGTGTACGGACGGCTGATTGCCGTGCTTGAAGGACATAACGATGCGGTGGAGCGCGACGCTGCCAATGAAGCTGTCACTCTTGAATCAATCACCCATCAGGAGATTGCCAGCCGCGTCGGCGCCTCCCGCGAAATGGTCAGTCGCCTTTTAAAGGACCTGGAAAAAGGCGGTTACATCGAAATGGGCACCAAACGCATCACGCTGCTCAAAAAGCTACCCAACCGCTGGTAGTGTCTGATGTCTGCAAAGGCCGCCGGTGGATTTCACTGGCGGCCTTTTGCATTTTCAAACGAACTTTGATGGGACTTGCCGCCCCATTTACTCGTCTTTTTCGCACCTATAGCGGCAGTAAACCATCGCCTTGCAGCTGCGGATCGGGATGCGGTGGCGGAGTTGGACCCGGTGGTGGCTTGCCGTTCGCCACCCAGCGCGCCAGCTGCGGCGCCGCTGTACTCGTGCCGATGAGCCGCACGACGCTAGCGCCTCGCGTGCCGGCCGCCAGCAGGCCCGGCAGGCTCCGGCTTACGTCCGTCACAGCGGCACAGTCCGGGCCCACAGCTGGCCCGCGAGTTGGGCCGGCCGAGGAATAGAGAACATGCTTCTTGTCGCTGTAACGGTATCCCGCAGCAACCAAGGCGGCATTGCCCGTGGCGATGCCGGTCAGCGTGCCGCGACGCCGTACGAGCGCCGGGCTGCCTGGCGTGTCGTCCGTAGCTGCTTTCAGGTAGCGCAGAGGGTCATAGAACGGGTCGACAAAATGCGACTGCCGCCCCCGGGCAAGCGTGCCGAGATTGAAGTCGTCCCGATCTATCCATGCGTGCACTGGTTTGGCGGTGGCCGCCACTCCCTTGTTACGAACTTCAATGGCCCAGAGGCCATGCGGCACGATGGGTTGGGCCGGTTTGAAAGTCGTCGACGGCGCGAGGGCGATTAGCACCATGGTGCCGAGGGTGCCGCGCGAAGTATGCGGCGCATAAACGATACCGCACGAGGGGTGAGAGGTATCGGGCCACACTTTGGCGGAACCAGCCGTCATCCAGGGGCTGGCCGTTCCGTCTGGCGGGGTGAGTTTGACTTCCAGCTGCGTCGCACCCTGCGGAAACCAGAGCTGGACAAAAGTTGGCGTCTCATCTCCCGGCATGATGTGCCAGTGCAGTGTTTTGGAGCCCTGCGCCTTGAGCTTGAACATCGCATGCCCACGCTCGGAAAAGCTGTTACCCGCAGCCAGAGTCAGCGTGAGATGGGGAAACTCCGCTCCAAGCTCATCAAAGGCTTTTTCCAGCATGCCGGTACCGTCATTCGGCCCGCGTTGCGGCCCGAAGCTCAGGTTGATGACGACCTGTTCGGTGTATTCATCGGCGCAGCTCAGGATGTAGCGCAAACCATCCAACACGTGCAGGTCAAGCCATGCCCCGGAAGGGTCCTGCAGGCAGGCCCGCGGCAACTGCACAAACACCACGCCAGCTTCGTCACTGGACGCCGTATCGTCGCCCTTGGCCCAGGTCGGCGGCATGGTGCGCGTGCCCACCAGTGAACCCACCGGCACAGCACCGGCGAAGACATCGGTGACATGGGCGCCGTGCGTCGCCGCCCGTCGCAGGCGGTCGTACCGGGCCGTGGCATAGCAAGCGTCTTCGTTGACCGCGTTGAATTGCGTAAAGGTGTCGATCAGTTGCTCAAGCTGTGCGCCGGTGACCTCATGACCCCTGCCAAAGTCTACCGGCACCTGTCCCTGCTGCGCAAATGCGCCACTTTGGTCCTGATCCCACAGGCGGCGCACCCGCGTATTGCCGGCTGAATCGCGCAAGTGATACTGGGCAAAGGCGCAGCCGTCGTCGATCACGCCGATGAGCGTTTTGCGCGCGATGCCGCGCTGTACCGCAGGCCCGCAATTCGGTGCGACCGGCGGCTTGTATTTGGGGCGTTCCGGTACCACCGGCAGACTAATCTCCGCACGCGCCACCACATCCTTCAGGCTGGTTTTCAGTCGCTTGAAAAAGGCTGGCCCGGGCCAGGCCGTGATGAATCGGGGCGAGGGTGCACCGCTACGGTAGGGCGCCGGAATATCCGACAGCTGCAGGCCACCACCGGAATGGGCAACCAGGTCGGCTACGGTCTTGCCGGCCTTGAGCTCGATCAGGGTAGCGAGCTTGCCGTCAGCGGGTGTTCCGCCGTAGGCTGAAAATCCCGAACCATCGGCCCAGACCAAGTAGGGGTCCAGGTTTTTCAGCGGGTCCGGGTGTGCCCAGTCGACGTAGGATCCGTGGTGGATGGGCTGCCAGCTCATTTGAACCTCACATGTTCCCACTCTTTCAATGCGCGGTCCCACATGTAGCGCAGCACGCCAGAGGCGGCGGCCGACTCCTTGCTGCCGAACGGCTTGTAATAGTCAGGCGCGTTCGGACCATCCAGCGGCTGTGTAGGCGGCATTAAGTCTTCATGCCCTGTCATCACGGTGCCGTCGAAGAAGCGTGGCGTCCATTTACGCCCCGACTTGCATCGCGCCACAAGGTATTCACCCAGCGTTTCGCCGAGCAGGCGGCCTGCCATGCTGTCGACCGGAAAGTGCACGCCCGCCACCACCCGGTTGGTCGCAATGCGCGCTGCCTGGCGCTGTAACTGGATACTGATCGGATGGGAGTCCGGCAGGTCCAGCAAGTGCTGAAGCACATGAGCCACGATGTAGGCCTGCGTTGAATGTCCGCTGGGCAGGCTGCCGTGCCCGGGCGTGGTGATGATGGGTTGAACCTGCGCCGAGTATTCGATGGGGCGCCAGCAGGCCAGCGCATGCTTGAACTGCATCTCCACGTTCACTGCCAGCAGCATGGATATGTTTATCAGCTCCAACGTACGTGGCGTCCGGGATGGATGTAGATACAGCACGGAGGCCCAAAAGGCAAACTGGGGATCAATCTGTGCCGTTATTTCCAAAGTCCTTTCTTCGCGCAAATCAGCCCAGGACAATACTTTTTTGACCTGCTCCTTGAACGCGTGAACACTTGGGCGGCTAAGCCTTGCCAGCGGTTTCGGCGTTACCGTGATGGGCGGCGGCGCGTCAGCTGGGGAGCCTACGTGAGTCTCTATGTGCCATATGCCGGCGCCCTGTGCGCCAATCTTTGAAAAGCTCAGCGGTTCCAGCAACTCGGCCTGGCACACGTAAGCGCGGACCCATGGTTCCCAGCGCTGCATTGCTTCGGGGTCATTGACGGTCGGAAGGACGACGGGATAAGAGCCCTCATCTAGTGGGACCATGGTGGCGTCCCGGCTGGAGACCAGCGCGTAGGGGTTCATCGGAAAAATCTGCGGGTTTGTCAGTGGAAGCGTCCCGAACAGTCCCGCCACCCCTCCTGCCCCTCCAGCGCCCCCGGCTCCTCCAGCGCCACCTGCACCGCCGGCCCCTCCAGCGCCACCTGCACCACCCGCACCGCCAAGAATTGAAGCTAAGCTCATTAATATCTCCAAAAGAAAAATTTATTCAGGAAGTCCCGCTATACGCAAAGCATCCGCCCACTCCCTGCCGGTTGCGTATGACGAACTTGGGTTTCGACTTTGGTAGCTCGTCACCGTCAGTGTTGGGTCTAGCACCCGCAATTTTTTAAGGGTCTCTATTGCTGCACCGATTTGCCCTGTTTGAACCTGCGCGATCGTCAATACCCGCAGGGTCGACGAGTGAAGCCGGTTCGCCTGGAGTGACTTGTTCGCGAGATCAATTGCCAACTCGTAGCGGCCTGCCGACAAGGCTGCGGTCGCTGTGAGAGAGTCGTAAAAATAACGTAGAGGGTCTAGCGGCGATAGCTTTAGTGCCTTCTCTGCGTGCGCCAGTCCTGCTACGCCTTCGTTCTTAAATGCGTGCAGGACACCCTTAAACAACCATGCCAAAGAGTCATTGGGATTGACGGACAGCGCCAGGTCGTAGCGCTCCAACGCGCCGTCCAGGTCTTTAAGCATGTGGCAGTGCACAAAGCCTTCCACGGCTAGCGCGAGGGAACAACTGGGGTCTACATCGAGGGCCCGCTGGGTTTGTTCAAGCGCGCGCTTGGTTTCATCCTGGCCTCCCGACGACAATCCCCGGGTGACTTGCAGCACATGCCACTTGGCTAACCAGGCACGGGGCGTCGGGAGCCGGCGGTGCCGGTCGATCAAATACTCAAGCATTTCCCTCACCCGGTCGAATTCGCTGCGGGTTGACCGGTGCATCAGCGAAATGGCGCCCAGCAGTAGCGTGGAGCTCTCCAGATTGGGCATCGGTCGACTGGTGGCGCGCTGCATTTCCGTGCGCACTACATGCGCGCCGAGCTGCGTCACCACTTCGGCAGTGATCTTGTCTTCTCCCTGGAGGACTTCCTGAACAGTGCTGCGCAGGCTTTCACCCCAAACGGCCCGACCTGTGCGCGCCTCGATGAGTTCGGCCACCAGAATCAGTTGGCCGCCTGAGACGCGGTAGGCACCGGACAACACGTAGTCTGCGTTCAGGTGGCTTTGTAATTGCGGCAGACTGGTGTCGCGACCTCGCAAAGAGGTGGTCGATAGCCGGGAAATGACATTGAGGTCAGGCGTGCGCGAGAGAGCTGCGATGATCTCCTCCGCTAGGATTTCCCCCAGCACTGCATCGTCGGGACCGGAAGTGCGGGCGGTGAAAGGAATGACAGCAATGGTCGGCCGTAGTTCTGTCACATCAACCGGTAGGTTGATGAAAACAGGGGCTTTGCCCGGAGGCGCGACACGATAAGCATGAATCGGTTTTTCGACGTGCTTGAGATAGCACTCACCCATGTCCTCAATATCGGCATCCAGTGACGGCACCAGCCGGTCGCGCAGTTCAGCGGAAACGACGATGTCATTGGGGCCGGCCAGCGTGCAGAAACGGGCCGTGAGGTTGACGTCGGTGCCGTAGATGTCGTGTTGGTCGGTCACGAAATTCGCGACGTGGCCGCCCATGCGCAAGTGCATTTGCAGTGTTGACGTAATGCCCGTGTTGGCCTGTTCGCTGAAGTATTGCATCGCGAATGCGGCTTTTACGCAACCTTGGGCGTTGGCGAATTCGAGCATCAGGCCATCACCCAGACTTTTAACGATGCGTCCGCCATGCAGCGGCAGAATTTGCTGCTCAATCTGCTGTACCAATTCTTGCCACCGCCGCACAAAACCATCTTGATCCTGCTCCATGATCCTGACGGACTCCACCACATCCATGACCAGCAGCACCTTCGTGCTTCGGTTCATGTGTACCGGTAATTCCATCAGGGAGTGCATCGTAAGCGGTGTAACAATTTTTTACCTCCTCATTTTGTAGGAGGAAGTGCGTGTAATAAACACCTGATGTGCTACGGGCACCTCTGTTGCCTCGCAGTGTTGTATCAGTGTTGAATTGTCGCTCATTCAGGGGAGTGAGCATCAATCAATAGTTCACATAAACTTCGCGTTGTGCGATTAAGGGCCGGTAGGGCGGATGCCGCAAAGGTGGCGCGGCATTGTTGGTCCGCCCCGTGCGAAAAACGCCTCGCAGCGACACGATGCAAGCTGCCGCTGCCGCCGCGCTGCGCGCTCATGCCTGATTTTTTCGGTAGCCGCACATCATGGAAACCACCGGTGACCATTTTTGATCAGGTGATCAGGAATTGTGTCAGGCGGCTTACTCAGAGAGAGGTGCGGATAGTGCCGTGCCAGCTCAAGCAGGGCTAAGGGCCTTTTGCTGTGCAGCATGTTGCGCGAGCGTCTTGTAAAACGGCGTGAAATCCGGCTCCGTCAGCCGCAGCAGCGCATCAAAACTGTCGATCACAAAATACTGCTGCTGGAAGCTGTCGATTTTGTAGGTCGACGACATGCAGCGCAGCAGGTCGGCATTGTCCCGCAGTGAAACGCGCCTGGGCTCTGCAGATTCCACGCTCCAGGCCAGTTCGCCGGGGCTGCTGAGAATGCCGGCACCATATGCGCGGACTTCATCGTTGCCTTGTTTGTCGCGCATCAGGCCAAACTCGATGGTGTACCAATACAGGCGCGACAGCATTTCGACCGCGCCGGGAATCGGCTGGGCGCCATGCTCCAGCGCATGCGCTTTCAGCGCGCCCTTGCCGTAGGCCTGGATGTGGTCGGCGTAGCTCGGGTCGAACAGCAGCGGCACGTGGCCGAACAAATCGTGAAAGATGTCGGGCTCGACGATGTAGTCGAATTCGGCCGGCGTGCGTATCCAGTCCGTCACCGGAAACTTGCGATTCGCCAGCAACGTGAAAAAGGGCACCTCGGGAATCAGCCCCGGCACACCCACCAGCTGCCAGCCAGTGGCTTTGAAGAGCCGCTCGTTCACGTCTTCAAAACGCGGGATGGCATCACTTGCGCCCAGGCTGGGCAGGGCCTTGATAAAGGCGCTGCAGGCCCGGCCAGGCAGCAATGCCGACTGCCGTGTGTAAAGGCGCCGGTAAGTCTCGTGATCTTCTGCGGTGTAGGCCGCGTAGTTTTGCGGGCAGGTGTAGTCCGCATTGACCTGGCCGCCACGTGCGTAGTCACCCCGCGGCGGGCGGTCAGACTGGCCGTAGACCGCCGGGGGTGGCGTGTTGCTCTCTACTTCAGCCATTGGCTCTCCACGCGCTGGTAGTCCCCGCCGGCTTTGGCCAGGTGCAGCCACTGGTCGACGTAGGCCTTGAACGTCACGTCACCGCGCGGCAGCAGGTAAGCCATTTCGCCGTACTGCAGCGGCTTGTCGGGGTTGATCGCGCACAGGCCCGGCTTCAGCCTCTGCTGGGTGATCGCCTCGGCCGATTCGGTGACGAAGACATCGGCGCGGTTGGCCAGGATTTCGTCAAAGATCGTCAAGTTCTCGGGGTTGAGCCGCATCTGTGCCTGCTTGAAGTTGGCGCGGGCAAAACGCTCGTTGCTGCCGCCCGGATTGAAGATCACGCGCGTGGTGGGCTTGTCGATGTCGGCCACGCTTTGGTACCTGGCCACGTCGGCGCAGCGCGCAATTGGCGTCTTGCCGTTCACCATGTAGGGTGTGCTGAAGAAGGCGCGCTTTTGCCGCTCGGTGGTCACCGAGATGCCGCCAACAGCCATGTCGCATTTGCCGCCCACCATGTCGGGCATCAGGTTGGACCAGCTGGTCTTGACCCACTCAGGCTTCACACCCAGGCTGGCCGTGAGGGAGGCCATCAGGTCCACGTCGATACCTTCAAATGTGCCGTCGGGCTTCTGGAAGCTGAAGGGCTTGTAGTCGCCCGGTGTGCAGATGCGCAGCACGCCAGCCTTTTGCACGCTGTCCAGGCTGGAGGCCGGAGCGACGCTGACCACCGTCTGGGCATGTGCCCCCGTCACCGCAAACAATGCGGCGGTGGCGACACCCAATGCGGCCAGGCGATGGGGCAGTTGCGGGCAAAGTGACATGGCAATCTCCGTGAGGTTGGGGGATGGAAAAACTTTATTGTGCGCTTGCCTTGTCGCCCGACAAAACCCCGCGGCGCATCTGGTCCAGCTCGATGCTTTCAAACAGCGCCTTGAAATTGCCTTCGCCGAAACCATCGTCGCCCTTGCGCTGGATGAACTCGAAGAAGATCGGGCCGAGCTGGTTTTCGCTGAAGATCTGCAGCAGCAGCGAGCCTTTCTTGCCATCTACCAGGATCTTGCGCTTCTTCAAATCGGCCACGCTCTCGCCGTGGCCCGGAATGCGCTTGTCGACCAGCTCGTAATAGGTGTCGATCGTGTCCAGCAGCTTCACGCCGCTGCTGCGCAATGCATCCACCGTAGTGAACAGGTCGTTGCTGCCCATGGCGATGTGCTGGATGCCTTCGCCCTGGTAGCGGTCCAGGTACTCCTGGATCTGGCCGGCTTTTTCGTTGCCCTCTTCGTTGATCGGGATGCGGATCTTGCCGCAGGGACTGGTCATGGCCTTGCTTTTCACGCCGGTAACCTGGCCTTCGATGTCGAAGTAGCGGATTTCGCGGAAATTGAAGAGCCGCTCGTAAAAGCCGGCCCATTCGTCCATGCGGCCGCGGTGCACGTTGTGCGTCAGGTGGTCGATATACGTCAGGCCGTGGCCGGCGGGGTTCAGCGCGTCACCCTGCACGCCGGGCAAGGCTTCAAAGTCCACGTCGTAAAAGCCGATGTTGCCGATGTCGCCGGGTTGCGCGCCGTTCTTGCCGCGCCATTTGTCGATGAAATAAATGATTGAATCGCCGATGCCCTTGATGGCCGGAATGTTCAGCTCGCCGGGCGCCGATGTGTGGGCATAACCCCAGGCGCCCAGTGAGATTGCGCGTTCATAGGCGGCCTTGGCGTCCTGCACGCGAAAAGCGATGGCGCAGACGCTGGGGCCGTGCTGGCGCGCAAAGCGCTGGGCAAACGAGTCGGGCTCAGCATTCAGGATGAAGTTGATGCCGCCCTGGCGGTACAGCGTGACATTCTTGTGGCGGTGTTTGGCAATTGGCGTGAAGCCCATTCGCTCGAACAATGCACCCATGGCGACAGGGTCGGGTGCCGCATATTCAATGAACTCAAAACCGTCGGTGCCCATGGGGTTGTCCCAGGCCGCGCCCTGTTCAAAGTTCAGGGCGGTGTCGTCGCGTGCATTCATGCGTGTCTCCAGATAGGTGTGCGTATAAAGTGACTTTAGCGGCGCCGGTGGTCAGTTTTATTGCAAAATTGGGCGCTCTAATTGCCATTTGCGCAGTAAACCTGCAAAATTATTTGAATGGAAACACTCGACAAGCTTGATCGGCATATTTTGCGCAGCCTTCAGGACGATGGCCGCGCCACCTACGATCAGTTGGCCGAGCTTGTAGGCCTCTCGCCCAGCGCGGTGCTGCGGCGCGTAAAACGGCTCGAGGAAAGCGGCGTGATCGACCGCTATGTAGCACTCGTCAAGCCTGAGGCCGTAGGGCTGGGGCTTACCGCCTACATCAACGTTCGGCTCGAAAAGCACACCGAAAGCCACAAACGCAACCCCATGGACCTGTTTCGCGCCAGTGTGCAGACCTGGCCTGAAGTGGCCGAGTGTGCAGCGCTGACTGGTGAGATGGACTACCTGCTGCGCGTGCTGGTGCAGGACATGGCGCATTACAGCCGTTTCATCATGGACACCCTGCTCAAACACCCCAGCGTGCAGGACTGCAAAACGAGTTTTGTGCTGGACCGGGTCAAGGCGACGACGGCCGTTCCTTTGTGAGCTGAACCGGGGCGAAGCCGGGGAACCGGCATTCCCATGTGCCTGATTTGCCCGAATACGCGTGCAGAGTGTTGCTGTATTGCAACAATTTGCGCGACGAAACAACCGTAAGTGTCAGTTTGCTATATTTTTAATAGCTGCATGCGCCCGTATTTATTGGGAAAAATCCACATAGGGGCGTTTTTTGAAACGGCCCTCTATTGACGCTGGTTCAGAAGCCCCTAGACTGTTGATTCTAGGGAAAACCCTTATATTGAGATCATGGTTACACCCAGCACCCTTTTGAGAGCATCCTATAACGCAGGCAAGGAATTCTTCCGGCCTCCCGTGGAAGAGCGCACCTCTGCGGCGCCTCCAGCGCGTCATGTCCAGCCCGTCATGGTTCCAATCCGTTCGATCGGCCCCAGCCACGGGGAACGCATCGCCACCCATTTGCTGGCACTGGGCCCCCACGACCGTTACCTGCGCTTTGGCTATTCGGCCAACGATGAGCAGATCCACCGCTATGTAGACGGGCTCAACTTCGAGCGCGACGAGATTTTCGGTATTTACAACCGCAAGCTGGAACTGATCGCCATGGCCCACCTGGCGCATACCACCGACCCCAACCTCAAGAGCTGCGCCGAGTTCGGCGTCTCTGTATTGGCCCAGGCGCGTGGCCGCGGCTACGGCTCGCGTCTTTTTGACCGTGCCGTCATGCACGCCCGCAACAACGGTGTCGACATGATGTTCATCCACGCGCTCAGCGAAAACACCGCCATGCTCAACATCGCACGCAAGGCCGGCGCCACGATCGAACGCGACGGCTCTGAAAGCGAGGCCTACCTGAAGCTGCCGCCGGCCGATCTGGACTCGCGCATGACCGAAATGGTCGAAGAGCAGATCGCCCAGACCGACTACCGCCTCAAGGTTCAGGCCAAGCAGTTCTGGGACTTGCTGGCGATGGTCCAGGAGGTGCGGCAGGGCGTGCGCGATGGGCGGGACCGCATGCCGATGTGATGGCTTCAGCGCGGGGCCGGCGCAAGAGCCGGCCGCGTGCAGGCTCAACCCAGGCAGCAGGTGCCGTAAAGACGTGCTTGGTGCTATCAATTCAATAGCTGCTCGCGCTCATTTCCATTGGCTACGCGCCAAAAATCATCCAAACCCCCGCCGCGTGTCCCTGGATGGACACAAACCCAAACGGGAAATACAAAAAGCCAACCGCTTCGGCACGCGACGGCAAATTACGCCTGCGCACCGTCAAGGATTTCAGCTATCCTTAGCCCCTTCACAACTACCGACCGCCCATCACGTGTCCGACGTTCCCCCCAGTCGGTCTTCCAGGCCAGAAGACAAACGCGGCTTTTTGCAGAAGCTCGCTGAAATGCTCCACCCAGGCCCCGACTCGAAGGACGAGTTGATCGAGACCCTGGTGGAAGCCCAGGACAATGACGTCATCGGAGCCCAGAGCCGCGAGATGCTCGAGGGGGTCATCCGCATGGCCGACATGACGGCGGGCGATGTCATGGTGGCAGCCCCGCGCATGGACGTGATCAACATCGACGCGCCGTTCGACGAACTGCTGCACCTGGTGATCGACACCGCCCACTCGCGCTTTCCCGTCTACGAAGGCGAAAAGGAAAATATCCTCGGCATCCTGATGGCCAAGGACCTGCTCAAGCTGCAGCGCGCGCCCGAACTCAACATCAAGGCCCTGCTCCGGCCCGCCGTCTTTGTGCCGGAGAGCAAGGGGCTGAACGACCTGCTGCGTGAATTCCGCGGCAACCGCAACCACTTGGCCATCGTCATCGACGAATTCGGCCGCGTGGCCGGCCTCATCACCATTGAAGACGTGCTCGAGCAGATCGTCGGCGAGATCGAGGACGAATTCGACATCGCCGAAGACGAAGGCGACATCTTCGGCCTCAGCGACCACACCTACCGCGTCAGCGGCGACACCTCCATCGAGCGTGTCAACGAGGCTTTTGGCGTGACGCTGCCCGAAACCGACTTCGATACGATCGGGGGGCTGGTGGCGCATGAGATGGGCCATGTTCCCAAGCGCGGCGAGCATTACGCGCTGGCAGGCCTTCAGTTCACCGTACTGCACACCAAAGGTGGGGCCGTGCGCTGGTTCAAGGTGTCGCCGGTCAACGCCGGCGTCTGACAACGAATTCACGAAAAAAAAGGGCGGGCTGACTATGGGACGGGATTCGATTCAAAGCATGATGTCCCATCTCCCGACCTTGCCGGCGCTGCTTGAGCACGCACGCAACCCGCCGCCGCGCAAAGGCATTTCCCCGTTCCAGGTCGCTATTATTTTGATAGCTGGTTGCACCCATGCAGCAAGCATGGCCTGGCCTTTTGATTTTGGTTTTACACAGGGCCAGCCGCTGTGGTGGCTGCAACTGCTGGCGCTTTTCCTGTTTACCGCGCAACTTGACAGCTGCCGCTCGTGGAAGCGCGCCGCCTGGATGGGCGGCCTTTTCGGCACGGCGATGTTGTGCAGCACCTTCTGGTGGCTGTTCATTTCCATGCACTACTACGGCGGGCTGGCAGCGCCCCTGACCGTACTGGCCATCGTGCTGCTCGCCGCCTTTCTGGGGCTCTACTACGCAGCGGCCAGCGCATTTTTCGTGAAGCTGGCGCCCAGGCGCAGGCTGCCACGTGCCACGGTGTTTGCAGCCCTCTGGCTGCTGGCAGAGCTGGCCCGGGTCGAATTCTTTACCGGCTTTCCCTGGGGGGAGGGCGGCTATGCCCACGTCGACGGCTGGGCCAGGCCGCTGGCCGCGTGGGTGGGTGTGCATGGGCTGACTTTTCTGGCCGCGCTGGTTGCCGCCTGGCTGGCGATGACCCTGCGCGCATCCCATGTGCAATGGCTGAACGTGACCGGCATCCTGGTTGTCTGCATAGTGGCGGGTTATCTGCCGGTGCAAAGCGCCTGGCCCGGCGATGCCCCGGTCCAGCCCGCCGAGGCGCTGGGCGTCACGCTGCTGCAGGGCAACATCCCCCAGAACGAAAAATTCCAGCCCGGCACAGGCGTGGCCACAGCGCTGCGCTGGTACGGCCAGCAGCTGCGCGATGCGAAAGCGCCGCTGGTGGTGGCGCCTGAAACCGCCATCCCCGTGCTGCCCCAGCAATTGCCGGAAGGCTATTGGCAAGCGCTGCAGGCAAGGTTTGCCGCCGGCAACCAGGCGGCATTGATCGGCCTGCCGATTGGCAGCTCCCAGGCCGGGTACGCCAACTCTGTGCTGGGCTTCAAGCCCGGGCAAGCAGAGCCATACCGTTTCGACAAGCATCACCTGGTGCCGTTCGGCGAGTTCATACCGACGGGTTTCAGGTGGTTCATCGACATGATGCACATCCCGCTGGGCGACTTCAACCGCGGCGCGGTCGGGCAGGCCTCCTTCGAATGGAAGGGCCAGCGGCTGGCGCCCAACATTTGCTACGAAGACCTTTTTGGCGAAGAGCTGGGCGCACGCTTCATCGATCCCGCGCTGGCCCCGACCATCTTTGTCAATGTCAGCAACATCGCCTGGTTCGGCAACACCGTGGCGATTGACCAGCACCTGCAAATTTCGCGCATGCGCGCGCTGGAGTTCAGCCGACCGATGATTCGCGCCACCAACACCGGTGCCACGGTCATCATCGACCACCAGGGCAAGGTCACGCATTCGCTGGAACGCCACACGCGCGGCGTGCTGAACGGCGACGTCCAGGGCCGCAACGGCATCACGCCCTATGCCCAGTGGGTGTCCCGCTACGGCCTCTGGCCGCTGTGGGGCTTCGGGCTGGGCGTGGCCGGCCTGGCGCTGGCGTTCCGCCGTCGCCGGTAGGAGAGGGCACACCCCTATCGGGGCTCACTGCGTGTAGCCCCTTTTCCCCTTGCAGGGGACGGTGCCTGCGGCCCGGCAAGCCGGTTCCGCGGCACCTGCTGGCTCGGAGGTGCGGCGCTCAGTGGGTCGAGGCCATCACGCCGTGTAAAAGTTCTGGCAGCATCTCCAGCATGCGCAGCGCATCCTGACCAGGTGGTGTGCTGCTCGCAAAATACATCTGGAGTGGCGCCTGGGCAAAATCATGCAGTGGTACCGCGGTCAATGATTGCGGGTCCAGGTTGCTGGCCGTCAGGAAGTCCACCACCGTCCAGCCCATGCCGCGCTTGACCAGCTCCAGCGCCAGCCGCGAGGTGTGCACCTGCAAACCTTCGGGGGCGGTCAGGCCCAGGTGGCGCGCCAGGTCGTCGATGGACTGGCACATCGGGTCCTCACCCACCAGCCGTATCAGCGGCATGCTGGCCAGGAAGGACATCGGGTTCTGGCGTCTTGCCTTCACGGCCCGCTGCCAGATGTCGCGCGTGACGGCCAGGTAGAGCGGGCCGCTCACCAGCGTCGAACTGGTCAGCAACGGGTGCGGGTGTTCATAAAAACCAAGGGCAAAGTCCACGCTGCGCGTCAGCAGTGCCTGCACCATCTGGTCCTGGTGCAGCGTGCGCACCTCGACGCGAACGCGCGGGTAGCGCGCCATGTGCCTTTCCAGCACCAGCGGTAAAAACTCGTGGCTGACGGACGGAATGGCCGCAAGCCGCACCTGGCCGCCGGCCGACTGCCGCAGGTTGACGGCAATGCGCTTGAGCCCGTCCAGCTTCTGGTGGATTTGCGAGGATTCTTCAAACAGCACGCGCGCTTCGGGCGTGGGGGCCAGCGTGCCCTTGCCGCGGGTAAAAAGCTTGTAGCCCAGTTGCAATTCCGTGTGCGCAATCGTCTTGCTGACGGCCGAGGGCGTGATGCAGATCAGCCGCGCCGCGGCGCTCATGTTGCCGGTCTGCATCACCGCCTGGAAGACTTCAAGTTGCCTGAGGTTCATGTCGCTGCGGGTATGTCGCTGCCGGGTCGCCGGAGACGCATGGGGCCATGCTGCTGAGGGGTGTGAGTTTTAGTCATACCCCTCGTTACATTATGCATCGCTGGGGGCTGCCAGCGTCGCTACGATGAGCCACCTTTGGCCGCAAGGCCGGGCAAATCGCCGCACAGGCTGATAAAACCGCTTGTTTTGTTCGCTGTGCGCAAAAAATCAGACAAATTCCATTTCCTTGGAGACATACATGCAAATAGCCTCAACATTTCGGCACATGGGCGCAGCGCTTGGCCTGGTGGCCTTTACCTCGCTCGGCGCGCCCGCACTGGCGCAAACCGCCGCCAAACCCAATGTCGTGATCCTGGCCACCGGCGGCACCATTGCCGGCGCCGGCGCCTCGGCACTGAACAGCGCGACTTATGCCGCCGCCAAGGTGCCGGTCGACAAACTGCTGGCCGGCCTGCCCGAGCTGGCCAACGTGGCCAACGTCAAGGGTGAGCAGGTCTCGCAAATTGCTTCCGAAAGTTTCACCAACGACAACCTGATGAAGCTGGGCAAACGCATCTCGGCGCTGGTCAAGCAGTCCGACGTGGACGGCATCGTGGTCACCCACGGCACCGATACGCTGGAAGAAACCGCCTACTTCCTCAACCTCGTGATCCGCACCAGCAAGCCCATAGTGGTGGTCGGCTCCATGCGTCCGGGCACGGCGCTGTCAGCCGATGGCGCGCTGAATCTTTTTAACGCCGTGAGCGTGGCCGCCAGCAAGGACGCCGCCGGCAAAGGCGTGCTGGTCACGATGAACGACGAACTCCAGAGCGGCCGTGATGTCACCAAAACCATCAACATCAAGACCGAGGCCTTCAAGAGCCAGTGGGGCCCGCTGGGCATGGTGGTGGAAGGCCAGAATTACTGGTTCCGCGCGCCTGTGAAGCGCCACACCGCGCAGTCCGAATTCAACATTGATGATTTCGAAGCGCTGGCGCCGGTCGATATCGTCTATGGCTACGGCAACGTGCCGCGCTCTACGGTGGACTCTGTCGGCAAGACTGCCATCAAGGCCCTGATCCACGGCGGCACCGGCAACGGCTCCGTGGCCGACCGTGTGGTTCCTGCGCTGCAGGAAGTTCGCGCCAAAGGCATCCAGGTCGTGCGCTCCTCGCGTGTGCCCGAAGGCTTTGTGCTGCGCAACGCCGAGCAGCCTGACGACAAGTACGACTGGGTGGTTGCGCACGACCTGAACCCGCAAAAGGCCCGCATCCTGGCCGCCGTGGCCTTGACGAAGAACATTGACAGCAAGGAGCTGCAGCGCATCTTCTGGCAATACTGAGTTTTTGCGTAATCAGAAAAAGAGGGCGATGCCGGCAGCGGCATCGCCCTTGTTCTTTCTCGCGGCGTGCGCGGGAGGTGCTTACAGCTGGCTCATGCCGCCGTCGACGATCAGCTCGGTACCGACAATAAAAGCCGCCTCACGCGATGACAAATACACCACGGCGCTGGCCACTTCGTCGGGCGTGCCGAAGCGTTTCAGCGGCACTTGCGCCTGGATGCCGGCGGCCAGCGCATCGAGCTGGTCTGCAGGCACGCCAAGCTTGCCGTACAGCGGCGTTTGCACCGGCCCGGGGCTCACCACATTGACGCGGATGCCGCGAGCGACCAGCTCACCCGACAGCGTTTTTGCCAGCGAAATCAGCGCCGCCTTGCTGGCGGCATAGACGCTGGAGTTGGGCATGCCGATGTGGGCATTGATCGAGCCGTTCAGGATGATGGCGGCGCCCGTGTTCAGCAGTGGCGACAGTGCCTGGATCGCAAAGAAGGCGCCCTTCACGTTGACATTGAAGGTGTCGTCCCAGAGTGCTTCGTCCACGCTTTCGAGCGGGGCGAATTTGGCCAGGCCGGCATTGATGAACACGGCGTCCAGCGTGATGCCTTCGGCGGCCAATGCGCTGGCCAGTGCCTTGGCCGAGCCGCTGGCGCCTGCGTCGTTGCGCAGGGCGATGGCGCCTGTGCCCAATTGGGCTTTGGCCTGGTCCAGTGACGCCTGGTCCCGGCCGGTGATGATGACTCGCGCGCCTTGCCCGGCGAATTGCAGGGCGGTGGCCAGGCCGATGCCGCTGTTGCCGCCCGTGACCAGCACGGTCTTGTTGGCGAAGCGGGGTGTGAATGAAGTGGTTTGCGTGGTCATGTCGATTTCCTTTGTCTTGGGTAGGGGTTCCTGGTTCGGTGTGCTTACTGCCTGCCGATGAGTCCAATGTAAGTTTCATCTTCTATTGGAGGAAGGCCGTAAAACTGATTTAATCATTCATCTTTTATGAATGATTGGGGTTGAAATGGACCGGCTGCGTGCGTTTGAGGTGTTTGCCGCCGTGGTGGGCCGCGGCAGTTTCACGCGTGCGGCCGATGCGCTGGACACCTCGCCGGCCAACGTCACCCGCTATATCAATGAGCTGGAAGCCCACCTCGGCACGCGCCTGCTCAACCGCAGCTCCCGCAAGCTCTCGCTCACCGAAAGCGGCGAAGCGCTGTATGAGCGCAGCAAGTCGATTCTTGAAGAGGTTGCCGACGCGGAGGCGCTGGCCTCGTCGGCAACCCTGCAGCCGCGCGGGCGCCTGCGCATCAATGCGCCTGTGAGCTTTGGCATCCGTCACCTGGCGCCGCTGTGGCCGCGCTTCATGCAAAGCTATCCCGAGGTGGAACTCGACATTGCCCTCAGCGACCGCGTGGTGGACATCGTGGAAGAAGGCTACGACCTCGCCATACGCATCTCGCGCACGGGGCCGGCCACCCATGCGGCCCGCAAGCTCGCGACTTCCTGCAACATCCTCTGTGCCGCACCGGCCTACCTGAAAAAGCACGGCCGCCCGGCTGTGCCCGCCGACCTCGCGGGCCACCGCTGCCTGGGCTACACCTATGCCGCCACCGCCAACGAATGGCATTTCATCGACGGCGAGGGGCGTCCCCATGTGGTCAAGGTCAACTACATCATGCACGCCAACAACGGCGACACAGCCCGCGAAGCGGCCGTGG
The DNA here is from genome assembly GCF_056405635.1 of Polaromonas sp. P1_F8. Classification (NCBI taxonomy): domain Bacteria; kingdom Pseudomonadati; phylum Pseudomonadota; class Betaproteobacteria; order Burkholderiales; family Comamonadaceae; genus Polaromonas; species Polaromonas sp. P1_F8. Next base: position 494,025 of record NZ_JBFUBS010000002.1, on the reverse strand, counting down.
CGGGGCTGGGCATTATCTGGCAGCCGGCCTTCCTGGTTGGGGAAGACCTGCGCGAAGGCCGGCTGGTGCCCCTGCTGCCGGGCTACCGCATGCCTGAAATCGACGTGCTGGCGGTCTACCCCAGCCGCCGGCACCTGAGCGCCAAGGTCCGTGTGATGGTGGATTTCCTGGTCGAGGCCTTCAAGACCGGGCCCGGCTGGTATGTGCCGCCCACCCAGATGCCGCTCACCAAGGCGCCCGCGCGCCGCCGCGTAAAATGACCGGCTTGGCGGCCGCCACCTGAGGCGCCGCTCCCCGGGCCTGCAATCCAGGTGCCCCGCGTTTGGCAAAACTCCACTCTTATGCTTACTTTCCAGCAAATTATTTTGAAGCTGCAGTCCTATTGGGCTGACCAGGGTTGCGCGCTGCTGCAGCCCTACGACATGGAAGTCGGCGCAGGCACTTCGCACACCGCGACGTTTCTGCGCGCGCTGGGCCCCGAGCCCTGGAAAGCCGCCTATGTACAGCCCAGCCGCCGCCCCAAGGACGGCCGCTACGGCGAGAACCCCAACCGCCTGCAGCACTACTACCAGTACCAGGTCGTGCTCAAGCCGGCACCGGCCAATATCCTCGAGCTCTACCTCGGCTCTCTGGAAGCGCTGGGCTTTGACCTGAAGAAAAACGACATCCGCTTTGTGGAAGACGATTGGGAAAATCCGACGCTGGGCGCCTGGGGCCTGGGTTGGGAAGTCTGGCTCAACGGCATGGAAGTCACGCAGTTCACCTACTTCCAGCAGGTCGGCGGCATCGACTGCAAACCCGCCACCGGCGAAATCACCTACGGCCTGGAACGCCTGGCCATGTATTTGCAAGGCGTGGACAACGTCTACAACCTCACGTGGACCGAAGGGCCTGATGGCTCCAAACTGAGCTATGGCGACGTCTACAAACAGAACGAAGTCGAGCAGTCCACCTACAACTTCGAACACAGCGACGCCGATTTCCTCTTCACCGCTTTCACGGCGCATGAAAAGCAGGCCAAACACCTGATCGACGTGCAACTGGCCCTGCCGGCCTATGAGCAGGTGCTCAAGGCTGCCCACAGTTTCAATTTGCTGGACGCCCGCGGCGCCATCAGCGTGACCGAGCGCGCCGCCTACATCGGCCGCATCCGCAACCTGGCCCGCGCCGTGGCACAAAGCTATTACGAAAGCCGTGAGCGCCTGGGCTTCCCGATGGCGCCGCGTGAATGGGTCGAGCAAATGGCGAAGAAGGCGGCCTGATGATTCTGGAAATCGCCCAGTTGCAGGTCAAGCCCGGCGAAGCGTCCGCTTTCGAGGCGGCCTTTGCCCAGGCGCAGGCCATCATCGCGTCAATGGGCGGCTACCAGGGCCACGAGTTGCAGCGCTGCCTGGAAAACGACCACCACTACATGCTGCTGGTGCGCTGGAACACCCTGGAAGACCACACCGTGGGGTTCCGCCAGTCAGAGCCCTACCAGGCATGGCGCAAGCTGCTTCACCATTTTTACGATCCGTTTCCCACGGTGTTGCACTACGCCGATGCCACGCCAAAACGGTGAGCTGATCTTCGATGCCCACCATCTTTTCCCACATCGCCGTCCCCGTTGCTGCTGCAGTGGCCCTCGGTAGCAAGCGGATACCGCCTTCCATGCTGGCGGCGGGCATGGTCGCGGCCATCCTTCCCGACTTTGACGGCATCGCTTTCAAGCTCGGCATCCATTACGGCGGTATCTGGGGGCATCGCGGCTTTACCCATACCCTGGGCTTTGCGCTCGTTGTGGGCCTCATCGGCTGGTGGCTGGCGCGGCACTGGAAACTGGCGCCATGGCAGGGCTATGCGTGGATCGCGCTTTGCGTGTTCTCGCATCCCTTGCTGGACACCCTGACCAATGGCGGCGTGGCCATTCCTCTCTACTGGCCGTTTTCCGACCAGCGGTTTTTCAGCCCATGGCGGCCGGTTGAAGTTTCGCCGGTCTCCTTTTCCCGGTTCTTCACGCAACGCGGCGCCGACGTGTTGCTCAATGAGATCCAAACCATCTGGCTGCCGCTGATGGTTGCAGCCCTGGCCATTTTTGCGCTCCGACATTCCCGAAAAAACCAATGAACGCCTCCCAAAATCTTCTCGTTGAACTGTTTGTCGAAGAGCTGCCGCCCAAGGCGCTCAAAAAACTGGGCGATGCCTTTGCCGGCGTGCTGTTCGAGCAGCTCAAGACCCAGGGCCTGACGGCGGCAGATTCGGCCCTCACGGCATTTGCCTCTCCGCGCCGTCTGGCCGCGCATGTTACGGCGGTGGCCGCACAGGCCGTCGACAAGGCTGTTTCGCAAAAACTCATGCCGGTGGCGGTGGGGCTGGATGCTTCGGGCAATGCCACACCCGCGCTGCTCAAAAAGCTGCAGGCGCTGGGCGCCGATGCGTCGGCGGTTGCAGGTCTCAAGCGCGCGCCCGACGGCAAGGCAGAGGCGCTGTTTTACGACAGCAACGTCAAGGGTGCGACGCTGGTTGAGGGGTTGCAGAAAGCCTTGCTCGAAGCCATTGCCAAATTGCCGATTCCCAAGGTCATGACCTACCAGCTGGCCGACGGCTGGAGCGATGTGAAATTTGTGCGCCCGGCGCACGGCCTGGTCGCGCTGCACGGCAATTCGGTGGTCGCTATCGAGGCCTTGGGCCTGAAGGCCGGCAACATCACACACGGCCACCGCTTTGAAGCGGCCGTCGACCCGGTGGTGCTCAAGGATGCCGACGCCTACGCCGCTACCCTGCAAAAAGACGGCGCGGTGATCGCCAGTTTTGCCGCGCGCAAAGCCGAAATCATCAAGCAGCTTGCTGCAGCCGCGGCCAAAGTTGGCGGCGGCGCCAGGGCGATTGAAGACGACGCCCTGCTCGACGAAGTGACCGCGCTGGTCGAACGTCCCAACGTGCTGGTCTGCGAATTCGAAAAAGAATTCCTCGGCGTGCCGCAGGAATGCCTGATCCTCACGATGAAGGCCAACCAGAAGTACTTCCCGCTGCTCGACGCGTCGGGCAAGCTCACCAACAAGTTTCTCGTCGTGAGCAATATCAGCCCGACGGATGCCAGCGCCGTGATCGGCGGCAACGAGCGCGTCGTGCGCCCGCGCCTGGCGGATGCCAAGTTTTTCTTCGACCAGGACCGCAAAAAGACGCTGGCTTCGCGCGTTGAAGGCCTGGGCAAGGTGGTGTATCACAACAAGCTGGGCACGCAGGGTGAGCGTACGCAGCGCGTACGCGCCATTGCCGAAGCCATTGCCAATCGCCTGAATGCCAATGTCGCCGATGTGCGGCGCGCCGCCGAACTGGCCAAGACCGATCTGGTGACCGACATGGTCGGCGAGTTCCCCGAACTGCAAGGCACCATGGGCCGTTACTACGCGCTCAACGACGGCCTCAGTGCTGACGTCGCCGACGCCATTGAAGACCATTACAAGCCGCGTTTTGCCGGCGACGAGTTGCCGCGCAACACCGTCGGCGTCATCGTTGCGCTGGCCGACAAGCTGGAAACGCTGGTCGGCATGTTCGGCATCGGCAATCTGCCGACGGGCGACAAGGACCCGTTCGCGCTGCGCCGCCATGCACTGGGCGTGATCCGCATGCTGGTCGAGAAAGACCTGCCTTTGGGCCTGCTGGAACTGGTACAGGGCGCGCAGCCGGTGTTCGGTGACAAGATTCAGGATGCCTCCGTGGCGTTGGTCGACTTCATCTACGACCGCCTCGCCGGCTCCCTGCGCGAGCAGGGCTACAGCGCGCAAGAGGTTGATGCCGTGCTGGCGCTCAAGCCCCAACGTCTCGGCGATGTGGCCAAACGCCTGGCGGCCGTGCGCGCCTTTGCCGCGCTGCCTGAAGCGCCTGCGCTGGCTGCGGCCAACAAACGCGTCGGCAACATCCTGAAGAAGGCTGAAGGCACGGTCGAAGCTGCGGTCAAACCTGAGCTGCTGCAGGAAGCCGCCGAGAAATCCCTCGCTGATGCATTGAAGACCGTGGGCCCCAAAGCCGAAGCTGCTTTTGCCTCCGGTGACTACGCCGCCTCGCTGCAGGCACTGGCCGCGCTCAAGGCACCAGTCGATGCCTTCTTCGACGGCGTGATGGTCAATGCCGAAGACCCGGCTCTCAAGGTCAACCGCCTCGGCCTGCTGGCCACCCTGCATCAAGCGATGAACCGGGTAGCTGACTTGTCCAAGCTAGCGGCGTAAGCTTCCAGCCAAAGGCAAACCACCATGAAACTCATCATCCTCGACCGCGACGGCACCATCAACAGCGACAGCGACGACTTCGTCAAGGCGCCGGACGAGTGGCTGCCGCTGCCGGGTTCGCTGGAGGCCATTGCGCGCCTGAACCATGCCGGCTGGCACGTCGTGATCGCGTCCAACCAGTCGGGGCTGGGGCGTGGCCTCTTTGACGTGGCGGCGCTCAACGCCATGCACGCCAAGATGCACAAGCTGCTGGCCGCTGTCGGCGGGCGCATCGATGCGGTGTTTTACTGCCCGCACGCCCCCGAAGACAGCTGCACTTGCCGCAAACCGCTGCCTGGGCTTTTCGAGCAGATCGGCGCGCGTTTCGGCGTGCCGCTCAAGGGGGTGCCCACCGCAGGGGATTCGCTGCGCGACCTGCAGGCCGGCGCGGCTGCCGGGTGCGAACCGCACCTGGTGCTGACGGGCAAGTCGGCGCGCTACCGCAGCGGCGGGCAGCCCGAGGGCCTGCCCGAAGGCACGCAGGTGCATGCTGATTTGTCGGCATTTGCCGATTTCATCCTGGAACGCAGCGCCCGGCCCCTGCAAGTGGCCCTGTAGGTGATGCTATAAAAATACTAGCTGCTCGCGCCCGCCACATAAGGGCCAGAGCCTTGAAACACCGTGAAAACTGCTGTACACCAGCATCCACAACCTGCTTGATACCGGAAACCTTGACATGCGCCTGATTCGATCAATCCTTCACCTGCTGTGGATGGCCATCACGGTGATCCCCTGGGCTACCTTTGTGGTGATCGCCTCACTGTTCGTCAGCAGCAACACCATGTACTGGATGTGTGCCGGCTGGCTGCGTGTGGCGGTCAGCGGTGGCACCTTCATCCTGGGCATCAAGAACCGGGTAACCGGCATGGAAAACCTGCCTACGGGCCAGACCAGCGCCGCCGTGCTGCTGCTCAAGCACCAGAGCACCTGGGAGACCCTGTGCATGCCCACGCTGATGCCGCATCCCCTGGCTTATGTGTTCAAGAAAGAGCTGCTCTACGTGCCGTTCTTCGGCTGGGCCATGGCGCGCATGGACATGATCCACATCGACCGCAGCCAGCGGTCGCAGGCCTTCAACAAGGTCGTGGTGCAGGGCAAGCGCCTGATGGCGCAGGGCACATGGGTCATCATGTTCCCCGAAGGCACGCGCATCCCGCGCGGCCAGAAGGGCACTTACAAATCCGGCGGTACGCGCCTGGCCATTGAAACCGGCGCTCCCGTGATCCCGATTGCCGTGACCTCGGCCAAATGCTGGCCGCGCAAGGCCTTCATCAAAACCCCGGGCATTGTTGACATCTCCATCGGCAAACCGATTGACAGCACCGGCCGGCAGCCCGACGAGTTGATGCGCGAGGTGGAAACCTGGATCGAAGCCGAAATGCGGCGCCTTGACCCCGAGGCTTATGCCGGTGAAGTGGTCGCCGCGCCCGCCACACCCGTCGCACCCAATACCTGAGCGGCCAGCCTGCCCATGCTGTCAAGCTAAACTGCCATGATGCAACGGCTTCTTCAGTTCACGCTCGACCTGTTTGATTCCGCGCCGGCGCCGCTTGCTGGCGTTCCCAGCGGCTCCAAAGCCAGAAAAATCAAGCCAAAAAGGCCTGCAGCGCCCGATAGCCGGGCGCCACCAGCTATTGAAAATATAGCAACGGCCGATTTTGTGGGGCCCCATCTTCCCGCGCAAACCATCCAGCAGGCATTGGCTCCGGCTACTTTCCGCCACCACCGCGCCAGCCGTGAGACCGTGCTGGACGGCGTGCTGGTGGCCTACGAGTTCCGCCGCAGCAAACGCAAGACCATCGGCTTTTCTGCCGGCGCCGACGGCCTCACGGTGAGCGCGCCCAAATGGGTGCCGCTGTATGAAATCGACAAGGCGGTGCTGGAAAAATCCGGCTGGATCCTGGCCAAGCTGCAGGAAACCCGCGCGCGCCATGAGCGCCTGGAGTCCGCACGCATTGACTGGAAGGACGGCACCACGCTGCCTTTCCTGGGCGACCAGGTCATTGTGGTGATCGATCCGCGGCATGCTTTCGGCGGCGTCGGCGCCGAACTCAAAACCGGCACCGCGGCCGCCGAAGTCTTGCTGCGGGGCGACGGCGATGCGTCCAATGGCACCTTGCCCGGTGTGGCGCAGCTGACGCTGCATGTGGGCCTGCCCCACCATGCCACGCCCGAGCAGATCCGCGACGCCGTGCAGGCCTGGCTGATGCGCCAGGCCAAGCGGGTCTTTACCGAGCGGCTCAACCATTTCGCGCCGCACCTGGGCGTGCAGTGGCGCAAGCTCAGCCTTTCCAGCGCCGGCACCCGCTGGGGCAGCGCCAGCGCCGATGGTTCCATCCGGCTGAACTGGCGCTTGATCCATTTCAAGCAGTCGGTGATCGACTACGTGGTGGTTCATGAATTGAGCCATTTGCGTGTCATGGACCACAGCCCGCGTTTTTGGGACACCGTGCGCGCGGTGGTGCCTGACTACGCCGAGCTGCGCGGCCAGCTCAAGGACGAAGCGATCCCCCGCTGGTAGGCCTGCGCTGCAGCGCCCGGGCAAGCCCCGTCAAGAGACGTGAAAGGGGTACAAATCACAGTACTGCGGCGTTTCTTTACTTGGTAATATGAGAAAACACCAAAAACCAGAAAACGACAGGGATTGACTCCGCGCACCTGAAGTCCACATGAACGACAAACTCATACTCGTAGTTGAAGACAACCCGGACCACCTGGAACTGACCGTGCTGACGCTGGAGGAGCAGGGCGTCACAGCCGAGATTGCCGTCGCCCGGGACGGTGTGCAGGCGCTGGACTTTCTGTTCGGCCAGGGTGCCCATGCGGGGCGCGACACGCAAAGGCAGCCGGCTTTCATCCTGCTCGACATGAAGCTGCCCAAGCTGTCCGGCCTGGACGTACTGCGCAGCGTGCGGGCCAATCCCCTGACTGCGCTGGTGCCGGTGGTCATGCTGACATCTTCCAGCGAGCGGTCCGACATCGTGGCGTGTTACCAGAGCGGGGCCAACGGGTTTGTCCGTAAACCCGTCGATTTTGGGGGGCTGACCGAAAAGCTCAACCGCCTGCAGGCGTACTGGCTGGGCGTCAATGAATCCATCGCGGCCGGCTGACATCCCGTGACGCACCGGTGGACCAGAAACACCCGGTGCCGGTACCTGCGGCGCTGATGCCATGAAGCTTCATATCACGCTGCGGACCCGCCTTGTCATGCTCGTGCTGGTGGCGATCGTGCCGATGTTTGGCCTGTCCATTTTCAAGGCCGTCTACAACGCCGACACCGCCGTCGAGCGCGCCCAGACCGACCTGCAATTCGCCGCATCGCTGGCCGCATCCAGCCAGCAGCGCCTGGCGGAATCGGCCCGGCAGATACTGACGGCAATTGTTCATGTGCCCGGCCTGCGGGACGGCAACGCCGACCGCTGCAACCGCTACCTTGTAGAGCTCAACAAGCTGTTTCCGCTTTACGCCAATTTCGGCATTGTGGGAACGGACGGCTATGCGCTGTGCAACGGGCAGGAAGGCGTGCGGCTCGGCTACCTGGGCGACCGGGCCTATTTCCGCAATGCCGTTGAGCAGCGCAGCTTTGTGGTGGGTGAATACATTGTGGGGCGTGCCACGGGCCGGCCTTCCATCACATTTGCGTTGCCCCTGCTGGACAAGGACGGGCGCGTTGATATCGTGGCTTTTGCGTCGGTTGACCTGGCCGAGATGGCGAAATCCACCATCGACGTCCAGCTGCCGCCCGGCGGCGCGCTGGGCATACATGACCGCGGCGGCGTGCTGCTGGCGGGCAAACCCGACCTCCCCATACGGATCGGGCAGGTGGCCAGAAGCCCCGTGCTGAAGGCGGCCGTGCAGCAGATGCGTGCCGGAACCAGCGATGGGCAGGACGGCACCGGGCAACGCCGCCTGTGGGCTTTCATGCCCAGCAGCCCCGACGTACACGCCGCTTTCTTTGTGGCGGTCAGCCTGGACCGCGAACTGGTCGTGGGCGCCAGCCGGGAACAGCTGTGGCTGGAACTGGTGGTGTTGTTGCTGGTGGCATTTGTGGGCGGCGGCGTTGCCTGGGTCATTGGCGGGCGTGCCATCGTGGAGCCCACCCGAAACATCCTTGAGGCCATCCGGCAGCTTCAGAACGGCCGGCTGGATGTGCGGATACCGCCCGGCCGGCCTGACGACTTCGGGGAGTTTGCGAAGATATCCACGGGCTTTAACCGCATGGCCGAGTCGCTTGAGCAACATCGGAGTGTCCTGGAGGCCGAACTGGCAAACAGCGAAGCCATCCAGCAGAAACTGCGGGACGCCCAGCGCCTGGGCCGCATCGGCTACTGGCAGCTGGACACCAGCACTGATGAAAGCTGGTGGTCCGATGAGGTTTACGAGGTGCTCGGCGTTGACCGCACGACCTTCGACAGGAGCCATGGCGGATTCATGCAGCTGGTCCATCCCGGGGACCGCCAGGCCTTCAAGGAACGGCGCGATCTGTCCGTTCGGAGCAACCAGCCGCTGGACATGGAGTTCCGCATCGTCACGTCCGCTGGCGAGATTCGATGGGTCCACCTGTTTGGCCGCGCTGACGAAGCGCAGCCCGGGGACACCGGGCAGGAGGGGCAAGGCGCGGGCCGCGGGCCGTCGGGGCGCCGCCGCTCCGGCGTGATCCAGGAAATTACCGACCGCAAGCGCGCGGAACTGGTGGTGGCCCGCAGCACGGAGCTGCTGAACCGCACCGGCGCGCTCGGGAAAGTCGGCGGATGGGAGGTCGTTGTCGACACCATGACGCCTTACTGGTCTGAAGAAATTTACCGCATCCACGAACTCGATCCGGCGGCCGGCCTCGGGGTGGAGGAGGCGCTCGGCTTTTATGCACCCGAAGCGCGGCGCACCATCCGCTCGGTCGCCCTGGCAGCCCTGAAGCAGGGTACCCCATGGGACCTGGAGCTGCCCCTCATCACGGCAAAGGGCCGGCGCATCTGGGTGCGCACGCAGGGCCGGGCTTTGCAGCGGGACGGCAAGGTCGTGAGCCTGGTCGGTGTGCTGCAGGACATCACGGAACAGCACGAAGCGCAGGCGCATCTGCGCCTTCTGGAAACCGCCGTATCCCGGCTCAACGACATTGTGCTCATCACCGAGGCCGCCCCCATCGATGGCGCCGGCCCGCGCATCATCTTTGTCAACGACGCTTTTGAGCGCCGTACCGGTTACACGCGTGAAGAGGTACTGGGAAAAACGCCACGCCTGATGCAGGGCCCCAAAACGCAGCGGGACGAGCTCGACCGCATCAAGGCCGCACTGGAAAAATGGCAGCCCGTACGCGCCGAGCTGATCAATTACACCAAGAGCGGCGAGGAAGTCTGGCTGGAGCTCGACATTGTTCCGATCACCGACACCAAAGGCCACTACACCCACTGGGTCGCGGTGCAGCGCGACATCACCCAGCGCAAGCTGGCAGAGCAGGCGCTGGTGGAAAGCGAGCACCGCTACTCGGCCCTGTTTGAAATGGCGCCGATTCCGATGTGGGTTTTTGACGCCGAGACCTATCGCTTCCTCACGGTCAACGAAGCCGCCGTCAAGAGTTACGGCTATACGATGGAAGAGTTTCTGTCGATGACGATCTACGACATTCGCAGCGAAGCGGAAGCTCAAAACCTCCGGACCCAGCACACCGCCTCGCCTTTGATCGTCAGGGAGCGTTGGGAACATCGCCGCAAGGACGGGTCATTTTTCACTGCCCGCCCATTTTCAACCTCGGTGCAGTATGCCGGCCGGCCGGCGCGTTTTGTCCTGGCGCTGGATATCTCGGCCCAGGTCAAGGTTGAAAATGAGGTCCAGGAACACCTGTACACCTTGCAGCGCGCCGCTGACGCGGCCCAGGCCATCACCTGGCACCAGACGCTTGAAAGCACCATGCACGAGGTGGCCGAGCAGGCCCGGGGGGTGATAGGCGCGCACCAGGCGATCGTCAGCCTCACCGTGAACAGCGACTGGGGGCAAGCCATCAACGCCCTGTCGCTTTCCGAAAAATATGCGAAATACCGGGACATGATCGAGGCGCCCGACGGCACCGGCATTTACGCCCTGGTCTGCCAGACCAACCGGTCCATGCGCATGACCCAGGCCGAGCTGGAGGCGCATCCGCGCTGGCGCGGCTTCGGCAGTTACGCCGACAAGCATCCGGCCATGCGCGGCTGGCTGGCCGTACCGTTGACGGGCCGCGACGGCAAGAACATCGGGCTGCTCCAGCTGTCCGACAAATACGAGGGCGAGTTCACGCAGGAGGACGAATATGTGGCGCTCGAACTGACCCAGCTCGCGTCCATCGCCATCCAGAACTCCCGCCTGATCGAGGAGGTCAGCCAGCTCAACACCGGACTGGAGCAGAAAGTCGCCGAGCGCACACTGGCGCTGGAGCGGCAAGAGGCGCTCTTCCGGGCGCTGGCCGAACAGGCACCCCAGGTGGTATGGACCAGCGACCCGGACGGCGCGGCCACCTACTTCAACCGCGCCTGGTTTGACCTGGCGGGCGGCAAAATGGAGGACTGGACCGGCACGCAATGGTTTGCCGCCATTCATCCGGACGACCTCCCCGATATCAGGGCCCGCTGGCAGGTCGCCCGGGAGACGCGGTCGCAATACTCGGGCATACGCCGCGTGCTGGCCAAGGACGGCGTGCACACCATGTCCTACCGCGCATCGCCCGTGCTGGACGAACGCGGTGAAGTGGCCTTTTGGGTGGGCATCGACGCGGACATCACCGAGATCAAGGCCATTGAAGCCGCCCTGCGCCTGTCCAATCAGGAACTCGAAGCGTTTTCATACTCCGTGTCGCACGACCTTCGCTCGCCGCTGAACACCGTTGACGGCTTCAGCCGCCTGCTGGGCAAACACCTGGGGGCCGATGCCGGCGAGAAGGTGACGCACTACCTGGCACGTATCCAGGCCGGCGTGGCGCAGATGGGGCAACTGATTGAAGACCTGCTGTCGCTGGCGCAGGTGTCGCGCACCCCCCTGAATAACAAGGTGGTGGACCTGTCGGAGCTTTCCCGCATCATCCTGGACGAATGGCGGGTGCGCGACCCCGAGCGCAAGGTTGCGGTGAACATCGAAAAAGGCCTGAAGGCGCACGGCGACAGCCGGCTGGTCCGGGTGGTGATGGAAAACCTGATCGGCAATGCCTGGAAGTTCAGCGCCCAGCAACCCCTCAGCGAAATCACAGTAGGCTGCCAGCTGGATGCCGCGGGGCTGCCGGAGTTTTTCGTCAGGGACAACGGTGCCGGCTTCGACATGGCTTACGCCGACAAGCTCTTCAAGCCGTTTCAGCGCCTGCATGCTGTCGCGGAGTTTCCGGGCACGGGCATCGGGCTGGCCACCGTCAGCCGCGTGATCAAGCGGCACGGCGGCAGGTTGTGGGCCGAGGCGGCGCCCGGCAAGGGGGCAACGTTCTTCTTCACCCTGCCCACGGCACCGCTGTCTCCCTGACGCTGGCAGTGCTCGCTGGTGTTAGTTGATGCTTACTATCATTTTCTGTGAAGCGATTGAGTCGAATTGATTAAAATGCCCAAAATGAAACACTCCAATCCCCGTTCGGTCTGCCATGGCGCGTGAACCCAAGTCCTTCGAGGCCGCGATCACGGCTGCGGATTTCTCCAGCGAGGATTACTGCGGCACCAGCTATGCAGCCAAGCTTCTGGGGCTCTCCGTTGCGACGGTGCAGTCCCTGGTTGAAAAAGGGGAAATCGAGGCGTGGAAGACGCTGGGTGGGCACCGCCGCATTGCGCTGCAGTCCATCAACGCCTACCTGGCCAAAAACAGCCCACAGCTGTCCCGCGTCGACACCGACCCCAAAAGCCGCCTGCGGGTGCTGATGGTGGAAGACGACGAAGACACCCGCGAGCTGTACCGCTGCCAGTTTGAAGACTGGGACCTGCCGGTTGACTGCACCTGGATGCCATCTGCCCTGGAGGCCATGATGGATATCGCCAGCATGCGGCCCGACCTGCTGATCACGGACCTGTCCATGCCCGGCGTGGACGGCATTGAGATGCTCAAGGCGCTCAAACGCAACGTGCAGCTGGCCGATATGCAGATCGTGGTGATCAGCGGCCTGCCGCCCGACGCCATTGAGGCCCGCGGGGGCCTGCCGCAGCACGCCCACCTGCTGAAAAAGCCTGTCAATTTTGAATGGTTGCACGGTTACCTCACCGCTTTGGTGACGGCTAACCGGAAGTGGAGAGCCTAGCCCCCACGGTCGCTCACTGCGTGTAGCTCCCTGCCCCCCGAGGGGGCCGCTGCGCCTGCGGTCTGGCAAAGCCAGTCCCGCGGCCCCTGCTGGTAAAGAAGGGGCCCCACAGCCATCCATTGCATTCTTATGTGCTTAATCGGGCTGTAGGCCAATAGAGGCGAGCGCGAGCAGCTACTAAAAACATAGCGCCCTGCTTGTGCGGGCGGCCTCCGCGGCCTTGCTTACGGACCAACGCTACTGAAGCGATAAATCCCGTCACTGTCCAGCCGGCGCGTGAGCTTGCCGCCAAACCACAGCGCATGCAGGTGGGCCACCGCTTCGCCCATGGCGAAGGTGGTCTGGTGCAGGTCCAGCTTGCGGGGGAACATGATGGGCAGGATGTCGGCCGCGCTGCAGGGCGCGGCGGTGCAGGCAGCCATCACTTCGGCCAGCCGGTCGCGATGGTGGTCGTGCAGCTGGCCTATGCGCGTGTGCAGGCCGCGAAAGGGTTTGCCGTGTGACGGCAGCACCAGCGTGTCTTCAGGCAGCGGCAGGAATTTGTCGATGGATTCCAGGAACAGCGTGAGCGCGTTCGACTCCGGCTCCATGTCGTAAACGCTCACATTGGTTGAAATGCGCGGCAGCACCATGTCGCCGCTGATGAGGGTGTCCAGCGCTTCGCAGTGCAGCGCGATGTGTTCGGGTGCATGGCCGTAGCCGCTGATGCAGCGCCAGTCGCGCCCACCGATCCGAACCGTCATGCCGTCCATGATGCGGACGTAGCTGGCCGGCACGGCCGGCACCATGCCGGGGTAGTAGCTGGCCCGGCCGCGGATTTTCTCGACGGATTCCGGGTCGACCAGCCCGTGCGCGGCAAAAAAGCGCGCTGCACTCTCGCCGCCGAAGCCGGTGGTGCTTTGCGAGCCGATACGGGCCGAAAGGTAGTCGGTGGCGCTGATCCACAACATGCACACGTGTTTGGGCGTGGTCCAGCGCTCGCAGAGCCAGTGCGCCAGGCCGATGTGGTCGGGGTGCATATGCGTCACGACGACGCGCAGCACCGGCAGGCCCTCCAGCTGGGTGGCAAAAACCGCTTCCCACTGCGCCTTGGACTCGTCCCGGCTGATGCAGCAGTCCACGATGGTCCAGCCCTGGATCTTCGCGCCCGCCCGGTCCGGGTCGTCCATCTCATCGCGCAGCAGCCACAGGTTGATGTGGTTCAGCGCGAAGGGCAGGGCCATGCGTATCCACTTGACGCCCGGCGCCACCTCCATGGTCATGCCCGACTCGGGCAGGGTATCTCCAAAGGGGTAATCCAGTTGCTGCTCAAGGAGGTTCATGTCATCATTCGCGGTATATTTGACGTTTACGTAAACGTCATACACAACCATTGTAGGGACCGCGCCTGTTTCGCGCTGTCTCAATAGCCACGAGCCCTTAGCGTTTGCAAAGAAGACTTCACCACCATGGCCACTACCTACACCATCAGCGACCTGGCAAAAGAGTTTGACCTGACGACGCGCGCCATGCGTTTTTACGAAGACATGGGCCTGCTGCAGCCCCAGCGCGAAGGCGCGGGCGGGCGCAACCGCGTTTACACCGCGCGCGACCGTACCCGGCTCAAGCTTACCCTGCGCGCCAAGCGCCTGGGCCTGTCGCTGACCGAGGCCAAGGACATCATCGACATGTACGACAGCCCGCGCGACACCGGGCCGCAGCTGCGCAAGTTCCTCGCCATCCTGGCGCAGCACCGTGCACAGCTGGAGGAGCAGATGACCGAACTGCAGGGCAACCTCGAAGAGGTGAAAACGCACGAGCGCGAGGCCAAGGCGCTGCTGGCGAAACTTGAGAAAGCGAAGCAGGCGGCGTAGCGGTGACCTGCTTTCCGCCGGGCCCCATGACGATCGATTCCCTGCGCCGCGCGGCCCTGGTCCTGTTCGCGGTGGGCCTGCCCGCCCTCGCGGCGGCCCAACAGGGATGCACCGGTTCATTCCGCAACCCCCAGCAGCGATTTCCGTTCAATGAAGCGCGGGCGGCCGGTGCGCCGGCGGTGTTCGGCCATGGCCTGCCATTGGAGGATGTGACGTATCGCGTTGCCGGGGATCCGCAAGCCCATTCGCTCGAGGAGTACCTGGCCCGTTTCTGCACGACGGGGTTTCTCGTCCTGCATGAGGACCGGATCGTCTATGAGCGATACCTGCAGGGAACCGGCGCCCAGGACGCGCTGCACTCGGCGTCCATGTCGAAGACGATCCTGTCGCTGCTGGTCGGCGTGGCGATCGCGGAAGGCAGGCTGGCGCTGGGCACCACCGTCAGGCAGGTCTTGCCCGGCTTCGAAGCCAGCGCGTTTGCCGACGATACGGTGGAGGATCTGCTGCGGATGGCCGCCTCGGCCAAACTTCATGCCGCCTATGAGGCGGGCGCGATATCGGACAACCGCGCGACCGACCCCACCGTCTCGCCGCGCCAGAGCATGCGGCGCTACCTGCAGGAGAAGACGGATCGATCGCCCGCCGGCAAGACTTTCAGCTACAACGGCGCGGTGACCGCGTTGCTCGGCCTCATGCTGAGCGAACGTACCGGCATGAGCAACACCGCGTATCTGGAGGACAGGATATGGTCGCGCCTCGGGGCCGAGGGCAGCGGCTTCTGGATCAAGAATTTCCATGGCGAGGAGGGCGTTCAAGGCCAGTTCGCCGCGCGCCTGCGCGACTACGGCCGGCTGGGGACGCTGGTGCTGAACCGGGGGCAGGCGGCAGGCGGGCAGGTCGTGCCCGCCGCATGGATCGACGAGATGGTCATGCTGCGGCCGGACAAGCCGCAGCCCAAAGGGGCTCCGTTCTATGGCTTGCACGTCTGGATTCCGCAGGCGGCCGGCGGCCGGTCGTTCTTCTGGGGCGTCGGCGGCCAGAACATCTTTGTCGATCCCGTCGCCCGCATGGTGATTGTCCATACGGGCAATTCGCGGGAAGCCCAATTTGCCGGCGACGCCCATCTCTTTCCTCTTCGGGACGCGATCGCCCGGACGCTCAGGTCGCGCGCGAAGCTTTCACCGCCCTTGGACAGTGCTTCCGCCAGCAGGCATAATTGACGTTTACGTAAACGTCAACTAAAACAAGAGCCGCCTTTTTATCTGTTCAAAGGGTCTTCCATGGATGCAACCGCCGCACCGTCCACACTGTTTCGCCGCATTGAAGCCAGCTTTTTGCGCCAGGGCCTGATGCAGCACCTGGGCGCGCGCCTGCTGCGCGTGGAGCCCGGCCTGTGCGAGGTGGCCCTGCCCTATTCGGAGCACGTCACGCAGCAGCAGGGCAGCTTCCACGGCGGCGCGATGGGCGCGCTGGCCGATATCGCCGGGGGTTACGCCGCGCTGACCATGGCTGCGGAAGATTCCGAGGTCACCACGGTCGAATACAAAATCAACTTCATGGCCGGTTTCAGGGACGGCGAGCTGCGCGCCCTGGGCCGCGTCGTCAAGGCCGGCAAGCGCATCATCGTCACGACCGCTGAAGTCACGCACGTCGGCGCAGCGGGCAAGGAAAGCGCCTGCGCGCTGATGCAGCAGACGCTGGTGCCCGTGCCCAAGACCTACTAATCCAATCCCGTCATACGACTTCAGAAAGCCCACCATGACCAACATGCCCGGACTCAACTTCATGCTCGGTGAAGACATCGACGCGCTGCGCGATGCCGTGCGCGAATTCGCGCAGGCCGAAATCGCCCCGCGCGCCGCCGAGATCGACCGCAACGACCAGTTCCCGATGGACCTGTGGCAAAAAATGGGCTCGCTCGGCGTGCTCGGCATCACCGTGGGTGAGGAATACGGCGGCGCCAACATGGGCTACCTGGCCCACATGATCGCCATGGAAGAAATCAGCCGTGCCAGCGCCTCGGTGGGGCTGTCCTACGGCGCGCACAGCAACCTCTGCGTCAACCAGATCAAGCGCAACGGCACCGACGAGCAGCGCAAAAAATACCTGCCCAAGCTCATCACCGGCGAGCACGTGGGTGCGCTGGCCATGAGCGAACCCGGCGCCGGCAGCGACGTCATCAGCATGAAGCTGAAAGCTGAAGACAAGGGCGGCTACTACCTGCTCAACGGCAGCAAGATGTGGATCACCAACGGCCCCGACGCCGACACCCTGGTGGTCTATGCCAAGACCGAGCCCGAGCTCGGCGCACGCGGCGTCACCGCCTTCCTGATTGAAAAAGGCATGAAGGGCTTCTCCGTTGCGCAAAAGCTCGACAAGCTCGGCATGCGCGGCAGCCATACCGGCGAGCTCGTCTTCAACAACGTCGAAGTGCCAGTCAGCCAGATTCTCGGCGGCCTCAACAGCGGCGCGAAAGTGTTGATGAGCGGGCTCGACTACGAACGCGCCGTGCTCACCGGCGGCCCGCTGGGCATCATGCAGTCCGTCATGGACAACGTCGTGCCCTACATCCATGACCGCAAGCAATTCGGCCAGAGCATCGGTGAGTTCCAGCTGATCCAGGGCAAGGTCGCCGACATGTACACCGTGCTGCAGGCCGGCCGCTCGTTTGCCTATACCGTGGCTAAAAACCTCGACATGCTCGGCACCGACCATGTGCGCCAGGTCCGCAAGGACTGTGCCTCCGTCATCCTCTGGTGCGCCGAAAAAGCCACCTGGATGGCCGGCGAGGGCGTGCAGATCTACGGCGGCAACGGCTACATCAATGAATACCCGCTGGGCCGCCTCTGGCGCGACGCCAAGCTTTATGAAATCGGTGCCGGCACCAGCGAAATCCGCCGCATGCTGATTGGGCGCGAATTGTTCGCCGAGACCATGTAAGGCCGCTACCCATGCCAGTGATACATCAGACGGCGAAGTGGCTCCTTGTGCTCGTGCTTGCCGCGCTTCTCGGTGCGTGCGAAAAAGATGAGCCCCCGCCCTACGCGGCAGTGCCGCAAGCCGACGCGACGTTCGAATGCGGCGTCCCCGAATCGCTGCGGGGAAAGGCCGTGAACGTCTTTCTTGATGCCTCAAGGGTGGGGGAGGTCTCCGAGGAAGCCGTGCTCGCCCTGAAGGGCCGGTTTGCGGCGTACGCTGTCGGCCTCACCCTGCGGGACGGCACAACGGTCAGCATCGACCTTGACGAGCCCATGGCTTTCACCGCCAAGGGCCAGACGCTTCATACAGGATGTGAGCAGTTCAAGTGGGCCAGCATGGGAAACCTCACGCTGTTTGAATACGCCCATGGCGCCGGAAATCCTTATCCCTCCCAGCAGTTGATGTATTCGCACGGCGCAACGCCTGACTTCAAGAACCTGCGCCCACTCCTTGCGGGAGGCAAGGGCGTATTCTATGAGCGCGAAGGAGACCGCTGCCTGACCGGACTGGTCCAGGGTGACGGTGAAGTGGACAGGTGGTGCTACCAGAGTGGCAAGCTGCACCAGACCCGGAAGATGCTGACCGCGTCGCTCACTGACGGCAAATACCGTTTTGTCTGTGATTTTTCCGGAGAAGGCCCTTTGCTGGTCGATGCGTCCATCGTGAAAGCCGGGCCGAACCCCACACCCTCGGCCCCGTTCAGCGACAAAGAGCTCGCCACTCTGACCGATAAATGCCTGGGAGAAAAAGCGCTGTTGAAGGCGAGGGCGATCGATGAAACATGACTTTCAGCCGCTTGCCGGACGGCATCCCCGCGGGCAGGCGAAAATACACCCATGACCACTTCGCTCCAAGACCTCTTCGCCCATAACCGCGCCTGGGCCGCGCAGATGGAAGCCGAGCGCCCAGGCTTCTTCACCAGCCTTGTCAAGCAGCAGACGCCCAGGTATATGTGGATAGGCTGCTCTGACAGCCGCGTGCCCGCCAACCAGATCACCGGCCTGGAGCCCGGCGAGGTGTTCGTTCACCGCAACGTGGCCAACATCGTCGTGCACTCCGACCTCAACGCGCTTTCGGCCATCCAGTTCGCCGTCGAGCGCCTCAAGGTGAAAGACATCATGGTGGTCGGCCACTACGGCTGCTCAGGCGTGCAGGCCGCGCTGGAAGGCGCGCGCATCGGCCTGGCCGACAACTGGCTTCGTCACATCCAGGACGTGCGCCACCGCCACCGCCAGCTCCTCGACAGCCTGCCCGAGGAAGTGCGTGCCAAAGCCCTGTGCGATATCAACGTCATCGAGCAGGTGGTCAATGTTTCCGTCAGTACGGTCATGGTTGATGCCTGGGCGCGCGGCCAGGAGGTCACCGTGCACGGCTGGGCCTTCGGCGTACATGACGGCCTGCTGCAGGACCTGCAGATGAGCGTGTCGGCGCCCGAGGAGCTCAACAAGTTCTACGGCAAGGCCATCGACCGTGTGTGGGACACCTGGAACGCCCGCGTCGGCGGCGGTGAACAGCAGCAGCTGGTCTGAACGGCGCAAAGCAAGCCATGTTCCCCCAGCGCCTGGACTCGAGCATTGCCTACGACATCGCCAAGGCGATGATGGACGGCTTTAACCGCCACTACCAACTGTTCCGAACCGAGTCCGCGCGCGCCAAGCACCGCTTTGAAACGGCAGACTGGCACGGCCAGCAGCGCGCGCAGCGCGAACGCATCGAGTTTTACGACCTGCGCGTGCGCGAAGCGTCCATGCGCCTGGAGCGCGAGTTCAAGGCCGGCGACCAGCCCATGGACGTCTGGCAGCAGGTCAAGCTCCATTACATCGGCCTGCTGGTCAACCACCACCAGCCCGAGCTGGCCGAAACGTTTTTCAATTCGGTCACCACCAAGATCCTGCACCGCAGCTACTTCCAGAACGACTTCATCTTCGTGCGGCCCGCCGTCAGCACCGAATACATCGAGAACGACGAGCTGGCTTCGCAGCCGACCTACCGCGCCTACTACCCCACCCGCGACAACATGCGCGAGGTGCTGCTGCAGCTGGTGCGCGACTTCGACCTGCGCCTGCCGTTTGACAACCTCGAGCGCGACGCGGGTTATGTGCTTGAAGCCATCAGCGGGCGGCTCACCGACGTCAAGCTGCGCGCCAACTTCCAGATCCAGGTACTCACCAGCCTGTTTTTCCGCAACAAGGGCGCGTACGTCGTCGGCAAGATCATCAACGGCTTCAACGAAGTGCCGTTTGCACTGCCGGTGCTGCACAACAAGGCCGGTAAATTGGTCATCGACGCCGCGCTGTTTGGTGAAGATGATTTGCTCATCCTGTTCAGCTTTGCTCGCGCCTACTTTATGGTCGACATGGGCATCCCATCGGCCTACGTGCAGTTTTTGCGCAGCATGATGCCGCACATGCCGCGCGCTGAAATCTACAACGCGCTGGGCCTGGCCAAGCAGGGCAAGACGCTTTTTTACCGCGACTTTCTGTACCACCTGCGGCATTCCACCGACAAGTTTCGCATCGCGCCCGGCATCAAGGGCATGGTCATGCTGGTGTTCGACTTGCCCTCGTTCCCCTACGTGTTCAAGGTCATCAAGGACTACTACCCGCCGCAAAAAGACACCACGCGCGAGCAGATCAAGGGCAAGTATCTACTGGTCAAGCAGCACGACCGTGTGGGCCGCATGGCCGACACGCAGGAATACAGCGAAGTGGCCTTCCCGCGCGAACGTTTCAGCGACGAGCTGATCACCGAGATCGAGAAATTCGCGCCCAGCCAGCTTGAAATCAGCGACCGCGACGGCGACGGTGCCACAGAAGTCATCATCAAGCACGTCTACATCGAGCGGCGCATGATCCCGCTCAACATTTACCTGCAGGAAGCCTTTGACGCCGGCGTGAAAGAGCCCGCCGCCAAGGACCAGATCGAGCGCGCCGTGGTCGAATACGGCAACGCCATCAAGGACCTTGTGGCGGCCAACATCTTCCCCGGCGACATGCTCTGGAAGAACTTCGGCATCACGCGCCACGGCAAGGTCGTGTTCTACGACTACGACGAGATCGAATACATCACCGACTGCAACTTCCGCAAGGTGCCCGCCGCGCGCAACGAGGAAGAAGAGATGAGCGGCGAGGTCTGGTATACCGTCGGCCCCAAGGATGTGTTCCCCGAAACTTTCGGCCCCTTCCTGCTCGGCAATGACGCGGTGCGCGAAGTCTTCATGAAGCACCATGGCGACCTGCTCGACGCCCATTTCTGGCAAAGCCACCAGGCACGCATCCAGGCCGGCCACGTGCACGACGTATTTCCTTATGAGCGCGAGAAACGTTTTGTCGCGCTGCACAGCCCCGGTGCTCCCCACGATGAAGTCCTCATGCAACTGCCGCCCGAGCCCGTGCTCACTGGCCTCAGCGGCCTGACGCCTTGAGGCGACGGTGCACGGACAAGCGAATGGCGATGGATGCCTTTCAGACCCTGTGACCTGAAGGAGACGTTGATGATGTCCGGCCTCTTTTCCCCGCGCTTGTTGCCTCTGGCATGGCTCATGGCTGTCGTTGCCGGCTCCCTGGTTGCACCCACCTACGCCCAGAGCCCGCCCGCGTCTGAGCAGATTTCCTACGCCATTGGCCAAATTGACGGCATGGCTGAGCAGTTGATGCGGCGCTCGGGGATTCCGGGTATGGCCGTGGCCGTGGTGGAGGGCGATCGCATCGTTTACGCCAAGGGTTTTGGTGTGCGTGCGGCCGGCTCCCCGCAGCCTGTCGATGCCGACACCGTTTTCCAGCTCGCTTCCATGTCCAAGCCGATTGGCGCCACGGTTGTCGCGCAGCAGGTCGGCGCCGAGAAGGTGAAGTGGGAAACACCCATGCGCAAGCACCTGCCCGGCTTTGCCCTGGGCAATGCCTACGTCAGCGAAAACATCACCATCGGCGACCTGTACGCGCACCGCTCCGGCTTGCCCGGCCATGCCGGCGACATGCTCGAAGAGCTCGGTTACCCGCAGCAGGACATCCTGCGCAGCTTCAGCCAGTTGCCGCTGACACCGTTTCGCGCTTCTTACGCCTATACCAACTACGGCATGACCGGCGCCGCGATGGCGGTCGCCGCGGCGGCCGGCACGGACTGGGCCAGCCTTTCGGAACAGGTGCTCTACAAGCCGCTGGGCATGGCATCAACCAGCTCGCGGTTTGCGGATTTCCTGGCCAGGTCGAACCGCGCGCCAGGCCATGTCAAGGAAAACGGCGTGTTTGTCATCGGTCCCGAGCGTGGCTACATCCCCGGCCGCCAGAACTGGTCCACGGGTTTCAACACCGACCGCCAGCAACCCTCCGGCGGCGTCAGTTCTTCGGCCAGGGATGTCGCGCGCTGGATGTCTTTTGTGCTGTCAGGGGGCATCGGCCCTGGCGGGCAACTGGTGCCGGCTGCTGCGTTGATGCCGGCCCTCACACCCAAGAACCTCACCCAGGAAGCCTCCGCGCCGGGCAAGCGTCCCGTGTTTTACGGCTATGGCTTCGCAATAAGCACCACCGAAGCCGGCCGCCCCGTGCTGAGCCACAACGGCGCATTTTCCTGGGGCGCGTCCACCAACTTCGCCGTCATGCCGTCGGCCAATCTGGGCATCGTGGTGCTCACCAATGCCTGGCCCACCGGTGTGGCCGAGGGGCTGGTGGCGCAGTTCTACGACCTGGTAGAGTTCCGCGCCGTGAAGAAGGATTGGTACGCCATTGCCGCCGCACAGATGGCCGAGGTCTTCACGCCGCAGGGCGAACTCGCGGGCAAGCCCCGCCCGGCGCAGCCCGCACCACCGTTGCAGGCCAACACGGGCACCTGGCGCAACGACTACCTCGGCCCGCTGCAGGTCGTGCGCACGGCGCAGGGTGCGCTTGAGCTGCGCATAGGTGCTGCGCCCCAGCTGGTCTTTCCCCTGCAGCATTGGGACGGCGACACCTATACCTTTGTGCCGCTCAACGACAGCGCGCCGCCGGGCTCGCTTTCCAAAGCCACGTTCAGCGGCAACCAGATCACCCTCGAGCACTACAACCAGCAAGGCCTGGGCACTTTCACACGCGTTGCGGCGCAGCCGTAAAGCCTGCCGCATTCCTTTAACTTTTTTTATCCCCCCTTTTTTTTCAAGGAGAACCTCATGTCTGATTCCATCGTCATCCTCGGCGCAGCCCGCACCCCCATGGGCGGCTTCCAGGGCGACTTCGCCAGCCTGTCGGCCCATGACCTGGGCGGCTACGCCATCAAGGCCGCCATCGAGCGTTCCGGCATCGCGCCTGAAAAGGTCGACGAAGTGCTGTTCGGCAACTGTCTGATGGCCGGCCAGGGTCAGGCGCCGGCACGCCAGGCCGGTTTCAAGGGCGGCCTGCCCGCCAGTGTGGGCGCCGTCACGCTGTCCAAAATGTGCGGCTCCGGCATGGAAGCCACCATGCTCGCGCACGACCAGCTCATCGCCGGCAGCCGCGACGTGATGGTTTCCGGCGGCATGGAAAGCATGACCAACGCACCCCACCTGCTGCTCAAGGGCCGCAGCGGCATCCGCATCGGGCACGACCGCATTTATGACCACATGATGCTCGACGGCCTGGAAGACGCTTATGAACCCGGCCGCGCCATGGGCACCTTCGGCGAGCAGTGCGCCGACAAGTACAAGTTCACCCGCGAAGCGCAGGACGCCTTTGCCACCGCCAGCGTCAACCGCGCCAAGGCCGCCACCGAATCCGGTGCCTTCAAGGCCGAAATCACGTCCATCACCGTCAAGGGCCGCAGCGGTGAAACGGTGATCTCCATCGACGAAGGCCCGGGCAAGGTCAAGCTCGACAAGATACCCACGCTCAAACCGGCCTTCAAGAAAGACGGCACCATCACCGCCGCCTCCAGCTCGTCCATCAACGACGGCGCCGCCGCCCTGGTGCTGGCGCGCGAATCGACCGCCAAAGAACTGGGCGCCACGCCCATCGCGCGCATCCTCGGCCACGCCACGTTTGCGCAAGACCCTGAATGGTTCACCACCGCCCCTGTCGGCGCCGTCAACAAGCTGCTCAAGAAAATCGGCTGGAGCGCCAAAGACGTGGACCTGTGGGAAGTCAATGAAGCCTTCGCCGTGGTGCCCATGGCGGCCATGAAAGAGCTCGGCATCAGCCACGACATCGTCAACGTCAACGGTGGTGCCTGTGCGCTGGGCCATCCCATCGGCGCGTCCGGTGCCCGTATCCTGGTTACGCTGATCCACGCGCTCAAGGCCCGCGGCCTGAAGAAAGGCGTTGCCACCTTGTGCATCGGCGGCGGTGAAGGCACAGCCATGGCGATCGAGCTGGTATGACGCAAGAAGCACCACAAACGCTTTCACCCGCTGAGCTCGCCCAGCGCATTGATGCCTTCTGGCTGAAATTCCAGGAGGGCGAGGCGGAGCTTGTCCGCCAGCCGGTACGCGACCAGGTCGAGAACATCAACGAAGTTCTCGAGGAGTATCTGGAAGGGCTGGCGCTGGAAATGTCGGCTGACGACGGCGACCAGCAGGTCGAACTGATCGCCACCGCGCACGGCAATACCGAAACCTTTCCGCTATTGCTGGACTTCGTCAAGCGCGCGCCGCCGCTGAAGCACTACAGCCTCACCGCCTTTCGCGCCCGCACGGAGAGCCCCGACTTCCCCATGCGGATGGACAACTTTGAACTGGCAACCTCCGAGGTGCTGATCGGCCACGTCGCCGATGAAGGGCAGGTGGGCATCGAAGTCATGTTTGCGCGTGAACTGCCCAGCGACATGCAGGACCATGCACGCAACATGACCTTCATCATGCTCGACCATGTGCTGGGCGAGTATGACTTCGCGGTCAAGGTCGGTTTTGTGGACTTCGTCGACGCGTTCTCGGACGAAGTGGCCGGCTCCACGACGCTCGACAAGTTCGGCGCTGTGCTCGACGCGTTCTGGACGAACGAACTGGGGCACACAGGCCTGTTCCCGAGCGGCGAACATCGGTGGTCTGTCATGACGGTTGTCTTTGGCAACAACCAGGACGGCGACGAAGAGGGCGACGACGAAGAAGACGACCAGGAGGGCGACAAGGCGATCGTGGCGGTCAACCAGAGCGCCAATGCGATTGCAGCGCGGCCTGACCTGGGCCACGCGATCGAGCTGCGCCTGCCCGTGGATGACCATGCGGCACTGGAGCGTGCCCGCGAAGTCCAGGAGCAGATTGCCACCCGCCTGGAGCTTCAGCATGCCGGTATTCTGTCCCACACCGTGGTCAGGAACGGCCGGCGCCTGGCCAACTATTACGTGGGCGACCTGCCTGCTGCACTCGATGTGATTGACACCAGCTTGCGCGGCGCATCGTTCGCCGACGTTGAGCTGAGCAATGCGTTCGACCCGTCCTGGTCAAAGTATTTCAATTTTGCGGGCTAGGTCCTGCAAACACAGTGTTAACAGGCCCTGATCCATGAAAGTCCTCGTCATCGGCGCATCGCGCGGCATAGGCCTTGAGTTCGTCAGGCAGTACGTGGCGGATGGTGCCAACGTCATTGCCACGGCGCGCAACGACGAAGGCCTGCAGCGCCTCAAGGCCCTGGGCGCCAAGGCCTTGCGGCTTGACGTGGCCCGGCCTGCCAGCATCAGCGGCCTGGCCTGGCTGCTGGACGGCGAAGAGATCGACATCGCCCTCTATGTGGCCGGCGTCTTTCCGCAGGGCGATGCACTCTCGCCGCCGACGCGCGAGGCGTTTGACCACACCATGCACACCAATGTGCTGGGCGCCATGCAGGCCATTCCGCAGGTAACGCCCATGGTCGAGGCCGCACGCGCAGGCAAGGGCGGCTGCTTTGCCTTCATCACCAGCGGCATGGGTTGCATTGGCGAGGTACCGTCCAGCAGCAGCTGGGCCTACCGCGTCAGCAAGGCTGCGCTGAACATGGCCGTGGCGTCTGCCCAGCATGACTACCCGCGCGCCATCATGGTGGCCTTGTCGCCCGGCTGGGTGCAGACTGACATGGGCGGCCAGGGTGCACCGCTCACCACGGTTCAAAGTGTCACGGCCATGCGCAAGACCCTGGCTGGGCTGACCTCCGAGCACAAGGGCGCCTTTCTTGACTACGACGGCCGCCGCTTCAGCACATGGTGAGCCCTGCACTCCACTGAAAGATTTCGATGATCCTGACCCAAGACCAAACCATGATCCGCGACGCGGTCCGCGACTTTGCGCAGGCCGAGCTCTGGCCCCACGCCGAACGCTGGGACAAGGAACACCACTTCCCGGTTGAGGCGCACAAGGGTCTGGCCGCACTCGGCGCTTACGGCATCTGCGTGCCGGAAGAGTTCGGCGGTGCCAACCTTGACTACCTCACGCTTGCGCTGGTGCTCGAAGAAATCGCCGCCGGCGACGGCGGCACCAGCACCGCCATCAGCGTCACCAACTGCCCGGTCAATGCCATCCTCATGCGCTACGGCAATGCACAGCAGAAAAAGCAGTGGCTGACAAAACTCGCGCAGGGCGAAATGCTCGGCGTCTTTTGCCTGACCGAGCCGCACGTGGGCAGCGATGCCTCTTCATTGCGAACCACAGCGGTTAAAGACGGCGACGAATACGTGATCAACGGCGTCAAGCAGTTCATTACCAGCGGCAAGAACGGCCATGCGGCCATCGTGATTGCGGTCACCGACAAGGGCGCCGGCAAAAAAGGCATGAGCGCCTTCATCGTGCCCACCAGCGCACCGGGTTATGTGGTGGCGCGGCTCGAAGACAAGCTGGGCCAGCACTCCAGCGACACCGCGCAAATCAATTTTGACAACTGCCGCATCCCGGCCGAGAACCTGATCGGCAGCGAAGGCGAAGGCTACAAGATCGCGCTGGGCGCACTCGAAGGTGGGCGCATCGGCATCGCCGCGCAAAGCGTGGGCATGGCACGCAGCGCGTTTGAGTTCGCGCTCAGCTATGCCAAAGAACGCCAGAGCTTCGGCACCGCCATCTTCAACCACCAGGCAGTAGGCTTTCGCCTGGCCGACTGCGCCACGAAGATCGAAGCGGCCCGCCAGCTGATCTGGCACGCCGCCAGCCTGCGCGACGCCGGCCTGCCCTGCCTGAAAGAAGCCGCCATGGCCAAGCTCTTTGCCAGCGAAATGGCCGAAGAGGTTTGCAGCGCCGCCATCCAGACGCTGGGCGGCTACGGCTATGTGAGCGATTTCCCGGTGGAGCGCATCTACCGCGATGTGCGGGTGTGCCAGATCTATGAAGGCACATCGGACGTCCAGAAAATTATCATTCAACGAGGACTTTGAGCACACCCCCGTTGAAGCTCACTGCGTGTAGCTTCCTCCCCCCTTGCAGGGGGCGGCGCCTGCGGCCCGGCAAAGCCGGTTCCGCGGCCCCTGCTGGGTTTGCGGGATTTGTCGCACTGCGCATGGAGTGCACGCCGTAAACTTGTTGATTCAGTGGCTATCCACAGCAGGAGACAGAGCATGCCGATTACCAAAGGATTCCGCGCACTGGTCGACGAGGCCATGGCGCAGGTCAAGACTTATTCTGTGGCAGAGGCCAGATCAAAACTCAGCGACCCCAAGGTACAGATCGTCGATATCCGCGATGTGCGCGAGCTGACAGCCGGCACCGTGGTGGACAGCTTCCACGCGCCGCGCGGCATGCTCGAATTCTGGGTAGACCCGGAGTCCCCGTATCACAAGCCCCTGTTTGCCGACGAAGGCAAAGAGTTCATTCTCTTTTGCGGGGCAGGCTGGCGCAGCGCCCTGGCCACCAAGACCCTGCAGGACATGGGCATGCGCAACGTCGCGCACATCGACGGCGGTTATGCCGAATGGGTCAAGCAGGGCGCGCCCACCGAAACGCTGGAAGAGCGCAAGACCCGCGCCAACAACAACGCCTGCGGCTGATGCGCGGGTGATGCCGAGCCCGTCGCTATCTCAGCCGTGCCCCTGCGGCCGCACCGGTCCGGCCAAAAAGCCGTTGCCGTTCGCAAATTGCTGTGGCCGCTACCTTGGTCACTTCGACACTGTGCCCGCGCCCGATGCCGAATCCCTCATGCGTTCGCGCTACACCGCCTTTGTGCTTGAACGTGCCGACTACCTGCTCACCACCTGGCACGCCAGCCATCGGCCCGCTTCCATCGAGTTTGACCCCGGCGTGAAATGGCTGGGCCTCGAAGTTCGCAGCCATCGCCAGATTGATGACACCCACGCCGAAGTCGAATTTGTCGCCCGCCAGAAAAGCCCCGGCAGCCCGGCCGTTCGCCTGCATGAGCGCAGCCGCTTCGTGCGTGAAGAAGGGCATTGGTACTATGTCGACGGCGACATTCAATAAAGGAAGCGGGCATGTTCAACCAGACCGTGCGCGGCATGTACTGCCTGCGCTGCAGCAGCCGCAAGGTGGTGCGCGGCAATTTCGAAGCGGAGCGGTTCTATCCCTTGCGTGGCTTGCTGCGCTCCCTTGTCGGCAAGCCGGTGCTTTTGCAAAACCAGCATTCGCATGCCTGCATGGACTGCGGCCTGGCCTGGAATGAGGTCGACACGACCGAGCTACGCAAAAACCTGCGCGCCTATGGCCTGGCGCCGCACAGCACTGGTGTGATGAACGCGGTGCATGGCCAAGAGGGCCAACAGAGCCAAGGGCCGGACATCAGCCTGTGACGAAGCTGGCCAACCCAATAGAAAAGAAAGCAGACAGATGAAATTCGACGCGGTGTTATTTGACTGTGATGGCGTGCTGGTCGATAGCGAGCCGCTGACCAACGGCGTGCTTCGCGACATGCTCGAAGAGCTCGGCTGGAAGCTCGGCTCGGCCGAATGCATGGCCATGTTTGTCGGCAAGGCCGTCAAGGACGAAGCCGCCACCATCGAAGCCCACACCGGCAAGCCGCTGACCGAAGCGTGGATGCTGGAGTTTCGCGCCCGCCGCAACGAAGCCCTGGTCGAGTCGCTGCTGGCCGTGCATGGCGCAGTCGAGGCCGTCAGCCAGATCCACACGGCCTACCAGGGCCGCATCGCCTGCGCGTCCGGCGCCGACCGTTTCAAGGTCGAGCTGCAGCTGGAAAAGTGCGGCCTGATGCCATTCTTTGAGGGCAACATCTTCAGCGGGCACGAGCTGCCACGCTCCAAGCCTTTCCCGGATGTCTACCTGGCCGCCGCCGCCGCGCTAAGCGTAGACCCGAAGCGCTGCGCCGTGGTCGAAGACACTGTTACCGGCGTCACGGCCGGCGTGGCGGCCGGTTGCACGGTGTTTGGCTACAGCCCGCCCGAGCTGGGTCACGACGCGCCCGCAGCCCTGCGCGCCGCCGGTGCGGTGCATGTGTTCACGGCCATGGCCGACCTGCCAGTGCTGCTGAGCTGAAGCGCCGCAGTTTTTTTGCCAAAAAGATGTCGATTCCGGTCGATTCTGGTCGAAGCCATTCGTCGTAGGGGTGTCAGCAACCACTTTTTGAAGGAAACACCGTGAAATACCTTTGCCTCGCCTATTACAACCCCGCCGAATTCGCCGCCATGCCGCCCGCCGACATGCAGGCCCTGGTCAGCCAGTGCCCGCCCAAGGACGCCCAGCTCAAGGCCACCGGCCAGCTGCGTGTCAGCGCCTCGCTGGGCGAGCCCGCCATCCGCCTGCAGCCGCGCGGCAGCAAGACGCAGAAGATCGACGGCCCTTTTACCGAAGCCAAGGAGCTGGTGGGCGGCTTTTTCATCATCGACGCTGCCAACCCGGACGAAGCCGTGAAAACTGCCTCGCTGCATCCGGCGGCCACGCTGGGCGAGCAGGCCGGCTGGCGCATCGACATGCACCCCATCGATTTCTTTGAGCAGTACGACGGCAAGGCCTGAGGCGGCTGGCTAGCGGCTGGCCGACCCTGACCGGCCTTTTTGAGCCGTTTTCAGGCATCAAAGAGGCCTCTGGCCCAATAACAACGGGCGCAAGCAGCTATTGTTTTAATAGCGTTTCCGTGCAGTCCGAAACCTGGCCTGAGGGCCTTTTGAGCGCAAAAAAGTGCCAAAAACAGGCATTTTTAAGCATCAAAAGTGCCAGTAACCCAATAGGGGTGTGCGCGAGCAGCTATTAAATTGATAGTGCCGCCCATCGTTCCCGCAGGCCACCGGCCCGCCACGCGGGCGGCGGTCGACCCCACTCAGCTCAAATCTGCACCCGCGTCCCCAGCTCAATCACGCAGTTGTTGGGCAGCTTGAAGAACCCCGCCACGCTGCCTGCGTTGCGCGACATCAGGGCGAACAGCGCCTCGCGCCAGTGCACCATGCCCGAGCCGCGCGTGGGCACCACGATTTCGCGGCTTAAAAAGTACGAGGTCTCGAACAGGTTGATGGGCAGGCCCTGGGCCTTGCACAGCTCCAGCGCTTTCGGAATGTCGGGCGTGTTCTTGAAGCCGTAGTTCACCTCTACCCGCCAGAAACCCGGTGCCAGCGGCTGCACCTGCACGCGCTCGGTAAACGGTATCCACGGCACTTCATGAAACACCACCGTCAGGATCAGGTTGCGTTCATGCAGCACCTGGTTGTGCTTGAGGTTGTGCATCAGCGCCTGCGGCACCGTGTCGGGGTTGGCCACCGCATACACCGCAGTGCGCTGTACCCGGTTCACACTGTCGGCCGACAGCGCCGTCACAAAGGGCAACAGCTCCGGGTCGTCGTGGCGGATGCTCTCCACCAGCAACTCGCGCCCGCGCCGCCACGTTGCCATCACGGTGAAAATTGCCACACCCAGCACCAGCGGAAACCAGCCGCCCTGCATGAACTTCAGCATGCACGACACCACCAGCAAAAGGTCCAGTGCCACAAAGACGGCGGTGGCCGCAATCGCCAGCGGCAAGGGGTAGCGCCAGCCCTGGCGTATGACAAAGAAGGTCAGCAAGGTAGTGATCAGCATGGTGATCGTCACCGCAATGCCATAAGCCGCCGCCATCGCAGACGAGCTGCCAAAGCCGAGCACCGTGGCCAGCACGGCCGCCAGCAGCAGCCAGTTCACGCCCGGCATGTAGATTTGACCGGCCTCGCGCGCTGAGGTGTGCAGCACGCTCATGCGCGGCAGCAGGCCCAGCTGTATGGCCTGCCGCGTCATCGAATAAGCACCCGAGATGACAGCCTGCGATGCAATCACGGTGGCCAGCGTGGCCAGCACCACGGCCGGAATCAGCCAGGCCTCGGCAAACATGCGGTAAAACGGGTTTTCCAGCGCGGGCGGGTCGCGCATCAGCAGCGCCCCCTGGCCCATGTAGTTGATGGCCAGCGCCGGCAGCACCAGGCCGCCCCAGGCAAACTGGATGGGCCGCTTGCCGAAGTGGCCCATGTCGGCGTACAGCGCCTCCGCGCCGGTAAAGGCCAGCACGATGGCGCCAACCGCCACAAACATGTGCCAGCCCTGTGCGCTTAAAAAGCGAATGGCGTTCAGCGGGTTCAGCGCGGCCAGTATGCCGGGCTGCTGCGCAATCTCAATCGCGCCGGTAAAGGCCAGCACACCAAACCACAGCACGATGACCGGGCCAAACAGCTTGCCGACCAGGCCCGTGCCAAAACGCTGCACCGCAAACAGCCCCACCAGCACCGCCATGCACACCGGCAGCACATAGGGTTTGAGCGCGGGCGTCACTACCTCCAGGCCTTCGACCGCGCTGAGCACCGAGATCGCAGGCGTGATGACGCTGTCGCCGTAAAACAGCGCCGCGCCCAGCACGCCCGTCAGCAGCAGGGCGGTGCGCGCTTTCGGGTTGTGCCCGGCCGCCTTGGCCGCCAGCGCGGTCAGCGCCATGATGCCGCCTTCGCCGTTGTTGTCGGCCCGCAAGATCAGCAGGATGTACTTGAGCGTGACGATCATCATCAGGCCCCAGAAAATCACGGACACCGCGCCTATGAGGTGAACCGCATCCAGCGGCACGCCCGTGGCGGGGCTGAAGATTTCCTTCATGGTGTAGAGCGGGCTGGTGCCAATGTCGCCGTACACCACGCCCAGCGCGCCCAGCGTCAGCGCCGCCACGCCTTCGCGGTGGCCTTTTTTACGCGTTGTGTTGTTGGCGGCTGTGGCCTGGCCCTCTGCAGCAGCATTCGCAGTCGTTGCGACATTTCCCATACATTCCATCCCTCAGTGAAGAAGCCCTCACTGTCGGCCGGCGGGCATCAGGAACGCATAAGTGCGCGTAAGGAAATCGCCGTTCAGGCCGGTATCAGTCCACCGCCAGCCGGTAACCCACGCCGGTTTCGGTCAGTAAATGCCGGGGCTCGGCCGGTTCCTGCTCAATCTTGGCGCGCAGCTGCGCCATGTAGAGGCGCAGGTAATGCACGTGCTCGGTGTATTCGGGCCCCCACACGTCGGCCAGCAGCTGCCGGTGCGTCACCACGCGGCCCGCGCTGCGCACCAGCCGCGCCAGCAGCTTGAACTCGGTGGGCGTCAGGTGCAGCGTTTCGCCGTGCAGCTGCGCGGTGTGCAGCGTCAGGTCCACACGCAAACCATCAAGTTCATGCACCGTTACGGCCGCGGCCAGGGCCGTGCCGCGGTGGCGCAGCGCCACGCGTATGCGCGCCAGCAGCTCGCTCACGCTGAAGGGCTTGGTCAGGTAGTCGTCGGCGCCCGCGTCCAGCAGCTTGATTTTTTGCGCCTCCTGGTGCCGGGCCGACACCACGAGAATGGGCAGAGAATGCTTTCGCCGCACCTCCTGCACCAGCTCGGCGCCGTCGCCGTCGGGCAGGCCCAGGTCCAGCACAATCACGTCGGGCGGGTCGTTGCGCACCAGCGCCGCGGCTTCGCTCAGCGACACGGCCGTCTGCACCTCAAAGCCTTCCACCGAGAGCGACGCGCGCATCAGCTCGCGCAGGTCGCGGTCGTCTTCCACCACCAGAAGGCGCAGGCTCATGGCTGCATCCCCGCGGGTTGCTGTGCTTCGATGGGCAGCGTCAGGGTAAAGACATTGCCTTCACCTGGTTCGCCAACATCACGGCGCGACGATAAAGTGAGCCGGCCCTGGTGCGCCTCTGCAATGGCCCGGCACAGCGCCAAGCCCAGGCCCGCACCGCGCGGGCCGGATTGGTCACCGCGCGCATAGGGCGCAAAGATGGCCTCGTACTTGTCTTTTGCGATTTGCGGACCGCTGTCCTTTACCGCCAGCCGCAGCGTGTTGCCCTGGGCCTCCACCGACAACGCAATCGCGCCGGTGCTGTACTTGAGCGCGTTGTCCAGCAGGTTGTCTACCAGCTGCGCCAGCAGCACCGGGTCAGCCTTGATCAGCGGCAGCCCGGCCTGCACGGTCGAGGTGATGCGGCGCTCGGCGTCGCGCTTGCGCACGCGCGCCAGCACGGTGCCGACAATTTCTTCGGGTGATTCCCATTGCCGCGCTGGCGGCTGCGCGGTGTTGGAGAGTTGCACCAGCTGCAGCGTGTTCTCCGTCACGGTCGATAAATAAGAGGCCTCACTCACAATGCTGCCCAGCAGCCGCGCCTGCTCGGCCGGGGCCAGCTTGTCGCCCTGCGTTTGCAGCGCTGATGCCGCGCCCACCACGGTTGCCAACGGCGTGCGCAGGTCATGCGAAATGGCCGCCAGAAAAGTGCTTTGCACCTGCTGGCGTTGCGCCTCGCCCTGCGCCGCCTGCATCGACTGGCTGAGCTGCAGCCGCCACAGCGCCTGCCCCAGCAGCGCGCACAGCGCCTCGGCATGTTCGCGCCCGCCGGTGTCGTGTGCCGGTGCGGGCTCTACCCGGGCCGCGCCGTGCATCTGCGTCTTGTCGCCCAGCGGCAGGTACCAGGCGTTCAGCCCCGGCCAGCGCCCGGTGCCGGGCCCCAGCGTGGCCGCTTCGCGCATGCAGCACTTCATGCCGTCCAGCACTGAGGGCTCCAGCACGGCGGCGTTCGAGAGTTCGCCGCCGGCTTGCCGTGTGCCCAGCAGGCAGGGGCCTTCAAAGGCTTCATCCAGCGCCGCCTGGCCCAGGGTGGCAATGTCGTGTGCCGTTGCTGCGGTGGAAAGCTGCGTGGCCAGGCCTTGCAGCTGGCGCGCACGCTGTTCGTTCAGGCGGGCCGCAGCCGTTTCGCGCCGCAGCCGCGCAGACAGGTGGCTGATGGCCAGCGCCACCAGCAGCATGCTGAAAATCGCAATCAGGTGATCCCGGCTTTCGACCTCAAAAGTAAAACGCGGCGGCACAAAAAAGTAGTTCAGCGCCGTCACGGCCACCAGCGCCGAGGCCACAGATTCCTTCCAGCCCATGGTGTAAGACACCACCACCACGACCAGCACATACAGCATGGCCTGGCTGGCAATCGTGACTTGCCTGTCTAGCAGCAGCCCGCCGCCGGTGGCGGCCGCCAGCAGCAGGGCCACGATGGCCCAGTGGCGCAAACTTGTGCCGGTGGCGGGTGTGGCTAGGGCAGCTTTCATCATCAGAAGCCCAGCGTACCATCGGCCGCATCAGGATTGCATCAGGAAGGCTGGCGGGGTGTGGCGGTGGGCGTGGTGCACCGCAAGGCGCCCAAACCGCCCAAATTCTTGACCTGTATCAACTTTTACCTATAAAAAGTGCCTGTAGCCCAATAGGGACGAGCGCGAGCAGCTATGAAATAAATAGCAGACGACGCACCCGGAGCGCCCGCCGCACAGCCTCCCCACGCGCCTCCCACACCCTGGGGGCCTCCCGCGACCACACATAACCCCACTGCCAAAATCGCCTCATCCTGTTAAGCTGGCTGCCCGACTTTTAATAACGATTTGAGAGACAACACCATGCCCGGACTCCTCCCCAACGTTGACCCTGACGGCCTGCTCGAGTTTTCGGTGGTCTACACCGACCGCGCCCTCAACCACATGTCAAAAAGCTTCCAGGGTGTGATGAGCGACATCTCGCGCATCCTCAAAGACGTGTACAAGGCGCACGCCGTGGCCCTGGTGCCCGGCAGCGGCACCTACGGCATGGAAGCCGTGGCCCGCCAGTTTGCGGGTGGCAAGCACGTCATGGTCATCCGCAACGGCTGGTTCAGCTACCGCTGGACGCAGATCTTTGACATGGGCCACATCCCCGCGTCGCACACCGTGCTCAAGGCCAAACAGACCGGCCCCGGCGCGCAGGCCCCCTGGGCACCCGCGCCCATTGCCGATGTGGTCGCTGCCATCGCCAAAGAAAAGCCCGCGCTCGTCTTTGCCCCGCACGTCGAAACCGCCTCCGGCATGATCCTGCCCGACAGCTACCTGCAGGCCGTGGCCGCGGCGGTGCATGCCGTGGGCGGCCTCTTTGTGCTCGACTGCATTGCCTCCGGCGCCATGTGGGTCGACATGAAGGCCACCGGCGTTGACCTGCTCATCTCTGCCCCGCAAAAAGGCTGGAGCAGCTCCCCCTGCTGCGCCATGGTCATGCTCAGTGAGCGCGCCCGCGCCGCGATAGACAGCACCGCCAGCTCCAGCTTTGCCTGCGACCTGAAGAAGTGGATGCAGATCATGGAAACGTATGAAAACGGCGGCCATGCCTACCACGCGACTCTGCCCACAGACGCCCTCACGCGCCTGCGCGCCGCCATGAAAGAAACGCAAGACTACGGCTTTGCCAAAGTCAAAGCCGAGCAGGAAGCCTTGGGTAGCAAAGTGCGCAAACTGTTTGAAAGCCGCGGCCTGCCCAGCGTGGCCGCCGAAGGCTTCAAAGCCCCGGGCGTGGTTGTCAGCTACACCACTGACCCAGACATCCAGTCCGGCAAAAAATTCCTTGCGCAAGGTTTGCAAACTGCCGCCGGCGTGCCGCTGCAGTGCGATGAAACCGCCGACTTCAAGACCTTTCGCGTCGGCCTGTTTGGCCTCGAGAAGTGGCACCAGTCTGACCGCACCGTCGGGCAGCTCGCCGCCGCACTCGACCAGATCGGCCTGACCGAGAAGGCGCGCCAGGCTGTCGCGGCCTGAGCGGCTGTTTCTCATCGGGAGCTTCGGCTCCCTTTTTTATGTCCGCTTTCCGTTTTAATCCATCCCTTTATCTATTCATTCCTAAAGAGACGTGTCAATGAAATGCGCTTTGGTCGGTTCCCGTTTTTTCGCAGCCTCGGTGTTTGAGGCGCTTCGCAAAGAA
Organism: Polaromonas sp. P1_F8; assembly: GCF_056405635.1. NCBI lineage: Bacteria > Pseudomonadati > Pseudomonadota > Betaproteobacteria > Burkholderiales > Comamonadaceae > Polaromonas > Polaromonas sp. P1_F8. The sequence continues at coordinate 458,687 of NZ_JBFUBS010000002.1, read as the reverse complement.
GAAGGCATTGAGTTCACCAGCATCGTCGCCCCCGCCGAAGACGACCGGCTGGCCATTGCCGGGCGTGCCGCCGGCATCCCCGTGCACGTGCTGGCCAACCCGAAGATCGTGCCCGGTGAGGCGATTGCCGAAGGCACCGAACTTATCATTGCCGCGCACACGCATGCCCGCGTGAGTGACGACGCACTCGCACGCTCGCGCCTGGGTGGCATCGGCTACCACCCCTCGCTGCTGCCACGCCACCGCGGCATCGCAGCCGTTGAGTGGACGATTCTGGAAGGCGACCCGATCGCCGGCGGCTCCGTCTACCACCTGGCCGACGGCTGGGACGCGGGCGCCATCGCCGCGCAAGACTGGTGCTTTGTCAAAAAAGGCGAAACCGCCCGCGAACTGTGGGAGCGCGCCCTTGCACCCATGGGCCTGGCGCTGCTCAGCAAAGTCGTGCACCACGCCCGCCTGCAAGGCAGCCTGCCCGCCGAAGTACAAGACCCCGCATTCGCCACCCGGGCCCCCATGCTGCGCAAGGCCGTGGTGCTGACCGAAGAGGTCTCGTCCGCCAACACTTCGTTGGTCGTCTCCATCGTCGGCACCGATCGCCAGGGCATCGTCAGTTCCCTGGCCGACAAAGCCCAACGCTTCGGCGCCAACTGGGCCGCCAGCCGCATGACACGCCTGGCCGGTGAATTCGCCGGCATGGTCCACTTCGAAGTGCCCCGCGAAAACGCCGACAACCTGGCCAACTCATTGCGCGGCCTGCAGTCCAGCGGCCTGCAAGTGGTGGTGGCAAAGAGCGACGGCGCCAACACCCCCGCCGCCCTGCGCGTGTTTGAGCTGGAGCTGGTAGGCGAAGACCGCCTGGGCATCGTCAGCAACCTCACCAAGATGCTCGCCGAGCGCGGCATCAGCATTGAGAGCATTCACACCGATATCGTGCGCAGCGGCGTCTCAGGCAAGCAGACTTTCAAGGTCGAGGCGCATTTGCTGGTACCGGCCAAGTTGTCGGTGGAGGCTTTGCAGAAGGAGCTGGGGACTTTGGCCAGCGAGATGATGCTGGATATTGCGCTGGGGGAGCGGCAGCTTGCTGTCGGGTAAGTCGACACGCCCCTCGGGCATGAAGTGAGCTAGGAGTACGGAATAGCAATGGTTGAAATCGTTGTGGCGGTGCTGGTTGTTGGGGGCTTGGGTGTGCTGCCCATCGTTGGGCTCATCATTCAGGTGTGGCGCGACCGCCGGGGCAAGCGGAGGAATGCGCAGGGAAGGTGTTACGCCTGCGGCGGGTCGGGCCTGCTCCTGCCTCTTCATCATTACAAAGGCGAGATGTTCAATTATTGCCTGCCATGCAGTCAACGCCAGCGCCGGATGTCCACGATGACTGGACTTGTCGCTGCCGGGGTTCTGGTGGTGGGCTTGTGTGCCTGGTTGATCGTGCGCGAGCTTTAAGAGATTTCGCTTGGGGGAGCGGCAGGTTTCCGGCAAGTGAGCTGAGATTCGGCTTGTCCGGCGTGGTGGCTGCGAGTGCTGGCAGTAACGAAAATCATGATTTGCTGTAATAGCCCTGAGTTCAAGCAACACTACCAATCCTGAAACCATGACCAGCGACTGCATTGGCATCAGTTCATGACATCAACGACAAGCAGCATGTTCATGACTATCTTGCTTTGGCGTTCAAGATGTCGGCGAAGACGTGAGGAGGCCAATTGCGTGCCCATTTGAAACAGAAAATAATCGATGTTTGCGAAAACAAAATCAAAGAGAAAGGCGAAAACGTCGGCCTGTCTTTCTACGCGTTTTTTGCCAACAAGAATGACAACCCGGAGCTCCTGATGGAGGCCGCAAAATGGTGGATCCAAACGCACCGGCTGGACCACTTTGAGAAAGCGTTGAAGATCAGGCGTCTGGTTGAGCAGGAAGTGGCCGATTGAAAAAAGCCGCACCTTGATGCAAGTCATCCTCCAGGGTCGTATCCGCCCCAGGCACCATCTCTTTTTTCAGACGAACCCCAAGACGGCTGACAAGCCGCTTTCAAGGATGCCAGCGCGACACCGCCCGCGGCGTGTGAGCCGACTTGCTCCCCGCGAGCGCATACGACAGCTGGTTCGCTGCGCGAATGACACTCTTTGCGTGCTTCATCAGTTTGGTCTTTGACAACCGCGCACTCGGGCCCGAGATGCAGATGGACCCCAGCAATCGCCAGTTGAGGCCGAACACCGGCGCCGCGACGCTGGCCACTTCGGCTTCGCGTTCGCCCATCGAGATCTGGTACCCCTGCTCACGGATCGACTCGTAGGGTTCTCCCGCTGCGCCGCTGAAGGCCAAAATCACACGCCCTGGTGCGCCCTTGTTCAGGGGCAGCCTTTCCCCGACACGCACGTGGTGCCGCACCGATTGCGGTCCTTCGACACGCGCCACGCAGGCGCGAATGTCGCCTTCGCGCACGTAGAACGACGCGCTTTCGCCGCTTGCCTCCACGAGCTCGTGCAGCGTGGGCTCGACGATCCGGTTGACGTCGAACCCGGCCTGGTAGCGCGCACCCAGCCAGCCGGCGGCCGGCCCCAGCCGCCACTGGCCGTCGTCGGCCTGCACCATGTATTGCGACAAGGCCAGCGTGCGCGCCAAGCGCAGCACCGTCGTCTTGTGCATGTGTGAGCGCCGGCTCAATTCCGCCAGCGAAAGCGTTGACTCGCCCACCTCAAAAGCTTCCATCAGCGAGAGCGCCCGCGTCACCGCGATGACGCCGCCGCCCGTCTCAACCGGCTCATTTGCTGGATCGTTGCGCATGCCGCACCATGGTTCACTGTATGAAACGGTATTGTATGGCGTGCAACGCGCGCCTACAGTCACACCCATACCGCAGCTATTGTTTTAAAGCGGAGCCTTGGAGACATATTCATGAAACTTTCCCGCCGTTGCGTGCTGGCCGCTGCCATCGCGTGTTCCCTGGCCACCAGCGCCTTTGCGCAGGCCTGGCCCACCAAACCCATCCGCCTCGTCGTCCCGTTTCCGGCCGGCGGTGGCACCGACATCATCGCCCGCGAAGTCACGAACAAGGTCACGGGCTCGGGCTACACCTTCATCGTTGACAACAAGCCCGGGTCGGGCGGCAACCTCGGCGTAGACGCCGTGGCGAAGTCGCCGGCAGACGGCTACACGCTGGTGCTCGGCCAGACCAGCAACCTGGCGATCAACACCAGCCTGTATGCCAAACTGCCCTACGACCCCATGAAGGACCTCACGCCCGTGAGCCTCGTGGCGAGTGCGCCGCTGGTCATCGTCGTCGCGGCGGACTCGCCGTACAAGACGCTCGCCGACATCGTTGCGGCGTCAAAGGCCAAACCCGGCTTCCTGAACTATGCGACCTCCGGCAACGGCACCGTCGCGCACCTTGCAACCGAATCCTTCCAGAAAGCAGCAGACGTCAAGCTCACGCACGTGCCGTACAAGGGCGCGGCGCAGGGCGCCACCGACCTGATTGGCGGGCAGGTGCAGCTCTATGTGTCCTCTATCCCCACGCTCATCGGCCACATCAAGAACGGAAAAATGCGCGCCATCGCCGTCACGTCGGCCAAACGCACCGAAGACCTGCCGCAGGTGCCGACCATTGCCGAGTCCGGCTACAAGGGCTTTGAGGCCGTGACCTGGTTCGGCATTGCCGGGCCCGCGAACCTGCCGAAGGAAGTCGTCGCCAAACTCAACGCCGACATCAACAAGGCGCTGCAGGCGGCAGACCTGCGCAAGAAGCTGCGCGACCAGGGCGCCGACGTGGAAGGGAGCACGCCGGAGCAATTCAGCAAACTGATCCGGGAAGACATCACCCGCTGGGGCAAGATCGTCAAAGAATCCGGTGCGAAAGTAGATTGACATGACACAAGACATCATCCGCAAGTTTGACCGCGTGCCGGCCGCCGTTGTGCGCGAGGCCGCTAAATTCCAGCCCGCCATCCTGGCTGACGTGGCCGGCCGCCGGGGTGCGATGCACGGGCACATCAAGGCATTGCGCCCCCGCATGAAATTTGCCGGAACGGCCTTCACTGTTGAAGTCCGCCCTGGTGACAACCTGATGATTCACGCGGCCATGTCACTGGCGCAGCCGGGTGATGTGTTGGTCATTGACGGCAAGGGTGACCTCACCGCCGCGCTGATGGGCACCATCATGATGACCGCCTGCAAACAGCTGGGAATCGTCGGTGTGGTCATTGACGGCGCAGTGCGGGACACCCTCGAGATTGACGAAATGGATTTCCCCGTCTTTGCGGCCGGGTACAACCCGAACGGCCCGACCAAAACCTGCCCGGGGCGCATCGGCCACCCTGTGACGGCAGGCGGCGTCACCGTGCATGCGGGCGACTTCGTGATGGGTGACGCGGACGGTGTTGTCGTCGTTGAACGCGAGAAGATCGAATCCCTACTGCCGGCCGCAGTGAAGAAGGTGGCCGACGAAAACGCACGGATAGCGGCGATCAAAAAAGGCGACACAGCGGCGAAGTGGCTGGAATCAGCGCTGCGCAGTGCCGGTGTGTTGAAAGAAGGCGAGTCGCTGTGAGCAACGGGAAACCTGTCATGAAGCCCGTCATGAAGCCCGTCATGAAACCGGTCATTCTGGTCACTGCTGCAGACCTTGCACCGGAAGCGCTGGCGCTTCTGCAGGGTTACGAAGTCATCTACGCCGGCAAGACACCGACAGAAGAAGACATCGTCGCCCTCTGCCAGCGACACGACCCGGTGGGCATCATCGTGCGCTACAGCAAGGTGGGGTCAGCCGCCATCACGGCGGCGCCGTCCCTGCGCGTGATCTCCAAACACGGCAGCGGCACCGACACCATCGACAAGGTGGCTGCCGCCGCGCGGGGTGTTGAAGTGCGTGCCGCGGCCGGCGCCAACGCCAATGCCGTCGCCGAACAGGCCCTGGCATTGATGCTCGCCTGCGCAAAGTCGATTCCGGTGCTGGACGCGCGCATGCGCGCCGGCCACTGGGACAAGGCCACCCACAAGAGCGTGGAACTGTATGGCAAGACTGTCGGGCTTGTGGGACTCGGTGCCATCGGGCTGCGCTTTGCACGCATGGCGAGTGCATTGGGCATGGAGGTATTGGGCTTTGACCCTTACGCCAAAGAGCTGCCGGAATTCATGACACGGGTCGAGCTCGAAACGCTTTGGCAAAACGCCGACGTGATTTCGCTGCATTGCCCGCTGACCGACGAGAACCGCAACCTGCTGGACGGCGTCACGCTGGCAAAGTGCAAAAGAGGCGTGATCATCGTCAACACGGCGCGCGGTGGGCTGGTAGACGAGGCGGCTTTGCTCGAAGCCCTTCGCAGCGGACAAGTCCATTCTGCGGGCCTAGACAGCTTCAGCGTGGAACCCATGGTGTCAGGGCACCCCTTCCAGAACGAGCCGGGTCTCATCCTGAGCCCCCACATCGGCGGTGTCACGAGCAACGCATACGTGAACATGGGCGTTGCGGCTGCACGCAATGCGCGAAGCGTGATTGAAGGCGTTACCGCTGGGGCTTTGGCTTAGCTTTCGTTTGACGGTTGTCCGGGGGCGTGCGCCCAGCCCGGCCGGCGCCTTTCGCTTTTACTGCGGCACCAGGCCGGCGGCTTTCACCAGGTCGGCGTGGATGCGAATCTCTTCTGAAATCACTTGCGCCAGAGGCTTGGCCTCATCGGGCGCGGGCTCCATGCCTATCTCCAGCAGTTTCGTTTTGGCATCGCCTCTGAGAAAAGCCTTCGCGGATTTGCTGAGCTTGTCGATCACGGGCTGCGGCGTTTTGGCGGGAACCAGCAGGCCGATCCATGCCGACAGCACCACATTGTTCACGCCGCCTTCGCGCAGCGTGGGAATGTCCGGCGCAGAAACGGCGCGTTTTTCACTCAGCACGCCCACCGCATGCAGCTTGCCCGACTTGATGTGCGGCAGTGCCTCCGGCAGCGGGGCAAAAGCCATGTCCACCACACCGCCGATCAGGTCGGTAATCGCCGGCGCACCACCCTTGTAGGGAACGTGCAGCAGCTTCGCGCCGGTCTGGCTTTCAAACATGAGCCCCGCCAGGTGTTGCGGGCTGCCGTCACCTGAAGAGGCATACGTCAGCTTGCCTGGGTTGGCCTTGGCCGCCGCCAGAATGCTGGCCGGCGTTCCATACTTCGCCTTGTCGTTCACCACCAGCACCATGGCTTGGTTCACCAGCTTGGTCACGGCCACAAAGTCGGTTTCCGGGTTGTAGGGCAGTGTCTTGAAGATGCTCTTGTTCGTCGTCAGAAAGGAAGCCGGTGACACCATGATGGTGTAGCCGTCCGGCACCGCCTTGGCCACCACCGGCACCCCAATCTGCCCCGAACCACCGGCCCGGTTGTCCACCACAAAGGGTTGGCCCAGGTCGGTGGTCAGCTGCTGGCTGACCTGGCGCGCCACCATGTCAACACTGCCGCCAGCCGGCAGCGCCACGATGACCTTGACCGGGTGGCTGGGGTAGGGCTCTTGGGCCAAGGAGGGGGCGGCGAGCGCCAGGCCGGACGCGGCGCAAAGCGCGAGGCAGGCTGTGCGGATGGATGACATAGGTCGCTTTCAGCGTTGAGGGTGCAGGGGCGTTGCAGTTCGCGCTCTGCAAACTCGCTCTGCCACAGGCGTGGATGCAAGTTGTATGCCTGAATGGAGGTGCGAGACATGAGCTGGGGCGGATAGCAACCACGTCGCCGCGATGCTTTTTCGAACATATCCTGCAAGGTGTCCGTAGTCGGTCGATTTCGTACAAGCATCAGATTGATAATGAATTCAACAGGGGGATTGCCGTGAGAAATCTTGGACGACGTTATGAACGACTCATGCTGCTTACCGCACCAATGACATTTGCGACGGGTTTGCTGCTGTTTGTCGCTATGGCTCTGAACAACCAACAAGAAATCGTACGTGCAAATTGCCTAAATGAAGGCGCATACGCTTTGGAGAAAAACACGGACGTAGTGAATAAGTGGGAACGAGCAAAGCCAGTCAATAAAAACTCCTTGTGGGGCATCGAGTACAAAACCGCACTTCAAGTTGCCATTACTCAGGGTGTGCCGCGCCTTCTCCCCAGTGGCATCACTGAAGACAGTTGTCGCACTTATCTAGAGGGGTTAGTTGAGTCGCGGTTCAGATCAGCTCCCGAAGAGATAATTGCGCGATTTAGACATGAAGCGCGTTCAGTCACTAACGCACCCTTCGAGTTTCATGGGATTGAACTCCCAGAAAAAGCTTCCGTCAGCTTGATAGGCACGACCGTCAGATTTAGATGGTCACAGTTCTGCTTACTTTTGGTCGCGGTCCTAGGTCCGCTGATGATGCTCTGGTATGCGAGCATCTACCAGACTCGCTATCGCGAAACACTCTTGATTTCAAAAGCCAAAGGAGTCTGGGAGGTATTTCCGCACAGCGTCAACAACTACCCCGCTATAAAAGTTCCAACTTTTCGGAAAAAGACATTCGGTGCAAGGCAGGTTCCGCTAATGAATGCCCTTTTGGCTTTTGTTTATCGAATCATGGTGGTATCAATTTGCACAGGGCCTCCATCTGTGGCTTATCTGATGAGTCTTTTCTATTTGGGAAGTATTGAGAATTACACATTTTTTCTGTACGCAGCAGTTGGAACGCTTGTGGGATTCTTTTCCATTGGGCCGATATTTGTTGAGTTAATGCCGTGGCACTTTATGAAGACTTTTCCTGCGGAAATTACCGTCGATAGTTATAGGGCTTAGTCGAGCGAATACTCCAACCTTAAGTTAAGCCACCCGAGCGCATGCGATAGAGAAAAGCCAACTCGCGTGATGTAGAACTGGAGTTCGTCAACCGTGGATGTCTCATCAAAATCGCCCGTGAGCTTCAGACCTATGGCATCTTGAACGCCAAAACTATCCCTTGCGACCTCTTTGAAAAGCGGGTGACGATGTAAATCGTCAAGTGACATATTCAGCTCAGTATTTAGTGATGGCAATTAGACCCGAGCCAAGCGATGGGTCAGCTTTCGACGGAGCTCAACACGCGGGCTTTTTTTTGTCCGCACCACCGTCAGATTCGTTTGAAATGAAATCAGGCATTTGGTGCGGTTGCACATGAAGGATGTGAGAGACCACCTTTTCGCGCAGGGCAACGTATAGCGCGGCAGAAAAGTTTGCGACGTTAGCAGTCACACGTTCCTTTCTCAGCAAGCCACGCCAATGAGGTCGGTCGTCTTTTGGAGCCTCCCAGCTAAGCAATCTAACCAAGGCCGTATGCGCAAACTGAATGCCCTGCTGATTGGCCACAAACCGCATATGGATGTGCGTATCAGTATGCTCTTGCACCTCTTCTAAATCCCACGCAGTGAAGAGAGACTGAACTTCTTCTGTCAAATCGGTCCGGCGCATACCTTTGTAATCTGTAAAGGAGACGTCATCAATAGTCATAGCCCACTGCTCGCTGCGCTCTCGTTCATCTTCTACACGTTCAATGAGCCTATCCTTCCTGAGTCGCAAATGAATCCCCGCTCCAGCACCAATTTTGTACGCCACATCACCAGCGAGTACGCCCATAAGACTTTCCTGCGAAGCCTTCTCGAATGAGATGTTGAAGTTCTTTTCCGCTTTCGTTAAATGCTTGACCTCAAATAGCGTCCATAAACTGTGGAACTTCCACGCGATCAGGAGCGGCATGCCTACCATGTCGGCGTAGTTCTGCAACCGCTGCAAATATTCCGGTCTCAATGAGAGCCGTCTTTCTTGCTTGGATTTGACTTCAATCAATACAGGAGATTTGCCATTCTGCGTTGAAAATCTAGCCAACAGATCTGGTACCTGGAACTCCTGTTTAGACGACACAGGAACCTGCTGCTGATCAAGCTTGTGCAGGAGTCGGCAATTTCCGAGCCACGAACAGACAACGGCAAACTCATCTTCGACCGGCAAGCCAAGGTCAAGGCGACGGACGCGCTCGGCCACAGCCGTAGCATCGGCAGCCCAACCAAGTTCAGCCAGAGCGTCCTGGATAAGCCTTTCGCCGTCCTCTGGCATCAATTTGCTATTCATGTATTGCCCTAGGCATTAATGGAGATGCGACGGAGTGGCGATCCTGCAGAAGTTCAGTCGGCCTAATGAACTGCGCACCGAGAAACGGCGTATGGAATCCTATCAATGATTTGACTGGCACCAAGGTCCGCAGCTCTGCAGTCCATCTTTAAGGTCCCATCCTGCCAGGGGGCTGTTGTAAATTTCGTGGTAACTGAATCCATTCCCGAACTGAAATGCCCTTACAAATCAACAGCTTGGGGGCACCTGTTAGATGCATGAAAGCATCTCTCCGGCATCAAATAAAGGCCACGTGGCCATCATGGTGTCGCAGTGTGAGCCGGCCACTGAATTGCCAATTTCCCGTCAAGTCAATGCTCGCTCAACGGCCCGCAATCAAACATCAAACAGCACCCCATCATCAAAGTAAAACGCATACCTGAAGTCGCGAATCGTGATGAGCTTCCCGTCGCGCCACTCAAGCCCCACGATGTAGTCGCTATTGACCGTGGAGTCGCTCTCCTGGTGTATCCAGATGACGGGCCGGCCTTCGATGTTGGTGGGCGTGACGCGCATCACGCCCGTCACGGCTGAATACCGGCCAAAGTATTCGGCCACATGGGCTTTGCCGTCCAGTTGCAAACGCGCCACCAGGTTCAGGTGCACCTGGTCGCCCAGCATGTCGCGCAGGCCGTCAAAGTCTCGCGCGTTAAAGCGGGCCGCGTATTCGGTGAGCAGGGCCTGGTCTGCCGGCGACAAAGCCGGCGGTGGGGCTTTGTCTTGTGGTTGCCGGGCCAGCTCGCGCAGGCGCAGGCGGCCGCGGTGCAGTGAAGCCTTGATGGCGGGCAGGCTCACGTTCATCACTTCTGCTGCTTCGTCCATCGCGTAACCCAGCACGTCGGCCAGGATCACCGCGCTGCGCTGCGCCGGCAGCAGCTGCATGAAGGTGCGCAGTGCTGCCGTGGTGGCATGGCGCAGCTCGGCGCTGGCGTGGGGGTCGGCGGTTGTGTCGGGCTCTTCATCGGCAAGGTGCACTTCTTCGCGTGCCTTGCTGCGCAAAAAGTCCATGGCGGTGTTGTGCGCAATGCGAAACAGCCAGCCCTCGGCATGCTGCACCGTGGCCGGGTCGTAAGCCTGCGCGGCTTTGGCCAGGGTGTCCTGCACGATGTCTTCACCGTCAAAGATGGAGCCCGTCATGCGCGCGCAGTAGCGGTGCAACCGGGGCCGCAACCTGCCTATGAGGGTGATGAACTCAGGCAGGGCCGGCTGGGGTGTGCCAGCTGGTGCTGCAGGCAGGGCGGTGGAGTGGGGTGTGGCGTTCATGAAGGGCCTTGGCTTGGTGATTGTGCTTCGGAGGTGGGGGCTTGGGCGGCTTTGCCGATGAAAGGTTGCGGCAAACCGGGGTGCGTCCTTTTGTGAGACGTTGGGCGGGGCCAAAACGATGCGCGGCCACGCAAAAATATTTTTGCATCGATTTGCCGGGCCGCGCCGTCTTTGGCATAGAGGCGGGCATTTATCTGTATGTGGCATTGGATGTGACATTGGATGGGGTGGGCCGCCTCTCAACAAGGAGCGATGAAGTGACGCAAATGAATCAAGCAGGTTTTACCGCGCAGCAGCGCTGGGTTCTGGGCCTGGCGGCGGCCGGGTCGTTTATGGCGGCGCTGGATGCGCTGGTGGTGACCACGGCGCTGGACACCCTCAGGCATGAGCTGTCGGCCTCCGTCGAGGCGCTGGAGTGGACGGTCAATGCTTATGGCCTGAGCTTTGCCGTGCTTCTGATGACCGCTGCTGCGCTGGGCGACCGCTTTGGCCGCAAGCGGGTTTACGCCTGCGGGCTGCTGGTGTTTGCCGCCTCGTCGGCGGCCTGTGCGTTGGCGCCGGGCATGGGCTGGCTGATTGCGGGACGGGCGCTGCAGGGCCTGGGCGCGGCCATGGTGCTGCCACTGGCCATGGCCTTGCTGGCGGCGACGTTTGCGCCGGCGCAGCGGGGCAAGGCGCTGGGGCTGTTCAGCGGCATCACCGGCCTGGCGGTGCTGGCCGGGCCGGTGGCAGGCGGTGCGGTTGTGCACGGCCTGGCGTGGCAATGGGTCTTCTGGATCAACGTGCCGTTTGCGCTGGGGGTGGCCGCGCTGGTGTGGCGCAAGGTGCCCGAAAGCAAGGGTACGCCGGGCCGGCTGGACTGGCGGGGCGCGGTGCTCATGGTGCTGTCCTTGCTGGGGCTGGTGTGGGGGCTGATGCGCGGCGCGCACGGCGGGTGGCTCAGCGTGCCTGTGCTGGGCGCACTGGGCATGGGGGCCGTGCTGGGCGCAGCCTTTGTTGCTTTGCAGCGCCGTGAGGCGTGGGACGCCATGGTGCCGCCCAGGCTTTTTCGCTCGCCGGTGTTTGCGGCGGGTAACGCGGCGGGGTTTTTGATGACGGCGTCGTTGATGGGCACGCTGTTTTTCATGGCGCAGTTCTTCCAGGTGGTGCAAGGCCGCACGCCGCTGGGCGCGGGCCTGAGCATGCTGCCGTGGACGGCCACACTGTTTTTTGTCGGGCCGGTGGCTGGGGCCATGGTGGCGCGCGTTGGCGCACGCAAGCTGGTCGTGGTTGGCCTGGCCCTGCAGGGCGTTGGCGTGGCGTGGGTGGCGTTGCTGGCCGGCCCGCAAAGTGCCTACGCGCTGTGGGTGCTGCCCATGGTGGTGACGGGCATGGGTGTTTCCATGGCCATGCCGGCGGTGCAAAGCGCGGTGCTGGCAGAGGTGGAGCCGGGCGATATCGGAAAGGCCTCGGGCTTGTTCCAGACCTTGCGGCAGCTCGGCGGCGTGCTGGGCGTGGCCGTTGCAGCCACGGTGTTTGCCCATGCGGGCGGCTATGGCAGCGCGCAACAGTTCAGCGGCGGCTTTGCCCAGGCGCTGATGGCCTGCGCCCTTCTTTCACTTGCCGGTGCCGCGGTGGCCCTTCGGCTGCGCGGCAAGGCGCCCCTTTTTATTCAACCCACAGGAGCAAAAGTATGAGAGCAGTCATGGTTCGTTACCGCGTCAAGCCCGAAATGGCCGCAGAAAATGAGCGCCTCGTTCGCGCCGTGTACGCCGAACTGCAGGCCGTCAAGCCTGCCGGCCTGAGCTACCAGACACATCAACTGGCTGACGGGGTGAGCTTTGTGCATGTGGCGGTGTACGGCGACGGCGTGGTTGAAAGCCCGCTGCCCGGGCTGCCGGCCTTCAAGGCCTTCACGGCCGAGATCAAGGCGCGCTGTGACGAATTGCCCGTCACGCAGGAGCTGCAGCCCATCGGGTTTTTCAGCAGCTTTGGCTGAAGGAGGTGCGTCCGGTGTAACGCCAGGCGCATCAAGGCCTGTCAGCCCTGCAGGTTTTTGCGAAACTCTCCGGGGCTGACGCCAGACCACGCACGAAATGCCCGGGTAAAGCTTTTCTCGTTGCCAAAGCCGGCAGCCGCAGCCACTTTTTTCACCGGCTGGCTGGTGCGGTGAAGCAGTTCCCCGGCCTGCTGAAAGCGCACGCCGTCCTTGAGTGCCTGCAGTGAGGCGCCTTCCTCTTTCAGTTGGCGGTGCAGTGTGCGAGCCGACATGTTCAGCGCCGCGGCCAAAGTCTCCGCATTGTGCGAAGCCACCGCAGGGTTGGCCAGAGCTTGCCGCACCTGCTCGACCAACAACCTGTCGCGCCGGTACTGCAACACCGTCAACGGCAAAGCCCGCTGAAGCATTTGCTGCAAAGCCTTTTCATCTCGGCGCAGTGGCAATGCCAGGTAGCGTGCATCAAATCGGATCTCGGCCTGCGCAGCGTTGAACTGCAGCGGGCCAGGGAACATCAGCCCATAGGCCTCTACATGCGGCGGTGCAGCAAACGGAAAACGTGCACCCTGCAGTGGAATGCGCGAATCCACATACCAGCAGGCCAGGCCGTGGATGTTGCGCAGCACATGCACCAAAGCAAACTCACCGACCTGGCCAGGCACCTTCTCTTCAACGCTGATGGCGGCGGTGTCGCCGGAGGTGCTTAGGCGCAAGGTGATGTCGTCGGCAATCAGTGCGTGGTGGCGGCACCAGCGTTTCAGGGCCACGCCCAGGTTGGGTGAGCTGATGGATGCGCGGGCCAGCATGCCGTAGCTGCCCCAGGGCAGTTTGCGGCTGAAGGCGCCCAGGCCTTCGTCGTCCAGCTCTTGCATGGCGGCGCCTGAAAGAAGCTCCATCTGACGGGCGGTGATGTGGCCGTTGACTTGTTTTAGCTGCGCTGGCGTGATCTGTGCCAGTTTCAGGGCTTCTGCCGGGTTTTGGTTGTAGCGTTTGTAGGCAGAAGCAATGCTTCTGGCAAAGGCCATGGGCGTGGCGGCTTTGGGCGGATTGGTGGGCCTTGTGGCGGTTTTCGTGGGCATGGCGGTAATTTTCCGCGCAGGTGGCAGGATTTGCAACCTCATTGGCTGTGCCTGTGGGGCGGGTTTTCGCTAAGCTGGCCCTTTAGCGCTAATCTGGCGCTAAGGTAGGGCCCACGTGCCCGAAGGTCTGGCGCAGGCCAGCCCCGTTTCAGCGCCTTTCATCCGTATTTCAGGAATTGCCATGCCCGCTCTGGAGACAAAACTCAACGCCCGTTCTGCCGACTTTCAGGCCAATGCCGCCGCCATGCAGGCGCAGGTAGACGACCTGAACGCGCAAGTCGCCAAGGCCGCCCTGGGTGGCGGTGAGGCCACGCGGGCGCGGCATGTGTCGCGCGGCAAGCTGCTGCCGCGTGACCGCGTGCAGATGCTGCTGGACCCGGGCACGCCTTTCCTTGAACTCGGCCCTCTGGCCGCCAAAGACATGTACCCCGACCGCGACGGCACCGACAGCGCGCCCTGCGCCGGCGTCATTACCGGTATTGGCCGTGTGAATGGGGTGGACTGCATGATCGTGTGCAACGACGCCACGGTGAAAGGCGGAACCTACTACCCGATGACGGTGAAAAAGCATTTGCGCGCGCAGGAAGTGGCAATGCAAAACAACCTCACCTGCATCTACCTGGTCGATTCGGGCGGCGCCAATTTGCCGAACCAGGACGACGTGTTTCCTGATCGCGACCACTTTGGCCGCATCTTTTTTAACCAGGCCAACATGAGCGCGCAGGGCATTGCGCAGATTGCCGTGGTCATGGGCAGCTGCACGGCCGGCGGCGCGTATGTGCCGGCCATGAGCGACGAGACCATCATCGTCAAGAATCAGGGCACCATCTTTCTGGGCGGCCCGCCGCTGGTGAAGGCGGCCATTGGTGAGATCGTCAGCGCTGAAGACCTGGGCGGCGGTGACGTGCACACGCGTCTTTCAGGCGTGGCCGACCACCTGGCACAAAACGACGCGCATGCGCTGGCGCTGGCCCGGCAGGCGGTGGCCAGCCTCAACAAGACCAAACGTTTCGACCAGGCCCTGCGTACGCCGGTGCCGCCGCTGCACAGCCCGCAAGAGCTGCATGGTGTGATTCCGGTGGACCCGAAAAAACCGTATGACGTGCGCGAGGTGATTGCCCGCATCGTCGACGGCAGCGAGTTTCATGAGTTCAAGGCGCGCTTTGGCCCCACGCTGGTCTGCGGCTTTGCGCACATTGAGGGCATGCCGGTGGGCATCATCGCCAACAACGGCATTTTGTTCAGCGAATCAGCCCAGAAGGGCGCGCACTTTATCGAGCTGTGCTGCCAGCGCAAGGTGCCGCTGGTGTTTCTGCAGAACATCACCGGCTTCATGATCGGCCGAAAATACGAAGCCGAAGGCATTGCCCGCCATGGCGCCAAGATGGTGACGGCCGTGGCCACGGCCCAGGTGCCCAAGTTCACCGTGATCATTGGCGGCAGCTACGGCGCCGGCAATTACGGCATGTGCGGCCGGGCGTATTCACCGCGCTTTTTGTGGATGTGGCCGAACGCGCGCATCTGCGTGATGGGCGGCGAGCAGGCCGCCGGCGTGCTGGCCACCGTAAAGCGCGACGCGATTGAAGCCAAGGGCGGCAGCTGGAGCGCCGAAGAAGAGGCCACCTTCAAGCAGCCGGTGCTGGACCAGTTTGGCCAGCAGTCGCACCCGTATTACTCCACCGCGCGCGGCTGGGACGACGGTGTGATTGACCCGGCGGATACGCGGCGTGTGCTGGCGTTGGGGCTCTCGGCCACACTGAACCAACCGATTCCGGACACGAAGTTCGGCGTGTTCCGCATGTGATCAGAAAAGCCAGCTGGAAAGGACAAATGAGATGAACCATCTGAACATCCAGGTCGAGGCGCTGGTGGCGACCGTCACGCTGAACCGCCCTGACGTGCGCAATGCCTTCAACCAGGAGGTCATCGCCGAGATGACGCAGGCTTTTGTCGAGCTGGGCATGCACGACGAGGTGCGCTGCGTTGTGCTGGCGGCCAACGGCCCGGCCTTTTGCGCAGGTGCCGACCTGAACTGGATGCGCAGCATGGCCGACTACACCCATGCGCAGAACCTGGAAGACGCGGGCCGCCTGGCGACCATGCTGCAGGCTGTTTATGAATGCCCCAAGCCGGTGGTTGCCCGCATACAGGGCGACGTGTATGCCGGTGGCATGGGCCTGGTGGCGGCTTGCGACATGGCTGTGTCGGTGGACACTGCAGGGTATTGCCTCAGTGAGGTGAAGCTGGGCCTGATACCCGCCACCATCAGCCCGTATGTGATTCGCGCCATGGGCGCGCGGGCGGCGCATCGCTACTTCCTCACGGCCGAGCGCTTTGATGCCGCTGAGGCCTTGCGCATTGGTTTTGTTCATGAAGTGGTGACGGCCGACGCGCTGGACGCCAAGGTGGCCGAGCTTGTGAAGGCACTTGTCAATTCGGGCCCCGAAGCCGTGAAGCTGTGCAAACAGCTGGTGCAGGACGTAGGCGGCCAGCCCATCACGCCGGACTTGGTGCAGATGACGGTGGAAAGCATTGCCGATGTGCGCGTGAGCGCTGAAGGCCGCGAAGGCGTTCAATCGTTCCTGCAAAAGCGCAAACCGAACTGGATCACTTGATGCAAGCCCTGGACACCGCACAACTGATTGCCCTGGCCGGTGCGCTGGGCTGGGCCAGTGGCGTGCGCCTGTACCTTGTCGTGCTGCTGACCGGGCTGGCAGGGTTTATGGGCTGGGTAGAGCTTCCGCAAGGCCTGCAGCTGCTGGCCAATCCGGTGGTGCTGGGCGTCAGCGGCTTCATGGTGTTCATTGAATTTTTTGCCGACAAGATTCCGGGCCTTGATTCGCTGTGGGATGTGGTGCACGGTGTGATTCGCATCCCGGCGGGTGCCGCGCTGGCAGCCGCCGTGTTTGGCGCAGACAACGGCCTGGGCGCGTTGGTGGCGGCCTTGCTGGGTGGCACGCTGGCCGCCACCAGCTTTGCGGCCAAGGCCACCACGCGCGCAGCCATCAACACCTCGCCCGAGCCTTTCAGCAACATCGGCGCCTCGCTGGTCGAAGACTCGCTGGTGCCGGCCGGCCTGTGGCTGGCGATTGCCCACCCGCTGGTGTTTGTGGTGGTGCTGGCTTTGGTGCTGGCGCTCAGCATCTGGCTGATCCGCGTTTGCTGGCGCTTTCTGCGTCAGCTGTTTATCCGCGTGGCCCGTATTTTCAGCGGCAGGCCGGACCCCGGAACCGCTTCCGCTTTCACCTTGAAGTCTCCTTTCTCAAAGAACGACCATGTTTAAAAAGATCCTTATCGCAAATCGCGGTGAAATAGCTTGCCGCGTTGCCGCGACTGCCCGCCGCATGGCCATCCAGTCTGTTGCGGTTTATTCCGATGCCGACGCGGGCGCCAAACATGTCGGCTTTTGCGACGAGGCGGTGCACATCGGCGGCAGCGCGCCCAAAGACAGTTACCTGCGTTGGGAGCGCATCATTGAAGCCGCCAGGGCCACGGGCGCCGAGGCGATTCACCCGGGTTACGGCTTCCTGAGCGAGAACGAGGAATTTGCGCAGGCCTGTGCCGACGCAGGGCTGGTCTTTATTGGCCCACCGGCCTCGGCCATCAAGGCCATGGGCCTGAAGGCGGAGTCCAAACAGCTGATGGAAAAAGCTGGCGTGCCGCTGGTGCCCGGCTACCACGGCAGCGACCAGGACCCGGCGCTGCTCAAGCGCGAGGCCGACCGCATTGGCTACCCGGTGCTGATCAAGGCCAGCGCGGGCGGCGGCGGCAAGGGCATGCGCGCGGTCGACAAGACGGAAGACTTCGACGCGGCTTTGGCCTCATGCAAACGCGAGGCCATCAACAGCTTTGGTGATGACGCGGTGCTGGTGGAAAAGTATGCCCAGCGGCCGCGCCACATAGAGATCCAGGTGTTTGGCGACACGCATGGCAATTACGTTTACCTGTTTGAGCGCGATTGCTCGGTGCAGCGCCGCCACCAGAAAGTGCTGGAAGAGGCGCCGGCGCCCGGCATGACGGAAGCCATGCGCAAGCAGATGGGTGAGGCCGCCGTGGCGGCGGCGCGTGCCGTGAATTATGTGGGCGCGGGCACGGTGGAGTTCATCGTCGAGCAGCGAGCCGACGGCAGCATGAATTTCTTCTTTATGGAAATGAATACGCGTCTGCAGGTCGAACACCCGGTGACGGAGGCGATCACCGGGCTGGACCTGGTCGAGTGGCAACTGCGCGTGGCCTCAGGCGAAAAACTGCCGCTGGCGCAAGATCAACTGCGAATCCACGGCCACGCCATCGAAGCGCGCATCTGCGCCGAAACGCCCGACAACAACTTCCTGCCCGCTACCGGCACGCTGCACGTCTACAAGAAACCAGTGCATACGGCGTTTGAAAGAGGACAGGTTCGCGTGGATGACGGCGTGCGTGAAGGCGATGCGATTTCGCCTTATTACGACTCCATGGTGGCCAAGCTCATCGTGCATGGCGCCACGCGCGAGGAAGCGCTGGCCCGGCTGGACGATGCGCTGGCGCAGACTCGCATCGTGGGTCTGAGCACCAATGTGCAGTTTTTGCGCTATGTGGTGCGCAGCCCCTCGTTTGCCAAAGCCAACCTCGACACCGCGCTGATCCAGCGCGAAGAGGCGGTGCTGTTCAAGCAGGAGCCGGTGGGCCTGGCCATGGCGGGTGCGGCGGCGGTGGCCAAAGCCCTGCTGGATGAGCGGGCCATGGAAGGCGCAGACCCTTTCAGCCGCCGCGATGGCTGGCGCTCGCATGGTGTGATGGAGCGCCGCTTTGAGTTTGAATTTCATGGCGAACCCGCCAAGGCAACGCTGGCCTACCTGCACGATGGTGCGCTGCGCCTGACGATGGGTGAGGCATCGGGCCCGCTGGTGTTTGCTGAAACCGCCCAGGGCATTGACGTGCAGTTTGCCGGCCAGCGCATGACGGCCGCCGTATATGCCCAGGGCGAGCTGGACCATGTGTTCACAGCCAAAGGCGCCACGCAAATCCTTTCCATCGACCTGCTGGCCCATGCGGGCGAAGCGCAGGCCGAAGGCGGCCGCCTCACGGCGCCCATGCCCGGCAAGGTGGTGTCGTTTGCTGTCAAGGCGGGCGACAAGGTCAGCAAAGGCCAGCCGCTGGCGGTGATGGAAGCCATGAAGATGGAGCACACCATTGCCGCGCCGGCCGATGGCACGGTGCAGGAGCTGCTGTATGCGCCGGGCGACCAGGTGAGCGAAGGCTCGGAATTGTTGAAAATAGCCGTTTGATTTTTACTTTGCCTTGATTCAAACGGGATCCTTTTCATGCGCATCAGTTTTTGCTGTTCCGATATCAAACCCCAGCCTTGGGTAGACGGCCTGAAGGCCGAGTTTCCCGATGCGCAGGTGGAGTTGTGGTCCGCCGGCGCGGCGCCGGCCGACTACGCGGTGGTCTGGGCGCCGCCCCAGCAGTTCTTTGACGAGCAGCCAAAGCTCAAAGGCATCTTCAACATTGGCGCCGGCGTTGACGCGCTGATGAAGCTGCGGCTTCCAGCCGGCGTACCGGTGGTGCGGCTGGACGACGCCGGCATGTCCGTGCAGATGGCCGAGTTTGTGTGCCATGCGGTGATCCGCCACTTTCGCGAGCTCGATGGCTATGAGGCCGATATTGCCGAAGGCAAATGGTCGTACCGCAAGCCGCGCCTGCGCACCGATTTCCCCATTGGCGTGATGGGCCTGGGCGTGCTGGGTGAGCGCGTCGGCCGCGCGCTGGCGCAGTTTGACTTTCCGGTCAATGGCTGGAGCCGGTCGCCCAAGACGATTGAGGGTGTGCGGTGTTTTTCGGGCGATGCGGGTGGGCAGGGTTTTCAGGAGTTCCTGGCGGCCAGCCGCATCCTGGTGTGCCTGCTGCCGCTGACGTCTGAAACGCGGGGCATCATGAACCTGGACACCCTGTCGCAGTTGCGGCCCGGCGGCTATGTCATCAACGTGGCGCGCGGCAGCCACCTGGTCGATGGCGACCTGATCACGCTGATCGACAACGGCCACCTGGCGGGCGCCACGCTGGATGTATTCCATGTTGAACCGCTGCCGGCAGATCACCCTTTCTGGAAACACCCGAAAGTCACGGTAACCCCGCACACCTCGGCCCGCACGCTGCGTGAGGAAAGCATTGCCCAGATTGCGGGCAAGGTGCGTGCCGTCGAACGCGGGGAGCGGGTTGCTGGTATTGTTGATCCACTGCGTGGCTATTGAAGCGGCTGTTGAAGCGCAGTCCCCGGAGTTTCATTGATGCCATCGTCCACATCTCACCGCCTGCTCAGTGTTTTGGGCTGGCTGTTGCTGGTGCCCAGCGGGCTGACAGCCCTGGGGGCTCTCTGGCTGCTGGCCTCAAGCCTGGGTCTTGGCAGCGACACCCGCACGGTAGCCGGCCGGGTGGTGGGACATGAAGCGTCCCGCCTGAAGCTCAGCACGGGCCAGAAAAGCATTGTCGAATTTTCCGCGCACGATGGCCGTACCCTGCGTGTGGCTGATCCGCTGGTGCGCCAGGGCGGCGCCGTCCATAAAGTGGGTGAGGCCGTGAAGGTGCGTTATCCGGTGGCAGATCCAGTGCAGGCCCAGATTGTGGGGTCGGTGCTGGTGCAGGGCTTTATCGGTGGGGTTCTTTTGGTGTTCAGTGCGCTGGGTGTGCTGGCCGGCTGGCTGCTTTTGTGGTTGCGCCCGCGCGGTGCGGCACCTGCGGCCGCCTGACCTTGAAATCGAATACGGAAAAAAATCATGTCCTTGCCCTCCAAAGTCAAAATTGTCGATGTCGGCCCGCGCGACGGCTTGCAAAATGAAAAAGCCCAGGTGCCTGCCGCCGTGAAGATCGAGCTGGTGCAGCGCCTGCAGGACGCGGGCCTGACCGAGATCGAAGTCACAAGTTATGTGTCGCCCAAGTGGGTGCCGCAGATGGCCGACAACGCCGAGGTGATGGCGGGTATCAAGCGCAAGCCGGGTGTGCGCTATTCGGTGCTGACGCCCAACATGAAAGGCTTTGAAGCCGCAATTGCGCCGCCGCGCGAGCTGTGGCCCGACGAGATCGTGGTGTTCGGCGCGGCCAGCGAGGCCTTCAGCCAGAAGAACATCAACTGTTCGATTGCCGAAAGCATTGAGCGCTTTCGCCCCGTGGTCGAGGCCGCGCGTGAAAAAGGCATTTATGTGCGGGGCGCGATGTCCTGCACCGTGGGCTGTCCCTATGAAGGCGAAATTGCGCCTGAACGTGTGGACATGCTCGCTGGCCTGATGAAGGGCATAGGCGTGCAGCATGTGGGGGTGGCCGACACGATTGGCGTGGGCACGCCGCTCAAGGTGCAGCGTGCCATGGAGGCGACGCTCAAGCATTTCGACATCAATGATGTCTCCGGGCATTTTCACGATACCTACGGCCAGGCGCTGGGCAATACGCTGATGGCATTGCAGATGGGCGTATGGCAATACGACACCTCATCGGCCGGCCTGGGCGGCTGCCCGTTTGCCAAGGGCGCGACGGGCAATGTGGCGACCGAAGATGTCGTGTACATGCTGCATGGCATGGGCATTGAGACGGGCATTGACCTGGACAAGCTCATTGATGCGGGAAAATTCATCAGCGATTTCCTGGGGCGCAAGCCCAACTCCCGCGCGGCAACCGCGCTACTGAATAAGCGACAGAACTAATGTGCAATGACATAAAACCCAGCCGGGGCCGCGGAACCGGCTTTGCCGGGCCGCAGGCGCAGCGACCCCTCGGGGGGCAGCGTATTACACGCAGTGAAAAGCGTGGGGGCTCATGATGTGTGGATCCGAATTGAAGACTTTGCCTGAGGGTGTGCAGCGGGTGGCCGCTGTGCTGCTGGACAGCGGCCACCTGCATGCACCCGTCATGCTCGACGATGCCGCGCGCACCGCGCAGCAGGCAGCCGATGCGCTGGGTGTGCAGGTGGGCCAGATTGCCAAGAGCATTATTTTTCGCCGCAAGTCCGACGATGCCGCCGTGCTGGTGGTGACGTCAGGCGACCAGCGGGTTGATGAAAAAAAGGTCGAGGCCATGGTGTGTATCGACGGCAAGCGTCTGGCACGGGCCGATGCGGAGTTTGTGAAGGCGCGCACGGGGTTCTCCATAGGCGGTGTGTCGCCGCTGGCGCATGCCACGCCCTCCGTGACGCTGATTGACCGCTCGCTGTTCCGCTTTGAAACCGTGTGGGCCGCCGCGGGCCACCCGCATGCGGTGTTCCAGCTGTCGCCGCAGGAGCTTGAGCTACTGACGGGCGCGCCGGTGGCGGACTTTGCGGTGAATGTGGACGAAGACAAACTGGCACGCAAGCATGCGATCGAACTGGTGTCCCTGCGCGCGGCCACACTCGACGATGAGCCCGACGTCCCGTCGCCCTGCATTTCCGTGTGCCGCATGAACGCAGCGTCGGGCCTGTGCGAAGGCTGCTTTCGCACGCGCGATGAAATCGCGCAGTGGAGCGGCGCTGACGATGCCGGCAAGCGCCATATCTGGACATCCATCGGGCAGCGCATGACTGCGATGAAGCCATGACCGGCGAGAACACGACGATGAAGCCGGCAGCCGGTGATGCGCCCGCGATCAAGCACATCACATGCTACTTCGACGTCATTTCGCCCTATGCCTTTTTGGCTTTTGAGCGCTTTCCAGAAGCGCTGAAGGGTGTGAGCTACAGCGTGGCGTACACGCCGGTGCTGTTCGCGGGCATGCTCAAGCACTATGGCCAGCTGGGCCCTGCGGAGATCGCCCCCAAACGCGACTGGACCTACCGGCAGGTGCTGTGGCTGGCACACAGCCTGGGTATCGCGATGAAGATGCCGGCCAGCCACCCCTTCAACCCCTTGCCTTTGCTGCGCCTGGCTGTGGCCTGCGGCCCCGAGGGGCAGGGCGGCACGCCCAACCGCTATGCGTGCGAAACCATCTTTCGCCATGTCTGGGGCGAAGGCGGTGAAGCCGGCGATGCGGCCCGTTACGAAGCGTTGGTCAAGCAGCTCGCGCCTGCGCGCGATGTACAGGACGAGGGCGTGAAGGCGCAGCTTAAAAGCAATACGGAAGCGGCGATTGCCAAGGGCGTTTTTGGTGTACCGGCGTTTGAAGTCGACGGCAAAATTTTCTGGGGCCTGGATGCGTTGCCGATGCTGCGCGAGTACCTGCTCGGCAGTCCCTGGTTTGAGGGTGATGGCTGGAATGCCGCGTGTAAGGTTGCGACGGGCATTAAACGCGGCACCTAAGAAGGTTTTAAGCGTTTTCCCTGAGGTGCTTCGCATGCTGAAAAGTTCTTCAAGGGTTTCCCCTTGACTTGTCAGCCACGCATAAGTTTCGTGAAAGCTCCTGTTAGTTTCACGTCAGAGCTAGGTCAGCCACAACCAAAATAATGAAGGTAGCTTCCATACCGGAAGTCTCATTATTTTGGAGACAACATCATGGCAACAGCCGTCGACAACAGGCCGATGACAGCCGAGCAGAAGAAGGTGATTTTCGCCTCCTCGCTCGGCACCGTATTTGAGTGGTATGACTTCTACCTCTACGGTTCATTGGCAGCCATCATTGCCAAGCAGTTCTTCAGCGGACTGGACTCGGGCTCTGCCTTCATCTTTGCGCTGCTCGCTTTTGCAGCCGGCTTCATCGTGCGCCCCTTCGGCGCGCTGGTGTTCGGCCGCCTGGGCGACATGATCGGCCGCAAGTACACCTTCCTGGTCACCATCGTGATCATGGGCCTGTCGACCTTCATCGTCGGCCTCTTGCCCAACTACGCATCCATCGGTGTCGCCGCCCCGGTGATCCTGATTGCCCTGCGCATGCTGCAAGGCCTGGCGCTCGGCGGTGAATACGGTGGTGCAGCTGTCTATGTGGCCGAGCACTCGCCACAGGGCAAGCGCGGCGCCTACACCTCCTGGATCCAGACCACAGCCACGCTGGGCCTGTTCCTGAGCCTGCTGGTCATCCTGGGTGTGCGTACCGCCATGGGCGAAGTCGCATTCGCCGACTGGGGCTGGCGCATTCCGTTCATCGTGTCCATCCTGCTGCTGGCCGTGTCGGTCTACATCCGGTTGTCGATGAACGAATCCCCTGCCTTCCAGAAAATGAAGGCTGAGGGCAAGACCTCCAAGGCACCGTTGTCCGAGTCTTTCGGCCAGTGGAAAAACCTGAAGATCGTGATCCTGGCGCTGATCGGCCTGACCGCCGGCCAGGCTGTGGTGTGGTATTCCGGCCAGTTCTACGCGCTGTTCTTCCTGACGCAGGCGCTCAAGGTCGACGGCCCCACGGCCAACATCCTGGTGGCCTATTCGCTGATCCTGGGTACGCCTTTCTTCGTGATTTTCGGAACGCTGTCCGACAAGATCGGCCGCAAGCCCATCATCATGGCCGGCTGCCTGCTGGCTGTGGTCACCTACTTCCCCGTGTTCACTGCGCTGACCAAAGCCGCCAACCCTGACCTGGCCGCGGCACAAGCCAAGAACAAGGTGGTTGTGACCGCCGACCCGAAAGAGTGCTCGTTCCAGTTCAACCCGACCGGCACCGTCAAGTTCACCAGCTCTTGCGACATCGCCAAGCAGGTGCTGGCAGGCGCTTCGGTGAGCTATGACAACGTCGCCGCACCCGCCGGCACCGTGGCCACCATCAAGATCGGCGAAACCGCCATCCCCAGCTACAACGCCAAGGGCCTGAGCGCCGACGACGCCAAGAAGAAAGATGCCGAGTTCAAGAAAGCGGTTGCGGACGACCTGAAGGCTGCCGGCTACCCGAGCAAGGCTGATCCAGCCAAGGTCGACAAGGTCATGGTCACGGTCATCCTGTTCTATCTGGTGCTGCTGGTCACCATGGTGTACGGCCCGATCGCCGCCATGCTGGTGGAACTGTTCCCGACCCGCATCCGCTACACCTCCATGAGCCTGCCGTACCACATCGGTAACGGCTGGTTCGGTGGCCTGCTTCCTACCACGGCTTTTGCCATCGTGGCGCAGACCGGCAATATGTACAACGGCCTCTGGTACCCGATCATCGTCGCCGCCATGACGCTGGTGGTTGGCACCTTGTTCATCAAGGAAACCAAGGACGTGGATATTTACGCCAACGACTGATGGGTATTTGCGCCGGTGCGGGCCAGGAGCCCGCACCGGCCTTTTCAGGCTGAAAAGCCTTGTGTTTTTTACGGGCCCTCGTCATCCATTTGCCGGGGGCTTTTTTTTGGGAGAAAGAAAGATGTGGAAAATTGTTGTGGGTTTTATCGTGATTGCCGGGCTGGCATTATTTCTGTTGAACAAGGGCGGCGATATTGATCTGAGTGGTGAAAAACATGGTGCTTCGCGGCTGGATGTACCTGTTGTTGCGGCTGCTTTTGGGGTTGGTGCGGGCGGTTGAGTGAAGGGATCAGGCTGGCAGCACGTGGCGCATTCGCAGGCAGGACAGTGCCGCGACATGCCCGAAATAGGTGCGGCGCAGGTAAAAATGAGGTAAATTGAATTAACAGAGACAAAACAAGCCATTACAGCGTCTCTGAATATCAAGCACCGCATGGTGGCGCCCTCGCGCATTTACTGGAGACCAGCCGATGATTTACACCAAGACGGAAGCCGGCCAGACCGCCGTACAGAACCGAACCGTCGCATTGACCCCCCGGCAGCGCTCTGCCTTTATCATGTTTGACGGCAAACGCAGCATGGCCGATGTGGTCAAGGCCACCTCAGGATTCGGCGTAACCGCAGAAGACATCAACCACCTGATTTCGCTGGGCCTGCTGGCACCGCTGGCAGTGCAGCCGCCTGCCGAGCCAGTCCCTGAGGTGTCGGCGCACAACGCCGACGGCAGTCCCACCCTGAATGCGCAAGAGCATTATTCAAGGGCTTACCCCATCGCCACGCGGCTGACGGCCGCCCTGGGCCTTCGGGGTTTCCGGCTGAACCTTGCGGTGGAAGCCGCAGGCGACATCGACAAGCTCAAGGAGCTGGCGCCCAAGATCAAGGAAGCTGTAGGCCCCGAGAAGTTCAAGGAACTTGAGCAGGCTCTGTACGGTTGAGCAAACCCGTACGGCTTGGCGCCGCAGGTGTGCGAATTCTCAAGCAGGGGCCGCGATCCGGCTATGCCGGGCGCAAGGCGCCTGTCCCCCTGGGGGAGGTGACGCTACACGAAGTGAGCGTCGGCAGGGGGAATCTTCAAACCTGCATGGCTTGGCCGCGGGTCTGCGAATTCGCAAGCAGGGGCCGCGATCCGGCTATGCCGGGCGCAAGGCGCCTGTCCCCCTGGGGGGAGGTGACGCTACACGAAGTGAGCGTCGGCAGGGGGGATTCTCTTTCCAAGCAGGGGCCGCGATCCGGCTATGCCGGGCGCAAGGCGCCTGTCCCCCTGGGGGGAGGTGACGCTACACGAAGTGAGCGTCGGCAGGGGGGTGCTATTTATCTCTTGAATTTTCCGTCGGTGCCGATGATGGACAGATCGGCAAAATCCAGCCCGGTATGGTCTTCGGGGCTGTAGCTCACTTCCAGCCCGCCGATATCAATCTTGCGCATGCCCTCCAGGGCCGCCTGGAGTTTCTCGCGCGTGGGTTTGGCGCCTGCCCGGCGCAAGCCCTCCACCAAGACCTTTGCAGCAGCAAAACCTTCCAGCATCGCGGGGCTCACGTCGGCTTGCCCCTTGGCCTTGGCCAGCTCCTGTGCCTCCTTCACCATGGGGAAGGCGATGGAGCGCTCATACGGAAACACCTGCGTGACGATCACGCCACGGGCGTTGTCGCCCAGGCTTTTCACAAAGCCGCCCGAGGCATTGTTCGAAAGCGTCACGATCTGCGCCGTGGAGCCGCCCGCGCGGAAGGCCTTGATGCCGTCGACCACGGCCTGCCCTGAGGCCACCATGATGACGGCCTGCGCGTTGGATTGGTAAACCTTGGGTGCGATCGGCGCGAAGTCGGGTTTGGAGCGGTCGAATTTTTCCAGTACAGCGGGCTGCAGCTTGGCAGTCGTCAGCCCTTTTTGCGCGCCCATCACGCCGTCAGCGCCGAAGCTGTCGTCGGCATACACGATGCCGATACGCGTGATGCCCATGGAATGCAGGTGAGTGACCGCTTTCTCAGCTTCACGCTGGTAGGTGGCGCGTACGTTGAACACATGTTTTTTGACGGGCTGGTGCAGCACCATGGCACCGGTAGAAGGGCCGACCAGCGGCACGCTGTTTTTGTCGAGCAGCGGAATGATGGCTTCGGTATGGGGTGTACCGCGGGTCAGGAACATGGCCAGCACGTTTTGTTCTTCAATCAGCTTGCGTGCGTTTTCGACCGCCAGCTTCGGATCGAATTTGTCGTCGAGCGACACCAGCTCAATCTTTTGCCCGCCCACGCCGCCCTTGGCATTGACGGCGTCGATGTAGAGCTTGGCGCCTTCCGTGGTTTCCTTGACGCCGGCGCCCACGGGGCCGGTGAACCCTGCGGTCTGCCCGACAAGGAGTTGCGCATGGCTGGCCTGGGCCACGGCCACCATCGCGATGGCGGCGCACCATCTGCTGAGTTTTCTCATGTTGTTCACAGTATCTCCATCCGGGTGAAATGATGTATCCATAAGTGAAGCATGAAAGCGCAAAAAATGCGATCAGGAAAACCAGAAGCCGCCCTAATTGACGTAGCTAAAAGTGTGCAAAAAGGATATTAATCCCTACGTCCTGCACAGCCGATTGCCCTGTCTAGAATGTTTGACCTCTTCAGGAAAGACTGCACTCATGTCCCAGGGAATCATCCGCATTCGCGGCGCGCGCCAGCACAACCTCAAAAACCTCGATCTGGATATCCGCACCGGTGAAATGACGGTAGTTACAGGGCCCAGCGGCTCGGGCAAATCCTCCCTGGTCTTTGACACGCTGTTCGCCGAAGGCCAGCGCCGTTATGTGGAAACCTTCTCTGCCTACGCACGGCAGTTCCTGGACCGCATGGACAAGCCGGCCGTCGACAAAGTGGAAGGCGTGCCGCCCGCCATCGCCATCGACCAGACCAACCCGGTGCGCAGCTCGCGCTCCACCGTGGGCACCATGACGGAGTTGAACGACCACCTGAAGCTGCTTTACGCGCGCGCCGCGCAGCTCTTCGACAAGCAGACCGCCCAGAACGTGCGCCACGACACGCCTGAATCGATTTATGCCGAGCTGATGGCGCGCACCAAAGAGGGGGATCCGCGCGTGGTGTTGACCTTTCCGGTTGAGTTGCCCGGCAACACCAGCGCCGAGCAGGTCGAGCAGTGGCTCTCTGTCAGCGGCTTCACGCGCGTGCATGCCCAGCGGGACGTGGCCACGCCGGCCGGTCCGCACAAGCTGCTGGACGTGGTGGCCGACCGTTTTCGCACCCACGCGGTGGAAAAAGCCCGTGTGATGGAAGCTATCGAGACGGCATTGAAGCGTGGCGGGCGACTGAACATCTATGTACAACACGCAGAGGATGGTCAACCGGATGT
Source organism: Polaromonas sp. P1_F8 (assembly GCF_056405635.1). NCBI lineage: Bacteria > Pseudomonadati > Pseudomonadota > Betaproteobacteria > Burkholderiales > Comamonadaceae > Polaromonas > Polaromonas sp. P1_F8. Next base: position 430,858 of record NZ_JBFUBS010000002.1, on the reverse strand, counting down.
GATGTGGCGCTTCTCTACTGGCCTGCACTGCCCCGACAGCGACCTGCGCTACACCAACCCCACGCCCTCGCTGTTCTCCTTCAACTCGGCCATGGGTGCGTGCGAAACCTGCCGCGGCTTTGGCCGCGTCATCGGCGTCGACTACGGCCTGGTGATTCCCAACGACAAGCTCACCCTTCGCGCCGGCGCCATCAAGACCATCCAGACCCCGGCCTGGAAAGAAGCGCAGGACGACCTGCTGCGCCACGCCGAAGCGGCGGGTGTTCCGCGCGACACGCCCTGGTACAAGCTCACGCCAGAGCAGCAGGGCTGGGTCATCAACGGCACACCGGGCTACAAGGACGGCAACTGGAACAAGCAGTGGTACGGCATCAAGCGCTTCTTCGAATACCTGGAAAGCAAGGCCTACAAGATGCACATCCGCGTGCTGCTGTCCAAATACCGCAGCTACACGCAATGCGAGACCTGCGGCGGCGCGCGTCTGAAGCTCGAATCTTTGCTCTGGCGCCTCGGTTCCAAGGAAGCCGCAGATGCGGTGCTGCCGCCCAGCCAGCGCTTCATGCCGGTGGGTGTGCACTGGAGCCGTGAACAGCTCGAAGCCCTGCCGGGCCTGGCGTTGCACGACCTGATGCGCCTGCCGATTGACAGGCTGCGGCAGTTCTTCAGCGGCCTCTCACTCGACGTGATGGGCGACGATGCAGAGTTGCAGGCGCTGAAGTCGCTGTTCGAAGAAATCCAGACCCGCGTCAAATACCTCTGCGACGTCGGCATCGGCTACCTCACGCTCGACAGGCAAAGCCGCACGCTCTCGGGTGGTGAGGTGCAGCGCATCAACCTCACCACCGCACTGGGCACCTCGCTGGTCAACACGCTGTTTGTGCTGGATGAGCCCTCCATCGGCCTGCACCCGCGCGACATGAACCGCATCACCCAGGCCATGCACCGCCTGCGTGACGCCGGCAACACGCTGGTGGTGGTCGAGCACGACCCGGCCGTCATGCTGGCAGCCGACCGCCTGATCGACATGGGCCCCGGCCCGGGTGAGAAGGGCGGCCAGATCGTGTTTGACGGCACGCCTGACGACATCAAACATGCCGACACGCTGACCGGCGCCTACCTCGGCTCACGCAAGCAGGTGGGCATGGGCTTCAAGCGCGCGGTGACCGACAACACCCCGCGCCTCATCCTCGAAGGCGCGCGCGACCACAACCTGAAGAACCTGACCGTCGACTTTCCGCTGCAGCGCCTGGTGTGCGTTACCGGTGTCAGCGGCTCGGGCAAGTCCACGCTGATGCAGGACATCCTCGCGCCCGCGCTGCTGCGCCAGTTCGGCAAGGCGACCGAAACGCCAGGCCTGCACGACCGCCTCATGGGCGCCGACCACCTGACCGACGTGGTGTTTGTTGACCAGTCGCCCATCGGCAAGACGGCGCGGTCCAATCCCGCCAGCTATGTGGGGGCGTGGGACGCGGTGCGTGACCTCTTCGCCCTGGCTCCGCTGGCCAAGCAACGCAGCTACACCGCCACCAAGTTCAGCTTCAACAATGGCGACGGCCGCTGCCCGACTTGCGGCGGCTCGGGCTTCGAGCATGTCGAGATGCAATTTTTGAGCGACGTCTACCTGCGCTGCCCCGATTGCGACGGCAAGCGTTACCGCGCCGAGATCCTGGAAGTGACGATTGAACGCAAGGCGATTGGCGACGTGAAGCCGCGCCTGCTCAATGTGTCTGACGTGCTGGACCTCACGGTGAGCGAGGCGATCGCCCTCTTTGCGCAAGACCGCGAAGTCGTGCGCTCCCTGCAGCCCATCGTCGACGTGGGCCTGGAATACGTGAAGCTGGGCCAGCCTGTGCCTACGCTGTCGGGCGGTGAGGCACAGCGCCTCAAGCTCGCGGGTTTCCTTGCCAATGCCAGCAAAACCACCAGCGCCAGCAAACAGGCGCTGGCGCTCAGGCAGCCTGGCCGCGGCACGCTGTTTTTGTTCGACGAGCCGACCACCGGCCTGCACTTTGACGACATCGCCAAGCTGATGCGCGCGCTGCGCAAGTTGCTCGAAGCGGGCCACTCGCTCATCGTCATCGAGCACAACCTTGACGTGATCCGCTCGGCCGACTGGCTGATAGACCTCGGCCCTGAAGGCGGGGAGGGCGGTGGCCTGCTGGTGGCGCAGGGTACGCCTGAAGAGGTGCGCCAGCACCCGACATCGCACACCGCGCTGGCGCTGCGTGAGTACGAGCACGCCATGGGCAAGGTGCACGGCGTGGAAGAGTCGCGCCCCAAGGTTTGGGCCACGCGGCCGGCGTTCTCGAACCTGATCCAGATCGTCAACGCGAAAGAGAACAACCTCAAGAGCCTGTCGGTGGACATTCCGCGCGGCAAGTTCAATGTGGTGACGGGCGTGTCGGGCTCGGGCAAGTCCACGCTGGCCTTTGATATTTTGTTCAACGAAGGCCAACGCCGTTACCTCGAATCGCTCAACGCTTACGCCCGCAGCATCGTGCAGCCGGCGGGCCGGCCCGAAGTCGATGCGGTCTACGGCATTCCGCCTACCGTGGCGATCGAGCAGCGTCTCTCGCGCGGCGGCCGCAAGTCCACTGTGGGCACGACCACCGAGGTCTGGCATTTCCTGCGCCTCCTGTATGTGAAGCTGGGCATCCAGCATTGCACCAAGGACGGCGCGGCCGTGATGCCGCAAAGCCCCGAGAGCATTGCCGCGCAGCTGATCAAAACCTACCGCGGCCAGCACATCGGCCTGCTGGCGCCGCTGGTGATTGCCCGCAAGGGCGTCTACACCGAGCTGGCCGACTGGGCGCGCCCACGCGGCTACACGCACTTGCGCATCGACGGCGAATTTTTGCCAACCACGGGCTTTCCGCGCATTGACCGATTCAAGGAACACACGGTCGAGTTGCCGATTGCCGATATCCATGTGTCGCCCGACAACGAGGCCGCATTGCGCGCCGCACTGGCAACCGCTCTGGAGCACGGTAAGGGCGTTGTCCATGTGCTGGCCCCGCTCGATGGCCTGCGCGGCGCGATGATGGCCGGCGCCAGCGCCAAAAACATCGGCAAGCTGATCGCTTTCTCAACCAAGCGCGCCTGCCCGATCTGCGCCACCTCGTATGCCGAGCTGGACCCGCGCCTCTTCAGCTACAACAGCAAACACGGCTGGTGCCCCGACTGCGTGGGCACGGGCGTGAAGCTCACCAAAGAGCAGCGCAAGGTGTTTGACGACTCGGTGATGGACGACGACAACAAGGGCCGCGAGCAAAGTTTTGCCGAACCCGAGGTGGAAGACGTGGCCGGCACCGCCTGCCCGACCTGCGAAGGCACGCGGCTCAACGCCAAGGCCCGCGCGGTGAAGTTCGCCGGCGTCGGCATTGCCGACATCGCGGCGCTGTCGGTGACGGACGTGCGGGGTTGGGTTGAAAAACTCGCCCTGCTGGGCCGTGAGGCCGGCATCGCGCGCGACCTGATTCCCGAAATCAAGAGCCGCCTTGAATTCCTCGAAGACGTGGGCCTGGGCTACCTCACGCTGGACCGCGGCGCGCCCACGCTCTCGGGCGGCGAGGCGCAGCGCATCCGTCTGGCGGCGCAACTCGGCTCCAACCTGCAGGGCGTGTGCTATGTGCTGGACGAGCCGACGATTGGCCTGCATCCGCGCGACAACCAGATTTTGCTGAGCGCGCTGGGCAAACTCAGCGACCGCGGCAACACGCTGGTGGTGGTCGAGCACGACGAAGACACGATCCGCCGCGCCGACAACATCATCGACATCGGCCCCGGCGCAGGCAAGCGCGGCGGCACGCTGGTCGCGCAGGGAACGGCGGCGCAGCTGTCGGCCGTGCCGGAATCGCTGACGGGCCGCTACCTGGCGAACCCCTTGATTCACCCGCTGCAGCTGCGGCGCGAAACGCGCAAGGGCGCAGCGCCGGTGGCCGTGGCGAAGGAAGCAGCCGTCGACGTGAACGCCAAACCCGTGAGCAAGCAGAAGGCGGCCACGCTCAAAGCCGCCGCTTTGAAAGCCGCCGCAGCCAGTGCCAGCGCGCTGCACAATGCGGCGCCCGCGGCGGCCGGGCCTTTCACCTCCTGGCTCACCGTGGTCAATGCCGACCTGCACAACCTCAAGGACGTCTCGGTCACCGTGCCGCTGTACCGGCTGGTGGCGGTGACGGGCGTATCGGGTTCGGGCAAATCGACGCTGGCGCGCGATGTGCTGCTGACCAATGTGCACGCGGGTGTCATGCAGCGCTCGACCAAATCTGGGCGCGACGCCGACGACAAGGGCAAGACGCCCGACTGGACCGGCTGCGAACGTATCGAAGGTTATGCGGCGGTAGACCGCGTGCTGGAAGTCGACCAGACGCCCATCGGCAAGACGCCGCGCTCCTGCCCGGCCACCTACATCGGTTTCTGGGACACGATCCGCAAGCTTTTTGCCGACACGCTGGAAGCCCGCGCGCGCGGCTACAGCGCCGGGCGCTTTTCCTTCAACACCGGCGAAGGCCGCTGCCCCACCTGCGAAGGCGCGGGCGTGCGCACCATCGGCATGAGCTTTCTGCCCGACGTGAAGGTGTTGTGCGAAACCTGCCACGGCGCGCGCTTTAACCCTGAAACGCAGGCTGTGACCTGGCGCGGGAAAAACATCGGCGACGTGCTGAAGATGGAAGTGGACGAGGCGGTGGATTTCTTCTCTTCCATGCCCAACATCAGCCACCCGCTGCAATTGCTCAAAGACGTGGGCCTGGGTTACCTCACGCTGGGCCAGCCTTCGCCGACGCTGTCAGGCGGCGAGGCGCAGCGCATCAAGCTGGTGACCGAGCTGAGCAAGGTACGCGACGACATCACCCGCCGCGGCCAGAAGGCGCCGCACACGCTGTATGTACTGGATGAACCCACCGTGGGCCTGCACATGGCCGACGTGGAAAAGCTGATCCACGTGCTGCACCGCCTGGTCAACGGCGGGCACAGCGTGGTGGTGATCGAACACGACCTGGACGTGATCGCCGAAGCCGACTGGGTGATCGACCTGGGGCCGGACGGCGGCAACGCAGGTGGGCGCGTGGTGGCTTCGGCACCGCCTGAGGCGGTGGTGAAGCTGGGCACGCACACCGGGAAGGCTTTGCAAAGCGTATTGAACAGATAGTAGATAGCACCCCCGTCGGATTCATAAGCTCACCCCCGTCCAGGCTCACTGCGTGTAGCCTGTTCCCCCTTGCAGGGGGCGGTGAATTAGTTCACCCCGTCGGACGCTCACTTCGTGTAGCGCCTTCCCCCTTCCAGGGGCGGCGCCTGCGGTCTGGCTAAGCCAGTCCCGCGGCCCCCTGCTTGCAGGGGGGCTTATGGTTTGCTATTGAATTGATAGCTGCTTGCGCTCGTCCTGTATGGTTGAAACGCTTAAAACGCTTTAAGATTTGGCTGACGCCGACGTGACAAGCTTTCAGGTGTTGCCCTGATGCAATGGCGGCTTGCTGCACGCATGATATGGGCTTCAAGCCGCCATACTTTCAGGATCAGGAGATACACCGATGCAACGCCGCCCTTTACTGCAGATCACCGCCGCCCTGGCCATTTCCCTCGCCGGCGTGTGGGGTGCGGCCCATGCGCAAAATTTCCCGGTCAAACCGATCAAGCTGATCGTCGCCTTCCCGGCGGGCGGGCCCACCGACATCACCATGCGTTCGCTGGCCGACAACGCCTCGAAGATTCTGGGGCAGACGGTGATCGTTGAGAACAAGCCCGGCGCGGGCGGCACCCTGCCGGCCCAGCAACTGCAAAGCGCGCAGGCTGACGGCTACACGCTGGCGCAAATTCCGCTGGGCGTGTTTCGCCTTGGCTACACCACCAAAATCAACTGGGACCCGGTCAAGGACATCAGCTACGTGATCAATGTGACTGGCTATGCCTTCGGCATCGTGGTGCCTGCCGACAGCCCGTTCAAGACCTGGGCTGACTTTGTCGCCTATGCCAAGGCCAACCCCGGCAAGCTGACCTACGGCTCGACGGGCACACTCACCAGCCCGCACCTGACGACCGAGCTCATCGCGCAGAAGGCCGGCATCGAGCTGCAGCACGTACCCTACAAAGGCAGCGCTGACCTGATGCTGGCACTGGTCAGCGGCCAGCTGATGGCGGGCGCCGACAGCACCGGTTTTGCGCCGCAGGTCGAGGCCGGCAAGCTGCGCGTGCTCAATACCTGGGGCGAGAAGCGGCTCGACAAATTCCCGAACGCGCCCACGCTGAAAGAGCTGGGCTACGACATCGTGCAGAACTCGCCCTTTGGCATAGGCGCACCCAAAGGTACGCCGCGCGAGGTGGTCAAGCGCCTGCACGACGCCTTCAAGAAAGCGATGGAAGAACCGAGCTACGTCGCGGCGCTGGGCCGCTACGACATGCTGCCCAACTACCTGAGCTCCGCGGACTACACGAAGTTTGCGCAAGACACAGTTGGGCGCGAAAAAGTGTTGATAGACAAGCTTGGGTTAGCTAAGCCCAACTGAAATAAGCACACCCCTATCGGGACTCACTGCGTGTAGTCCCTTTTCCCCTTGCAGGGGACGAGGCTTGCGGCCCGGCAAAGCCGGTTCCGCGGCCTCCTGGGCTTCTTCGGGTCTATTTGCTGACCGGGTTTGCCAAGACAAACAATTCGTCGGCTAACTGTTCCGCCAACGCGGGCTCTACGCCAGCACCAAAAATCAACCGGTAAATGATGGGGGCCATCATGTGGTCCAGCACCTGCTGCACGGTGGGTGTGGCGTCGCCGCGGGCCTGGGCGCGTTTGACCAGAACCGTGGCTTCGTTGCGGCGGTTTTTCAGGCAATTGGTTTCTTCTGATCCCGCCAGCGCGGCAGCGGCCTTCAGCAGTGATGCATTGCCTGGCTTGTTGAGGTGGTTGATCAGTTCTTTGGCCCAGGCCGTGAGTTCGGCTTTCAGGTCGCCCGTCTCAGGCAGGGGGCGGTTCGGGTCCAGCCGCTGCTGGGCGGTTTCGCCGAGCAGGCCGTTCACGTCGCCCCAGCGCCGGTAAATGCTGGAGGCACTCACGCCGGCGCGCTCGGCCACGGCCGGCACGGTGACTTTGTCGCGGCCCTCCTGGGCAATCAGTTCTTCCAGCGCCTTGCGCACCACGATTTGCACCTGGGCGCTGCGTCCGCCGGGGCGTTTGTTCTGGGGCGTTTGGGAGGTGCTCATCAGGGCGAATTTTAGCCTAAAAGCAATGATGTTTGCGTTAATTTTGCAGTTGGCGTAGAATTTGCAAACGCAAATAAATTTGCTTTAAGAAAGTCGAGCGTTTCCCCATGACTGCACCAGCCGCCCCCTCTTTGCAATCATCACCCACCAAGGCCGCCCGCTGGCAACTGCCGCCCGCAGCCGCCTTCCCTCTGCTGGCGATCCTGCTGTTCGCGTTCTTCGTGGCGGGCAGTGCGCCGTCGCCGCTGTTTGTCGTGTTCCAGCAGCAGTGGGGCTTTTCGCCCGCGCTGCTGACGGTGGCCTTTGCGATTTACGCGATTGCGCTGCTGGCCTCGCTGCTGGTGGCCGGCTCGCTGTCTGACCACATCGGCCGCCGGCCCGTGGTGTTTACCGCTTTGTTGCTGCAGGCCGGCGCGATGCTGACCTTTTTGCTGGCCGAAGGCATAGGCGGCATCATCGCCGCGCGCATCGTGCAGGGCATCGCCACCGGCATGGTCGGCGGCGCGCTGACGGCGGCGGTGGTGGAAGCCGCCCCCGCCGCGCAGAAACGCCTGGGCGCGATGATCGGCAGCGTCTCGCCGCTGGCGGGCTTGGCCGTGGGCGCGTTGCTCACCGGTATCGCCGTCAAGTTCACCTTGCACCCGGTGCCGCTGGTGTTCGGCGTGCTGGTCGCCATCTGCGTCGTGGGTGCGGTGGCCACGCTGTTCCTGCCCGAAAGCGTCACGCCGCGCCCCGGCGCGCTGGCTTCGCTGGTGCCGCGCATCTCGGTGCCGGTGCAGGCGCGCGCCGAATTTGTGCGCGGCGTGCCGACAATGCTGGCGGTGTGGTCGCTGGCGGGTCTGTACCTGTCGCTGGTGCCTTCCATGCTGCAGCAAATCTTTGGCATCCACGACGGCATCGTCAATGGCCTGGCCATTGCGGCCTTCTTCGGCCTGGGCGCTGCTTCGCCGACTTTGTTGAGGCGCTTTTCGCCCGTGCGCATGAGCGCCATCGGCATGAGCTTGCTCGCCGTGGGCGCAGGTCTGGTGGTCCTGTCGCTGGCCACCCGTTCCGTGGCGCTGTTTTTCGCGGGGACGGCGCTGGCCGGTTTCGGCGGCGGCTCGGCTTTCTCCGCGCAGGTGCAGACGCTGGCGCCGATGGCACAGCCGCACCAGCGGGCGGAGTTGTTTTCTGCGCTGTACGCCATCAGCTACCTGGCCTTCAGCGTGCCCGCCATGCTGGCAGGCCGGCTGATCGCGCCGCTGGGCTTGCCTGCCACGGTAGAGGGTTACGCCGCGCTGGTGCTGGCCGTGGCGGCCCTCGGCGCCTGGCTGCGCTGGGGCTCGGTGCGCCGCCAATATAGCTAACCCCTGCTGACGCTCACTTCGTGTAGCGTCCCCTCTCCTTCAGGGGACGTTGCCTGCGGCCGGGCAAAGCCCGATCCGCGGCACCCGCTGAGGTAACGCGGGGCAGCTGCGGTTGTTAATCCAGTAAAGCGCGCGCCATTTCGGTGAAACCTGCGCCGCGCTCGCCGCGCGTTACGTAGCGCGGCAAGTGCGCCAGCTGCGGAACAAAGCGCGCGATGTTGGCCACGCCCACGCTGTTGGCAAAGGTCTTGAACATCAACTGGTCGTTGGTTGAATCGCCCACATAGACCCATTGGTCCATCTCGGCGTCCAGGTCGCGCTGCCAGAGCTGCCGGACTATCCAGCGCGCGCCTTCGAGCTTGTTGTGGCTGCCATACCAGCCATTGATATGGATGCTGCTCACGGTGGCGTGCATGCCCTCGCTTTTCATCAGCGCCACCACCGCGGCGATTTGCGCGTCGCTCAAATGCACAAACTCACTGTGATCGATGGCGATGTCGGTTTCGCGGCCCGGCGAGTCGGTGGCGCGGGTGATGCCTGGCAGCTCGCGCTCGATGCGCGCCAGCACGGCCTGCATGCGGGCGAAGTTGGCGTCGCGAGTCGCCGCATCCTGTTGATACAGTTTTGATAGCGGCTTGCGCCCGTCCTGCTTGGTCTGCCGGCCATTTTCCTGTTCGGAAAGCAGCGCCACCGCACCGTTTTCGGCCACGATGGCATCCACCGGCCAGGTCACTGCGAAGGGTTCGCTCCAGCCCACCGGCCGTCCTGTGATGGCCACGACCTTGAAACCGCGCGCTTTCAATTCGCCCAGCGCAGCCAGCGCATCGGCCGTGATGGCGCCTTCAGTGGTCAGGGTGTCGTCGATGTCGGTGAAGACGCCGGTGATGCGGCGCCGCTGGCTGTCCGGCCAGGTGTTCAGTTCTTGCATGGTGAAATTTTCGCACTGAATGTGGCCCCCACGCTCCCCCACTTCGTGTGGGTCGCTGCCCCCCCGAGGGGGCCGCCCGCCTGTGGCCCGGCAAAGCCGGTTCCACGGCTCATGCTGGCTTGAAGATTCAGGGCGGATGCAGCGGGAGTATTTCACCAGTGGGGGCCGAGGGTCCGGCTTTGCCGGCCCCAGGCGCCGCCCCCTTGAGGGGGGAACGGGCTACACGCCAGTGAGCCTGGACGGGGGTGATTTGTTATAATCACGGCTTCCTGAGGAGCGTTGCAACCCACTCCATGTGGTCTAGGCTCAGGACTTTCATTTGCAACCACGCTCACCCGCATGTGCTTTCAAACCGGGTGAGGCTAACAACAAACTCCCCGATTGACGTACAGGCTCGTGGCTATTTTGCCCAGTTTGACCTATGACTTTCGGAGTTACCAAATGAGCGCCGTCCTGAAACCTTCCACCGACTACACCATTGCCGATATTTCGCTTGCCGCCTGGGGCCGCAAGGAACTGAACATCGCGCAAACTGAAATGCCCGGCCTGATGGCCATCCGCGAAGAATTCGCGAAGGCGCAGCCGCTCAAGGGCGCGCGCATCACCGGATCGCTGCACATGACGATCCAGACCGGCGTGCTGATCGAAACCCTGCAGGCCCTGGGCGCTGAAGTGCGCTGGGCTTCGTGCAACATCTTCTCGACGCAGGACCACGCTGCCGCCGCGATTGCCGCTGCCGGCACGCCGGTGTTCGCCATCAAGGGCGAAACCCTGGCCGACTACTGGGACTACACCCACAAGATCTTCGAATTCAGCGGTGCCAAGGGCACGCCTGAAGAAGGCCCCAACATGATCCTGGACGACGGCGGCGACGCAACGCTGCTGATGCACCTGGGCACCAAGGCCGAAAAAGACGCGAGCCTGATCTCCAAACCCGGCAGCGAAGAAGAAATCTGCCTGTTCAACTCGATCAAGGCCAAGCTCGCGCAAGACCCGACCTGGTACAGCCGCCGCCTGAAGAACATCATCGGTGTGACCGAAGAAACCACCACCGGCGTGTTGCGTTTGAATGAAATGTCGGCCAAGGGCACGCTGGCCCTGCGCGCCATCAACGTGAACGATTCCGTCACCAAGTCCAAGTTCGACAACCTGTACGGCTGCCGCGAATCCCTGGTTGACGCCATCAAGCGCGCCACCGACGTGATGGTCGCCGGCAAGGTTGCACTGGTTGCCGGCTACGGCGACGTGGGCAAGGGCTCTGCACAAGCCTTGCGCGCCCTGAGCGCCCAGGTGTGGGTGACCGAGATCGACCCGATCAACGCCCTGCAGGCCGCGATGGAAGGCTACAAGGTCGTGACCATGGAATACGCCGCCGACAAGGCTGACATTTTTGTGTCCGCCACCGGCAACAAGAACGTCATCACCTATGAGCACATGGCGAAGATGAAAGACCAGGCCATCGTCTGCAACATCGGCCACTTCGACAACGAAATCGACGTTGCTGCACTCGAAAAATGCACCTGGGAAGAGATCAAGCCGCAAGTCGACCACGTGATCTTCCCGGACGGCAAGCGCATCATCCTGCTGGCCAAGGGCCGCCTCGTGAACCTGGGTTGCGGCACCGGCCACCCGAGCTTCGTGATGTCGTCGAGCTTTGCCAACCAGACGATCGCACAGATCGAGCTCTTCACCAAGAAAGACGCGTACGAAGTGGGCAAGGTCTATGTGCTGCCCAAGCATCTTGACGAAAAGGTCGCCCGTTTGCACCTGAAGAAGGTTGGCGCTGTGCTGACCGAGTTGAGCGACGAGCAGGCTGCGTACATCGGTGTCAGCAAAGCAGGCCCGTACAAAGCCAACACCTACCGCTACTGATCCCGCGCTACTGCGCGGCCGTGATGCGTCGTTGCGGGTCCCTCCATGAATCCTCACGTACCTCCAGTACGCTCCGGTTCATGGGTCCTCCCGCGCCTAGCCTGACGGCCGCTCGCGACGCGCTGAGCCCTTTTTTTCTGGAACTACATGCGCGCTGACCTATTCCTCGTCGAACACGGCCATGCCGCCACCCGCTCCCAGGCCCAGCGCCTGATTGCGTCGGGTGTGCAGTGGCGTCCTGAAAGCGACGCTGCCTGGAAGAAGGTCGCCAAGAACGGCGACGAGATTCCGCCCGGCGCTGAACTGCAGTTGCTGGACACCACCGAAGCCAAGTACATCTCGCGCGGTGGGCTCAAGCTCGAAGGCGCGCTGAAAGCTACCGGCCTGAAGGTGGATGGCTTGCGCTGCCTTGACGTGGGCCAGTCCACCGGCGGCTTTACCGACTGCCTGCTGCAGCACGGCGCAGTGCAGGTGGTGGGCGTTGATGTGGGCCACGGCCAGCTGCACGCCAGCCTGCGTGAAGACCCGCGTGTGGTTTGCGTCGAGGGCTTGAATGCCCGTTCCATGACCGCCGCCGACCTCGTGGCCGGCCATGCAGGCGACAGCGATGACATGGGTTTTCCGGATGACTTCGATGGCGATGAGGATGACGCTGACCTGGATGAGGCCAGCCCAGCCGCAGAAGCCAACTTCGACTTCCTGACCGGCGACCTGTCTTTCATCTCGCTCACGCTGGTGTTGCCCGCCGTGGTTCGCCTGCTCAAGCCTGGCGGCGACTTGCTCATGCTGGTCAAGCCGCAGTTTGAGTTGCAGCCCGGCCAGATCGGCAAGGGCGGCATCGTGCGCGATCCGGCGCATTTCGAGTTTGTCGAAAAGCGCTTGCGCGATGCCTGCGCAGCGCTGGGACTGGAAGTCAAAGCCTGGCTGGAGTCGCCGATTGAAGGCGGTGACGGCAACCGCGAATTTTTTATCCAGGCCGTCAAGGGCCAGGACGTGGTGGGCGAAGACCAGCCGCTGCCGGCCGCGCCGCAGCGCAAGGTGGCCAAGCGCGTGCCGCGCAGCGAAATGCGCGCCTCCCGCGCGCCGCACGAAGACTCCGAACTTGCGCATGCCGGCCAACCTGGCCCTGCACGTGGCAAACGGCGTGACAACAAAACCGATACGACAAACAACGACGAGTGAGATCCGTGATGAGCCTGAACCTTCCCCTCAGTTTTGAATTTTTCCCGCCCAAGACACCTGAAGGCGCCGAGAAGCTGCGTGTGGCGCGCCAGGCGCTGTATGCGCACAAGCCCGAGTTCTGCTCGGTGACGTTTGGCGCGGGCGGTTCCACGCAGGACGGCACCTTTGGTACGGTGAGCGAGATCCTGGCCGAAGGCGTGGCGGCGGCCTGCCATTTCTCATGCGTGGGCGCCACCAAGGCCACCGTGCGCCAGCAACTCACCACCTTGCAGATCATGGGCGTGAAGCGTCTGGTGGCCCTGCGCGGCGACCTGCCCAGCGGCTACGGTGCTGGCGGCGAGTTCCATTACGCCAGCGACCTGGTGGCGTTTATCCGCGCCGAAACCGGCGACGCCTTCCACATCGAAGTGGCCGCCTACCCGGAGATCCATCCCCAGGCCAGATCGGCCGACGCTGACCTGCAGGCCTTTGTGCAAAAGGTCAAGGCCGGCGCCAACTCGGCGATCACCCAATATTTCTTCAACGCCGACGCCTACTATCGTTTTGTCGACGACGCGCAGGCCCTGGGCGTGGACGTGCCCATCGTCCCCGGCATCATGCCGATCACCAGTTCCACGCAGCTCATGCGTTTTTCCGATGCCTGCGGCGCTGAGATTCCGCGCTGGATCCGTCTGCGCCTGCAGGGCTTTGGCGACGACACCGCGTCCATCAAGAGCTTCGGCCTTGATGTGATCAGCGGTTTGTGCGAGCAGCTCTACGCAGCCGGCGTGCCCGGCATCCATTTCTACACGATGAACCAGGCCGCAGCGACGACCGAAATCATCGGGCGACTGCAGCGCGCCTGAGGCCGCCATCCATGCTGCAGGGAGCCTGCCGGTCTGCCGTCACCCTCAGCGCTGCGGTGCTGCTGGCCTTGCTGGCTGCCTGCACCACGCCGCCATCCAACAAGTCATCCACCGCGCCGGGCGCTGGTACTGCTGCACCGGTGCCGCGTCCTTCACGTCCCGCCACCGATGCATCACCCGTGATCGGTGAGATGGCCGACGAGGTGCCGCCTTCTGCCGCTGCACCCAGGCCGTCGCTGCTGGCCGGCGAAGTGCCCCGCGAATTCCAGCGCGGCCAGGCTTCCTGGTACGGCCCGCGCTTTAACGGCCGGCGCACCGCCAGCGGTGAGCGCTTTGACATGCAGGAGTTCACCGCCGCGCACCGCACGCTGCCTTTTGGCACCATGGTGCGTGTGCACAGCCTGGTCAACGGCCGCGACGTGGACGTCCGTATTACCGACCGCGGACCCTACAGCGGCAACCGCATCATCGACCTGAGCCGTGCCGCGGCGGAAGAGCTCGGCATGCTGGGCATGGGGCTGAAAGAAGTTGTGCTGCTGGTGCCGGAGTCCACACCGGAGGTCGCGACGACGCCCGCGCCTGCGGCCCGGAAGCGCCCGCCTGCAAGGCGGCGCCCAACGGCGCCGCGTACGCCGCGCTGAATCGCCCCGCTGACGAGGCGCGCTCGCTCAGTTCACAAAAGTCACGTCGTCCCTGGGCTGAGGCGGGATCTTGATGGCCAGTGCCTTGACGGGCCCGCTGGTCACCAGCGTACCGCCGTGTGCCGTGCCTTTGGGAATGATGATCAGCGTGCCCGGCTTGAACTCCTTGCGCTCGCCGCCCAGCCACATGGCGCCACTGCCTTCGATGATGTACTGGATCTCGTCGGTTTTCGGGTGAATGTGTTTGGCCACATTGCCGGACTGAATGCCGATGGTGGCGTTGTCGGTGATGACCAGTCCTTTCGCATTCATTTCAGGATTGGGGGTGCCGGGAATGTCGCCGTGCTTGAGCGCCGCGAGGTCAATCATTGCCGGCGCCAGGGGCACGGCCTGCGCGTGCGCATCGGGCAGGGCGTGCTGGGCCAGCGGCGACAGCGCAATCCCGGCCACAAAAGCCAGGGTGACGGAAAAGCCGAGGACGGTGGTGGTGTGGCGCATGGAATCCTTTTCGAGGTGTTGTGTAAGGGCGGGCCAGTATGCCCATGTTGCGACGGGCTTGCCAAGAGCGCTGACCCGACCCGCAACCGGCCGTTTCGCTTGGAAGCAGGTCCGGCTAACACCCCCGCAACACCTCCAGCCCGGAGGCCTTCAGTTGCTGACCATGTTTGCTATCTATTTGATAGCTACCGGCGCATGATCCAATTGGGCGAGAGGCCGATTTGATGCTGAAAATAGGCTGGAAAAATGTTTTCAGGGCCGTTTTTCAGGCTTTTCCGGCCGGTGAGAGATGGTTTGGGGCGGTTTTGCCTCTTTTTTTGAATGAAAAATGCCCCCAGCCCAATAAGAATCTGCGCGAGCAGCTATGAATTTGATAGTGATCTATGGTTGACAGGTTGGTGAGCCCAGCTGCCGCTCGCGCTCCAGGCCAAATAGCGAGGCAAGGTGTTCTGGCGCCGATTATGGAAACGGATGCGGGACGGGGGGCCAAATTTCGTTGACCTAGGAGAGTGCTACTGCAGTGCCCAAGCACGCGGCACCATTGGATAGTCAATTTGTTCCGGAGTGGCAATGCCGCAAGCTAAAAACACTTCTTTCCAGAATGCGTAGGCTTGTCCGATGATCCAGTCCATCGAAATGAGATTTCCGCCGCCCTCGATCATCAGATAGTAGGTACGCAGTTCGCCGAGCAGAAACTCCCTTTCCTTAGCTGACACGGGCTCTTCACGAGGTCTTATGGCGAAGTGCTTTGCCCCATTTGCTACTTGGTCACAAACAAACACTCCATTGCACTCCCTTATGGCCCAGTTTTGTAGGCTTTTGAGATCCCGAATTTGGGTACCTGCCTGAGTTGAGAGCTGCAGGTATTGTTCTTCACTCAAAGTGGCCGCCAGCCAGTCGCTAATGTGCCATGCGGTTGTCGCGGCATTGAGTGCAAAGTAGGCTTTTTCATGGCTGTACTTCGTGATATCGAAGCCACGCATCTTGTCCCACTCCCATTCAAGCTTCACCAGCATATCCATCGGATTGGTGAGCGAAAAAGTTTTGTCGGACTGTTGGGCCATCACTATTCCGTCCTTTATTTAACAGTATGAGCGAGTCTCAACGTTCCTCCGCGCCATTTGACTGGGGTTGTATGGAAAGTTGATAGTCCACTCGAAATGACTTTAACCTTCAAAAAGGGTCAACGAAAACCCAGCCGCCAGCGCAAACCGCTTCAATTTATTAGAATTTCAGTAATTCCTGAAAATTCAATAAACCAAAGAGGCCCCGCGCCATGAACCTTGCCCCCCTGACCCAGCGATTTGTCCTCCATTTCGGTGAAATGGGCAGCCGTTGGGGCATTAACCGGACCGTGGGGCAGATTTATGCCTTGCTGTACGTCTCGCCGCGGGCCTTGAATGCCGATGAAATCGGTGAAGCGCTGGCGTTTTCTCGCTCCAACGTCAGCATGGGGTTGAAGGAATTGCAGTCGTGGAACCTGGTGCGGCTGCAGCACCTGCCGAACGACAGGCGCGAGTATTTCAGTGCGCCGGAAGACGTCTGGGCCATCTTCCGCACACTGGCCGAGGAACGCCGCAAGCGTGAAATAGACCCGACGCTTTCAATGCTGCGCGATGCGCTGATGGAACACCCGGCCAACCAGGACGACATCCATGCCCAGGCGCGCATGAAGCAGATGCACGATTTGATCGAGCTGATGACGGGCTGGCTGGCTGATGTGCAGAAGATGGACTCGGCCACGCTGATGAGCCTGATGAAGATGGGCGCCAAGGTGCAGAAGCTGCTGGAGGTGAAAGACAAGGTCGCCAGCAGCATGAAGGCCGGTTTGACAGGCCGCACCGCATCCAGCAAAGTGGCGGCGAAGCCTTCCGGCGAGCTTCCCGGCCCTGCAGCGCCCGCTGCCAACCTTCCCGACGAAAACAGGAGTTGATGATGGACGGTTTAGACGCATTCCTGTTGGCCCGCATCCAGTTTGCGGCCAACATCACCTTCCACATCCTCTTTCCCACCATCAGCATTTCACTGGGCTGGGTGCTGCTGTACTTCAAGCTGCGCTTCGTGAAAACCAAAGCGCAATACTGGATGGACGCCTACCAGTTCTGGGTGAAAATTTTCGCGCTGACCTTTGCCCTCGGTGTGGTCAGCGGCATCACCATGAGCTTTCAGTTCGGCACCAACTGGCCGGGCTATATGCAGAAAGTCGGCAACATCGCCGGGCCGCTGCTGGCCTACGAAGTGCTGACGGCCTTCTTTCTGGAGGCCACCATGCTGGGCGTGATGCTGTTCGCGCGTGAACGCGTGAGCGAGACCATGCACACCGTCGCCACGCTGCTGGTGGCGGGCGGCACCACGCTGTCGGCTTTCTGGATTCTGGCGCTCAACTCCTGGATGCAGACGCCGGCGGGTTTTGAAATGATCAACGGCCAGGCGCATGTGACGAGCTGGCTGGCGGTGATCTTCAATCCTTCATTTCCGTATCGGCTGGTGCACATGCTGCTGGCGTCGGGGCTGACGGTGGCTTTTCTGGTGGCGGGCGTTTCGGCCTACCGCTGGCTGCGCAACGATCGCGGCGCAGAAGTCATGGCCGGCCTGAAGACGGGCATCTACATGGCCGCGATGCTGATTCCACTGCAGATTGTCGCGGGCGACCAGCACGGCCTGAACACGATGGAGCACCAGCCGGCCAAGCTGGCCGCCATGGAAGGCATCTGGAAGACCGAGAAAGGCGTACCCGCGATTCTGTTCGCCTTGCCGGACGAAAAGGCCAAGGCCAACCACTATGAAATCGCGATTCCCAAGCTGGCGTCGTTGTACCTCACGCACTCGCTGGACGGCGAAGTCAAGGGCCTGGACCAGTTTGAAGGCAAGCATCCGCCCGTGGCGCCGGTGTTCTGGGCGTTTCGCATCATGGTCGGGGTGGGCGTTCTGATGCTGCTGGTCAGCTGGGCCAGCGTGTGGCAATTGGCACCCTGGAAAAAAGACCCTGACCGTACGCTCACCGTATGGCATGCGCGAGTTCTGGTCGCCATGACATTCGCAGGCTGGATCGCGCTGATCGCCGGCTGGTATGTGACTGAAATCGGCCGGCAGCCCTGGCTGGTGACGGGCGTGCTGACGGCGGCTGATGCCGCCTCAAAAGTGCCTGCGCCACGCATTGCGTTGACGCTGACGCTTTACCTCGCGCTGTACGCGGTGCTGCTGGTGTCTTATGTGTCGGTGGTGTTTTACCTCGCGCGGCACAGGAAACATGCGGACAAGCCGTTCGGCGATGACAGCACCGCCGGTGAGCCCGAGAAGGACCTCAACGTCGTGAACTACCCCGAAAAAGAAGGAGCCTCCAATGCTTGACCTTGCCCCTGACCTGACGCAAGCCGCCGGCTGGATGCCCATCGTCTTCCTGGTGGTGATGGGCCTGGCCATGCTGGCCTATGTGATTCTGGACGGCTACGACCTGGGCGTGGGCGTGTTGATGCGCACCGCCGGCGATGACGACAAGGACACCATGATCGCCAGCATCGGCCCCTTCTGGGATGCCAACGAAACCTGGCTGGTGCTGGGCGTTGGTATTTTGCTTACCGTGTTTCCGCTGGCGCACGGCGTTATTCTGGGCGCGCTGTATTTGCCCGTGGCCTTCATGCTCATCGGCCTCACGCTGCGCGGCGTGGCCTTTGACTTCCGCGTGAAGGCGCGCGCCAGCCACAAGCCGCTGTGGAACCGCATGTTCTACACCGGCTCGCTGCTGGCGAGCTGGTCGCAGGGCTACATGCTGGGTTCGCTGATCACCGGTTTTGCGGCGACCTGGTGGACGATTGTGTTCAACGCGGTCATCGGCGCGGCGCTGGTCGCGGCGTATTGCCTGCTCGGCGCCGGCTGGCTCATCATCAAATCCGAAGGCGAATTGCAACTGCAAGCCGTGCGCTGGGCCAGGCGCAGCCTGCTGTTCACTGTGATCGGTATCGGCGCCATTTCGGTGGCCACACCGCTGGTGAGCCAGAGCATTTTCGACAAATGGTTTTCGTTTCCGAACATCGTGCTGCTGCTGCCGATCCCGGCAGCCACGGCGGTGCTGTTCGGTGTGATTTTCCGCAGCCTGCAGCGCCTGCCTGTGCGCCTGGCGCAGGGCAATGAATACGGCGCCTGGGTGCCATTCGGTGCCACGGTCGGCGTGTTTTTGCTGGCCTTCTACGGCCTGGCCTACAGCCTCTTTCCGTGGCTGGTGATCGACAAGCTGACGATCTGGCAGTCGGCCAGTGCGCCCGAAGCCATGGGCGTGATCCTGGCCGGTGCGGCGGTGGTGTTGCCGATGATCATTGGGTACACGATCTTTGCGTACCGGATTTTCTGGGGAAAAAGTACGGCCTTGAAGTACTAGCGCTACAGACTGATCTCGGGAGCGGGGGCTATGGCTTCCAGCTCCAGCAAAAAGGCTTCGGCCGATTCGTAGCGGTGCTCGGGATTTTTGGCCATCAGTTTGTTGACCACGCCCTGCAATTCCGCATGCACTTCGGGAAGTGCGGGGGTATCGGCATTCAGGTGTTTGGCCAGCAGCAGCTCGAGCGATTCGGCAACGTAGGGCCTGCGGTTGGCCAGCATTTCAAACAGCATCACGCCCAGGCTGTAGAGGTCGGACTGCGCCGTTACCTTGCGGCCTGTGGCCTGCTCGGGGCTCATGTAGTAGGGCGTTCCAACGACGTCACCGTGGTGGGTTTGGGTCAGGCCCATGCTGGGGGCCTGCAGCATGGACTTGGCAATGCCGAAGTCGGCCAGCGCCACGCTGCCGTCGGCGCGCAGCATGACGTTTTCAGGCTTGATGTCGCGGTGGACGATGCCGTGCGCATGGATGGCCGACAGCGCCTGGGCGACCTCGCGCGCCACCGTCAGCGCCTGCGAGCGGGCCAGGTCGGGCCCGAACAGGCTGCGCAGGTCACCGCGTTCGAAGTACTCCATCGCGATGTAGGCGTGTTCGTCGGTGAATCCCTGGTCGTAGATCTTGATCACGTGCGGATGGTCGATCTTGCAGAGCAGGGCGTATTCCTGGATGAAGCGCACCAGGTGTTCCGAGGCTTCCTTGCCGCGTGAGTCCAGCACCTTGAGCACGATCGGCAGGCCGTCCGATTCACGCTCGCTCAGGTAGACCTCGGTCATGCCGCCGGCGCCGATCTTGCGCGTGATGCGGTAGCCTTTGAGGCGTACCGCCTCGCTGCTGGCGTCAAACCGCAGGTCTTTCAGCGCCGAGAGCTTGGCGTCCAGCGCGCCCTTGACCGCGCGTGCGGTGATGTCCGAATTGGCGCGCACGGCGTCGCTGATCTCGCTGGCGCGCTCGGTCAGGCTGGCCATGCCGTGGATTTTGTCGTCCATGGTGGTGATGAGGCCTGTGACCTCGGCCACATCGATGGCGAGGTTGCGGCCGGGCAGCGAAAGCGAGGTGTGGATGCCGGTCTGGATACCGGTGCCGGCTTCGCCGAGCGTCTGCTCGCTGGCCATCACCGTCCAGCCCTTTTCTTCGGTGGCGTCTTCCAGCCGCGAGGCCAGCGTCACGGTTTCGCCCACGGGCGTGAGTTCCTTGGTCTGCTGCGTGCCGAGCTGGCACAGCGTGACGGCGCCGCTGTGGATGCCGATGCCCATGGCAAACGGCGGCAGCGCGCGGCCGCCGAAGCGCTGCTCCAGCCAGTCGCGGAATTCATGCGTGGCCAGTGCCATGGCAAGAGCCGCAGAAATGGCGCGGCGCGGGGCCGGCAGCGGCGAGCCGGTGAGGGTGTCGACAAACACCGCCATCAGCCCGTCGCCGACAAACTTGATGTGCCGGCCGCTGTTTTTCAGCACGGGTTCGGAGATACGCTCAAAATATTCGGTGAGCAGTTGCGACACTTCCGCGGCATTGAGTTTTTCAGCCAGCGAGGTGAAATTGCGGATGCTGGCCACCAGCACAGTGGCATTGGGCAGTTCTTCGGTTTGCGCGCTGGCCGGAATATCAACCGGTACGCTGTCGGGGCGGCTGCCGCTGATGCGGCTGGCAAAAGCTGCGCGCAGGCGTTCTTCGCCGGCGGCCACCCCCGAGTCGATGGCTTCACTCACCCGTGCTTTTTTCTTCAGCTGCGCATTGACGGCGTCGAGCAGCTCGGCACGGCTGAAGGGTTTTGACAAATAGTCGTCGGCGCCGGCCGTCATGCCGCGGCGCATGCTTTCGCGGTCGTCCAGCGCGGTCAGCAGCATGAAGGGGGTGTTGACCAGCAGCGGGTCGGCGCGCACGGCTGCCAGCAGTTCAAAGCCGTTCATGCCGGGCATGCCGACGTCGGAGACGATCAGGTCGGGGCGGCTTGCGCGGGCCTGCTCCAGGCCCTGCCGGCCATCTGCGGCCGCGGCCGTTTCAAAACCTTCAAGCTTGAGCAACCGCACGATGTTGCTGCGGATGGCGTCGTCGTCCTCAACGATCAGGATCAGGGTCATGGGGTTCCTTGAGAAATGGGCAAGCTGATCGTGAACTGTGTGCCTGCTCCCGGCATGCTTGCCACCTCGATTTTGCCGTGATGCAGGTCAACGGCGTGTTTGACAATGGCCAGGCCCAACCCGGAGCCCTGGCGGTTGCCTACATTGGAGCCGCGGTGAAAGCTCTCGAACAGGCGTGGCAGGTCCGAGGGCGGAATGCCGATGCCTTCGTCGCTGACGCGCAGGATCAGGTGGTCCCCGGACGCGTCCTGCCGGCGGTCCAGCGTGAGCACCACCACACTGCCGGCGGGCGAATATTTGCAGGCGTTGGCCAGCAGGTTGCTGGCAATGTGCCGGACCAGCCGTTCGTCGAGCAGGACCAGCTGCGAAAAAGCGTCGTGGCCGATGGGGGCTTCAAATTCAATCGCATGCTGGCCGGCGTCGCTGGTGTGCATTTCGGTCACGAGCTTGCGGCACAGCGCCGCGATATCCAGCGGTTTCAGGTTGAGCTTGAGTTTTCCTGCGTCGGCCTGCCCGACGGTGAGCATGTCTTCAAGCATGCCCTGCATGCGTTTGACCGCGATCACCAGGTCGGCCATGATGTCCTGGCGCTCGCGGTGCGTGATTTTTTCGCCGTAGTGTTCGATCAACTCTGCGGACGACAGGATCGTGGCAAGCGGCGTGCGGAATTCATGCGAGGCCATGGACACAAAGCGCGTTTTCAGCTCACCCAGCTCGCGTTCGCGCGCCAGGGCCCGTCGGGCTTCTTCGTCGGCTACCTTGCGCCGGGTGATGTCCACGTAAGTCCACACGGAGCCTTCTTGCGGGCGGTTGCGGTCGAGCGCCGAGCCGTCCAGCTGAACCCAGATAAGCTCGCCGCTTTTGCGGCGCATGCGCGTTTCCAGCGAGAACGATCCGGTTTGCGCGATCTGCGCGTAGGCGAGTTCGCCGGTGCGTTCGAAGTCCTCGTCACTGGGATAGTGAACGCGCGTCTCCTTGCCCAGCAGCTCGGCCGGGCTGTAGCCGAGCATGGCGGCCAGCGTGCGGTTCAGCCACTGGTGGCGCCGTGCCTTGAGGAAGGTGACGCCGACGGCGGTGGTTTCGAGGATGGCTTCGCGCTGCGTCAGCGCGGTCTTGAGTTCTTCGTCCAGCCGGCGGCGCTCGCTGATGTCGGACATGAGCACGAGCAGGGCAGGTTCGCCATCCCACTCAATGCGCGTGCCGTAGATGCTGGCCCAGCCGGTGCGCAGGTCCGGCGCCATCGTTTCGCGCGGAGGCGTGATGAAGCGGGCCTCGTAGGCGCTGACCATGGTGCCAGACTGCATGAGCTCGCGCTGGCGCTGCACCATGCCGCGGTCGTCAGGATGGATCAGGTGCATGGACGGCAGTCCGGTGAGCGTCAGGCCGAACATGGCCTGGGCGCTGGTATTGGAAAAGCGCACGATGCCTTTTTGCACCACCAGGATCACGTCGTTGACGTTTTCCACGACCGCCCGGTAGCGCTCGGCGGCTGATCGGGTCAGGGCCTCGAGTCTTTTGCGCTCGGTGACATCTTTCAGGAAAAAAAGGTCCGCCGGCGCACCTTCCCAGTCCACCAGCACGCCATTGATTTCCACCCAGGAAATCGTGCCGTCGTCGCGCTGGAATCGCGCCTCAAACGCCGGGACGACGTTGCCGGCGGCGCGCAGCTTGTGCTTGCCGGAAACAAAGTTGCGGTCTTCCGGATGGATGAACTCGATCATGGGCCGGTCGGCCATGGTGCCGGCCTCTGTACCCAGCAAGGCCAGGCACGGCGGATTGGCAAAGCGCAGCAGGCCTTCCTGCCCGACGCAGATGTTTTCGGTCGCGAGGTCCACCATGGTCTGGTAGCGCGCCAGCGATGCACGAAGTTCCTGGGTGCGAAGCGCAACCCGGCGCTCGATTTCATGCTCCATGTCCTCTGGCGTGCCCATCGCCATGTCGCTTGCTGTGCCGGGGTTGATTCCCGTTTCCGCAGGCCTGGCCGTTTTTCCACGCACGCGCGGTCCACGGCCCGGCGTATCCGGGGCGGCGGATGGGAGAGCTTGAGCCTGGACGGGCATGTTAGTGGTGGAGCACCGAGGGAGCGGGGAGAGCCAAGAGGAAAGGAAGAAAAGAAAGCGGAAATCAGGACGCAGGAAGCAGGGGAAACACGGCGGGAAAATGAAGGCG
Organism: Polaromonas sp. P1_F8; assembly: GCF_056405635.1. Taxonomy (NCBI): domain Bacteria; kingdom Pseudomonadati; phylum Pseudomonadota; class Betaproteobacteria; order Burkholderiales; family Comamonadaceae; genus Polaromonas; species Polaromonas sp. P1_F8. The sequence goes on along the minus strand of NZ_JBFUBS010000002.1, from coordinate 407,739 downwards.
CAGACTTTGGGAAAGCTTACGGGGCAACCTTGCCACAACTCACTGCGGCGGTAAAGACAGGAAAGTCTGGGCGCACAACACAGCCAACCTGGCATAACCGGCTGGCGGTGCCGGCTGCCATGCCCCCCTTGCAGGGCGTCGTCCTGAAAGCCCTAGCCGCCATGCTCCAGCGTGAAGCCGGCATTGCGGTCTTGCCCCAGCAGGGCCACCATTTGCGGCAAGGCCGCTTGCAGCTCTGCCTTGAGGGTGTGGGGCGGGTTAATGACAAACATGCCGCTGGCAGGAAGGCCTGGCCGTACCACGTCACCGGCGGCATCTGTTGTTAATTTGCTCGATTTCACCGTTAAAGCGGCATTCAGCCAGCTTCGGCTGGCTTTCACGGCCAGCGTCTTGAGCTTGCGGGGCAAGTCATGGGCTTCCGGCCGCGGAATGATGGGGTACCAGACGACATAGGCGCCGGTGGCGAAGCGCTTGACGGCGTCTGCCATGCAGGCCGACACACGCGCGTAATCGCTCTTCATTTCATAGCTGGGATCACACAGCACCATCGCCCGGCGGGCGGGTGGCGGCAAAAAGGTTTTCAGGGCTTCAAAGCCGTCTTCGCGCGAAACCGCCACCTGGCGGCCGACACCCAACTGTTCAATGTTGCCGGAAAGCGACTTGAAATCGGTGGGATGCAATTCAAACAACTTGAGCTTGTCGCGCCCGCTCAGGAATTGCTGCTCGATGAAAGGGGAGCCCGGATAGATCTTCAGGTGCGCGATGTCGCCGCTTTCGGCGAATTGCGGGTTCAGGCCGCGCAGCAGGTCGATGTAGTCCTGCAGGGCAGGCGCCCAGCCGCCAGCGGCTGGTTTGGCGACGGCGGGATTTGCTATGGTTTTAGGAGCTGCTTGCGCCCGCTGTACTTGGGCTGGAGCCGGTTTTGTCTCGGAAGCAGATTGGGAAAGCAGCCTGAAAATGCCTTCCTGGGCCTCACCGCTGGTTTCGGTGTAGTCGCCGTCAAGCCGGTACAGGCCCGCGCCCGCATGCGTGTCGATCACGGTCAGCGCCGTGTCTTTCTGGGTCAAATACTTCATCAACGCGATCAGCGTGGTGTGCTTGAGCACGTCGGCGTGGTTGCCTGCGTGGAAGGCGTGGCGATAGGAAAACATGGGTCTATCCTACCTTCTTGCATGGGGGAAATGCCTCAAACCCGGCTGAATATTGACGCAAGTCCTTGATTTTTCATATAATCGTTGGCTCTGCAGCGCCTAGTGGTTCCGCGGCAGAGCTTGAAATACTGCCTAAGAGGTTCTCATCAGAAGAACACCGACCGCAGAAAAGAACCCGACAAACCATTTTTTCGAAAGAAAACTCATGAAAACGTTCAGCGCAAAACCCGCTGACGTGACGCACGAGTGGTTTGTGATTGACGCGACCGACAAGGTCCTCGGACGAGTAGCCAGCGAAGTTGCTCTCCGTTTGCGCGGCAAACACAAGGCCATTTATACGCCTCACGTCGATACCGGTGACTTCATCGTCATCATCAATGCAGCCCAGCTGCGCGTCACCGGCGCCAAGTCGACTGACAAGATCTACTATCGCCATTCCGGTTATCCAGGCGGCATCACTGCCACCAATTTCCGCGACATGCAAGCCAAGCACCCCGGCCGCGCTTTGGAAAAAGCCGTCAAGGGCATGCTGCCCAAGGGCCCGCTCGGCTACGCCATGATCAAGAAACTCAAGGTGTACGGTGGTGCAGAGCACCCGCATACCGCCCAACAGCCTAAAGTGCTGGACATCTAAGGAGCCATTGATGATTGGTGAATGGAACAATGGCACCGGCCGTCGCAAATCCAGCGTCGCCCGTGTGTTTATCAAAAAAGGCACCGGCAAGATCACGATCAATGACCGTGACATCCAGGTGTTCTTCGGTCGTGAAACCTCGATCATGATCTGCCGCCAACCCCTGTTTCTGACGAACCACGTCGAGACGTTTGACATCATGGTCAACGTCCACGGCGGCGGTGAGTCCGGCCAGGCCGGCGCAGTGCGCCACGGTATCACCCGTGCGCTGATCGATTACGACGCAACGCTCAAGCCGGCCCTGAGCCAGGCCGGCTTTGTGACCCGCGATGCACGTGAAGTCGAACGTAAAAAAGTCGGTTTCCGCTCAGCTCGCCGCCGCAAGCAGTTCAGCAAGCGCTAAATCGACATTTAGCCGCTTTCGCTGTCCCCAAAAAGCCGCCTGGTTCACCTGGCGGCTTTTTTCATGGCCGAAGCATTTGTGTGGCGCCCGCAACGCCCTGTCAATGCTTTGTAAGCGTTTAGTTTTCCTGATGCAAAGCCTTACCCGGCTTTACGGCTGAATCGGGCGGTTCAGCGGATGTCTGCGTGCACAATGCAGCTCCTCGAACCGAAAACTGCAGGGTCCCCGATTTGAAATTTCGCCTGTTTCGCCGCCGGCTGACGATCAGCTCCCCGCGCATGTCGGTGCGCAGCTCGCTTCCCTGGCCCTTGCGGTGGATCGCCGGCGCCCTGATGCTGGGGTTTTCCGCAGCGGTCGCCCTCTGGGCCTTCGAGTTCGGCAAGGGGATTGCGGGCGTGGATACCGATGCCAGGGAAGAGATCAGCGTATTGCGTCAGGAAGTGGTCACTTTGCGTGCAGACCGCGACAGGGCGCAATCGATTGCCAATACTTCAGGCAGTCTGCTCACGGCCGAAAAAGCGGTGCAGGAAAAGATGATGAGCCAGATCCGGCAGCTGGAGAGCGACAACCGCAGCCTGCGTGACGACCTGGGATTTTTTCAGAAGCTTTTGCCGGCTGGTAGCGCCGAGGTTGTCGCCATCCGCAGCCTGCAGGCCGAGGTATTGTCGGGAACCCAGCTCAAATGGCAGGTCCTGGTGATCCAGCCCGTCAAGGGTGCGCCTAATTTCAACGGGAAACTTGACCTGACGGTTCATGGCACGCAGGACGGAAAACCCTGGACGATGACTTTGCCCGGTGGACCGCAAACTTTACAGTTCAAACAGTACCTTCGTGTGGAAGGTGTCCTCGACTTGCCCCCCCAAGCCATGGTACAAACAGTTACAGCTAAAGTCATTGAGGGGACAGCGGTCAGATCTGCCCAGACCTTCAAGCTTTGAGAATTTCCCCGATTTCCCCTTCCACCGCCACCCCCCAGCACAGGAACCTTTGTATGTTTGGAAAAAAGAAGCAGCCGCCCATCAAAAGCCTGATCGCCCAAGGCAGCTGCATCGAGGGCAACCTGAAATTCACCGACGGCCTGCGGATCGACGGTGAAGTGATCGGCGACATCCGTGCCGCCGAAGGCAGCTCCAGCATTCTGGTGATCAGCGAGTCCGCCACCGTGACCGGCCATATTCATGCCGACCATGTGATCATCAATGGTCGGGTGATGGGCCCTGTCCACGCCTCCGAGCTGCTTGAATTGCAGCCCAAAGCCAAAATCGAGGGCGATGTCTCTTACAAGGCGCTTGAAATGCACCAGGGTGCCGTCATATTCGGACAGTTGCGCGCTACCAGCCACGCGGAGCTGGAAGAAAAACCCACGCTCAAACTGGCCGCCAATAACATCTGATTGATTGGGCGAATTGAGCGAGTAAGCGCTCACAAATAGACCGCACGACCTAACACGCATGGGCGTTATGGTTGATTGAATTGCTGTACTATTTGCCCATAAGTGTCGCCAGAGGCTTGAACGCCTCGAATCGCGAACCCTGATTCGCTTTATGTATTGGAGTCCCCATGAGTGCCGTTGCCGAAAATATCCAGACCGAAATGCCCGCGCCCTTTGTCTTCACCGACAGCGCCGCGTCCAAAGTGGCTGAGCTGATTGCTGAAGAAGGCAACCCGGATCTGAAGCTGCGCGTCTTTGTGCAGGGCGGGGGGTGCTCCGGTTTCCAGTACGGTTTCACCTTCGATGAAATCACCAACGAAGACGACACCACGATGACCAAAAATGGCGTGTCCCTGCTGATCGACGCCATGAGCTACCAGTACCTGGTGGGCGCCGAAATCGACTACAAGGATGACCTTGAAGGCGCGCAATTCGTCATCAAGAACCCCAACGCCACCAGCACCTGCGGCTGCGGATCCAGCTTCTCGGCCTGAGGCGGAACTCAACGCCTTCGCTTTAAAAGCCGCCTTCGAGGCGGCTTTTTGCTGTCCGGCCATCTTCCCGTCTTCTTCATTCCCCATGCGGTGAACCAAGTTCGCCCTTTCGCATCTCTCATCCATGCAGGCAGAAGAAAAATCATTGCGCATGCTGCTCTGGCTGGTGGCCATCGGCTTTTTCATGCAGACGCTGGACGCCACCATCGTCAACACCACCTTGCCGGCCATGGCCCGCAGCTTCGGCGAAAGCCCTTTGCGCATGCAGTCGGTGGTGGTGGCCTATTCCCTCACCATGGCCATGCTGATCCCCGCGTCCGGCTGGATCGCCGACCGCTTTGGCACGCGGCGGGTGTATGTGGGGGCGATCTCGCTGTTCGTCATTGGCTCCGTCGCCTGCGCGCTGTCCGGCAACCTGATGCAACTGGTGGCGGCGCGTGTGGTGCAGGGCATGGGCGGGGCGCTGCTGCTGCCAGTGGGCCGGCTGGCCGTGCTGCGCGCCTTTCCGCGTGAGCGCTTTTTGCAGGCCATGAGCTTCATTGCCGTGCCGGGCCTGGTTGGCCCGCTGATCGGGCCCACGCTGGGCGGCTGGCTGGTTCAGGTGGCTTCCTGGCACTGGGTGTTCCTCATCAACATTCCGGTAGGGGTACTGGGCTGCGTGGCGACGCTTTTCTACATGGAGGACAACCCACGGCTTCAAATGCCGCGTTTCGACCTGCCGGGCTACCTTTTGCTGGCTTTTGGCATGGTGGCCGTGTCGCTGGCAGTGGATGGGCTGTCGGGCATGGGCCTGAAACAGGCCAGCGTGCTGGTGCTGCTGGTGTTCGGCATGGCCAGCCTTACCGCCTACTGGCTGCATGCCGCCAAGCGGCCCGATCCGCTGTTTTCGCCTCAGCTGTTCTCGATTCCCACGCTCAGCATCGGATTGCTGGGCAATTTGTTCTCACGCCTGGGCAGCTCATGCATGCCTTTCCTGGTGCCGCTCCTGCTGCAGGTCAGCCTGGACTATTCGCCGTTGCAGGCGGGGATGATGATGGTGCCGGTTGCCGTGGCGAGCATGCTGGTCAAGCGCGTCACCACACCGCTGATCACGCGCTACGGCTATCGCAGGGTGCTGGTGAGCAACACCGCGCTGGTGGGCCTGACGATGGCGAGTTTTGCTTTCGTGACGCCGGCGCAGCCGCTGTGGCTGCACATACTCCAGCTGGCGTGTTTTGGCGCGGTCAACTCGATGCAATTCACGGCGATGAACACCGTGACCCTGCGCGACCTGGACAGCAGCATGGCCAGCAGCGGCAACAGTTTGCTGTCGATGGTGCAGATGCTGGCGATGAGCATGGGCGTGGCCGCCGCGGGTGCGGTGCTGGCCGCTTTCACGGGCTTCTTTGGCGCGGGCGAGGCCGTGCAGACGCTGCATTCCTTCCAGGCAACGTTTGCCGCGATGGGTTTGATCACCCTGGCGTCAGCGGGGATTTTCTGGCAGCTGTCGCCGCAGGTGAGGGTGGTGAAGAAGGCTGAAGCGACCGAGGCTTCGGGGCAGGGTTAGTTCTGCCGGACAGCCAGGTCAACTTACCAGTGCCAAAGCTGCAAAATCCCCGACTCTTTCGCCCAGCCCTGCTGCCACCAGCTCAAAATCATCCGTCAGGGCGGGCAACTTGCCGTGAATCTGTGAACGCAGACGCGGCAAGAGGTAATCGCGGTGATTCCAGAATACGCCGCCGCCCATGCTGATGCGCTCCAGGTCCATCGTGACGACGAGGTTGTAGAGACCGCGCCCCAGTACCCGGCACAGTTCATCCACGAGCGTGATGGCGGCCATGTCGCCCGTCTGCGCAGCGGCGAACAATGCGGAAGCACCGGGGTAGCCCGCACCGGCAAAGCGCCGCGCAATCGCGTTGCCAGCCACAACGCCTTCGAGGTCACCCATATTGCCGCAGCCGCACAGCGCATCGCTGCTGTCGCTGACAAAGGAATGGCCTGCATGGCCCGCGTTGCCGTGCTTGCCGCGCAGGATCCGGCCATCCACGCACAGACCAAAGCCGATACCGGTGCTCCATGTCACGTAAGCGCAATGGCTGGAGCCTTGCAGTGCACCCCAGCGGCGTTCGGCCTGAAGGGCGCCCACGCCGTCGTTCTCGATGCGGAGTTTTTCGGCGAAGCGCCGGCGCAGAGGCGCTTCCAGCGGAACGCTCACCCAGTCGTTAGGCAGGCCGCGTGCCGGGCCTGCCATGCCGCCGCAGATGTTGGGGTTGGATATCTCCAGCATGCCGTCCCTCATCACGAAAGGGCCACAGGACGAAACGCCCACCGCATCGAGATCCTGTACGCGGATGCCGGCCGCATGGCAGGCCTCGTCCAGCATGCGCAACACCTGGCATGCCAATGTGTCGCGCGGGCCTTCTTTTCCAGTGGGTTCCGTGCGCCGGGACTGCAGGGCCAATGAGGCATGGGCGAAGGTTATCTCCGGGGCCGAGGGAATCAGGCTGACGGCAATCTTGGTGCCGCCCAGGTCGACGCAGGCTTTCATGTAGAGGGCCTTATTCTCAAATGAGCTTGGCGATCAGGCTGGCAATGAAGCTCAGCAGGATCGTGGTGGTGAGCGGGATGAACCATTCGCGCCCGAACAGGCGAAAACGCAAGTCGCCGGGCAGCTTGCCGAAGCCCAGCTTCTGCAGTAGCGGGCTGAACCAGCTGATAAGCATCAGGGCCAGGAAGATAACGATGAACCAGCGGATCATGAGGTTAGTTTAGCCCCCACGGTCGCTCACTTCGTGTAGCTCCCTGCCCCCCGAGGGGGCCGCCCGCCTGTGGCCCGGCAAAGCCGGTTCCACGGCTCATGCTGGCTTAAGAATTCAGTGAGCACAGCCAAGGCGCCGCGGGACTGGCTTTGCCAGATTGCAGGAGCCGTCCCCTTGAGGGGGAACAGCTACGCGCGGTGAGCCTGGACGGGGTGCTTCTTCTAGAGTGTGTGTGTTCGATCGCCAGCGGCGAAGCCTATGGGTTCCCATGGTGGACTTCCCTTCGCGCCAAAGCCGATCACCTTGAACAGCTCGCCCATTTCATGCTCGTTCACCAGCTTTTGCAACATCACCCGGTCAGGCTGGCTGGCGTTTTCCATGCCGTCCAGCAAGCCGCAATTGAGCAAAAATCGCCCCTGGCTGGTGTAGCCCAGCACCTGCAGGCCGGCTTCCTGCCCTGCCAGGGCAACACCGGTGAAGTTGACATGCGCCGTGATGTCCTTGTCGCCCACGTCCGCCAGCGCATCGGCATCGGCCAGGTGGCCGCGGTGGCACATCAGCGTGCCCATGCTGCGTTGCGGATGGTAGTACTCGTGTTCGGGAAAGCCGTAGTCGAGCAGGAATACAGCGCCGGCGTCCAGCCGGTCGGCCAGTGTCCGCATGAAGCCTTCCGCCTGCGGATGGATTTCAGTGACGTAATCGTGTTCGCCTTCCACTTCAATGGGAGGCCGGAGATCGGTCGGGCTGTCGGCATGGACAAATCCTCCCTCAAAGCGGGCCACGCCGCGCTCATGCCAGGCGTTGTTGAGCCGCGCGAGCAGCTTCACCGGCATGGCATCCAGTACTTCGTTGCCCACCACCACGCCCCGCATCTGCGCCGGGAGCTCCGCTACCCAGTCCACCTTGCCGGCAAAAGCCTGCAACCGTTCCTGCTGGCGCTCGCGCAGGCTGCCCGACAAATCGACGATGCGGTACTGGGTGACCGAATCGCCCAGCGCATCCAGCAACTGGTGCGCCAGGGCGCCCGAGCCGGCGCCGAATTCCCAGATTTCCGTGGTGCCGGTTGCCGCCAGGGCTTCTTTCACCTGCCTGGCCAGCGCCCGGCCAAAGTGGGCGGACATCTCCGGGGCCGTCGCAAAATCGCTGCCCGACTGCGGCATCAGGCCGAATTTTCGCGAGGTATTGGCGTAATAACCCCAGCCGGGTGTGTAAAGCGCCATGTCCATGAATCGGTCAAACCCGATCCAGCCGCCGGCAGCGTCAATGGCCCTGGCGATGTGGTCGGCAAGGCCGGTCGGTAAAATGGGGGGATTGGTCGTCTGGGTCATTTGTCACCGCCTGCAATTGTCGGCGATACGTCCCTGACCTTTTTTGCCAACCCTCACCACCCATGACCCCAACCCCGCCATCATCCCGACCCGTTGTCCTCGTGACCGGCGCCGCCAGGCGGCTGGGCCGTGACATCGCGCTGGCGCTCGCGGCCGGCGGCTGGCAGGTGGCGGTGCACTACCGCAGCTCCGAAGAAGATGCTATGAAAACAGTAGCTGCTTGCGCTCAGCTGTCGGGCGCTGCGGCCGCTTTTCATGCGGATTTAAATGACGAAACGGCGGTGCGCGGCCTGTTGCCGGCCGTGGTGGAGCGCATGGGCCAGGTCGATGCCGTGGTGAACAACGCCTCGACCTTTGAGCAAGACAGCGCCGCCAGCTTCGGTTTCGCCGCCATGGACCGGCATCTGCACAGCAACACCGGCGCCGCCATCGTGCTGGCCCAGGCCCTGCATGCGCATGTGGCCTCGCGCGGTGCCAGGGGGGCCGTCGTCAACCTGCTGGACCAGAAGCTCTGGAACCAGAACCCCGACTTTTTCAGCTACACGCTTTCCAAGGCCGCGCTGGAAGCGGCCGGCACCATGCTGGCGCTGGCGCTGGCGCCACAGGTTCGTGTGGTCGGCGTTGCGCCGGGGCTGACGCTGACCAGCCACCTGCTCACCGACGAACAATTCGAGACCCGTCACAAACTGTCGCCGCTGGGCCGGTCGTCCACCCCCGCCGACGTGGCGGCCACGGTGAAGTTTGCACTGGAGAACAGCTCCATCACCGGCACCACGCTGCTGGTGGATGGCGGCCAGCACCTGATGAAGTTCGAGCGCGATTTTTCGCTGATGTAAGCCATCGGCAACGGCTTACACATCACCACAACCGACCCACTACAGACTGGCACCATGTTCAATTCCCGGGGCACCCAGATCCTGAACCTCACCGGTTTGCGCTTTGACGCCAACCTGGGCATTCTGGATCACGAAAAAACCGCGCCGCAACCGATCCAGGTCGATGCCGAACTGAACCTGGGCGCGCAGCCGCTGCTGCCCCATGACGACGACATCCACCATGTGCTGGATTACCGCAAGGTGCGGCAGATCATCATCACCGAATGCACCTCGGAACACGTCAACCTGCTGGAAAGCCTGATCGGCAAGCTGGCGCACCGGCTGATGAAGTTGCCCGGCGTGCTGGGCGTGCGGGTGAAGATCGCCAAACTTGAAATTTTTGACGACTGCGAAGTAGCCATTCGCATCGAGACGGGACAGTGGTGAACGATATGGGAGTGAATGATATGAGTGCTGTTTGGGAAGATGCTGTCGCGGAACACGAGCAGCAGGAAAGCTCCGCGCGCGTGCAAAACAGCATGAAGATCGAGCGCGAAGACCACAAGCTTGAAAAACGCCTGTGCCGCGAAGTGGGCCGCGCCATCGTCGACTTCAACATGATTGAAGAGGGCGACAAGGTCATGGTGTGCGTCTCGGGCGGCAAAGACAGCTACGCCATGCTCGACATTTTGCTGAAGCTGCAAAAGCGCGCACCCATCAATTTCGAACTGGTGGCCGTCAACCTCGATCAGAAGCAGCCCGGTTTCCCGGAGCACATCCTGCCGGACTACCTCGGCAAGCTGGGTGTGCCCTTTCATATCGAAAACCAGGACACTTACAGCATCGTCAAGCGCGTGATCCCCGAAGGCAAAACACTGTGCTCGCTGTGCTCACGCCTGCGCCGGGGCATTTTGTACCGCGTGGCGGGCGAACTCGGTTGCACCAAGGTCGCGCTGGGCCACCACCGCGACGACATGCTGCAGACATTCTTCCTCAACATGTTCTTCGCGGCCAAGCTCAAGGGCATGCCGCCCAAGCTGGTGAGCGACGACGGCAAGAACGTCGTCATCCGCCCCATGGCCTACGTGACCGAGAAAGACCTGACGCGCTGGGCGCAGGTGCGCGAATTTCCCATCATCCCGTGCACACTGTGCGGCAGCCAGGAAAACCTGCAGCGCAAGCAGGTTGGCAACATGCTGCGCGAATGGGAGAAAAAATTCCCCGGACGGCTGGAAAACATGTTCGCGTCGCTGCAAAACATCGTGCCGTCGCATCTGATGGACAACAAGCGCCATGATTTCAAGGGCATCAAGACAACGGGCATTGCCGACCCGGAAGGCGACAAGGCTTTTGACGCTGAGGAGTTCCGGGAACCGGTGCCTCCGGGCCTGTCCGTGATCGGTGTTCATTCCGGTTGACTGGTTTTTTCAGCGTTCTTCGTTTTTCAACAACTCATTGCTTTGGAGGTCTCATGAAACGTGCGTTCGCGATTTTCTTCATGGCTGCCATGGCTTTTGTCATGGCGGGTTGTTCCACCGTGCGCCTGGTCGACAGTGATGTCACTGCCTTCTACAACTGGAACGGCGCGCCGCCGGCGCCGGGCACACCTTACCGCTTTGAGCGCCTGCCCTCCCAGCAGGCCCCGGGTTCGCCGCAGGAGGCCCTCGAGGGCATGGCGCGCAGCGCCCTGGCCAAGGTGGGAATGGAGCTCAATCCGCCCGCCGCACGCTACAGCGTGCAGATTGTGGCCAACACCCAGATCATCGACCGCGGCCCCTATGGCTACAGTCCCTACGGCGGTTTTGGGTTTGGAAGCGGTGTGTTCATGGGCGGCGGCAGCCGCGGCGTCGGGGTCGGCCTGTCGTTCCCAATCGGCGGCGGAATCTCGGAGCCGACCTATTTCAAGCGCGAGCTGAGCATCGTGATGCGCGACCTTCGCACCAACCAGGTCGCCTATGAAACGCGGGCCTTGCACGACGGCGTCTGGTCGGACACGCCGGCCGTGCTGCCCGCCATGCTTGACTCGGCCTTGCGGGGCTTTCCGCAACCCCCGCCGGGGACAAGACGCATTAACGTCGAGATCCCACGATAAGAATGGAATCAACGCGCGTTATTGCCATACGGCATGGTGAGACCACCTGGAATGTGGATACCCGAATCCAGGGCCACCTGGACATTCCCCTCAATGACATTGGACGCCGGCAGGCTGAGCGCATGGCGCTCGCGCTGGCCGAGGAACCCATCACCGCCATCTACGCCAGCGATCTGACACGCGCCTGGGAAACCGCGGAGTACCTGGGCCGTGCACTGGGCATCGAGGTGACGCGTGAGGAAGGCCTGCGGGAGCGCGGCTTCGGCGACTTTGAAGGGAAAACCTTTTCGGAGATCGAGGCCCTGCTGCCCGAGCAGTCGATGCGATGGCGCAAGCGGGATCCGGAGTTTGCGCCTGCCGGCGGCGAGTCGCTGCTGGATTTGCGCAGCCGGGTGGTGGCCACCGCCGAGCGTCTGGCGGCCGCGCACCCGGGCGAACTGATCGCCATGGTGGGCCACGGCGGGGTGATGGACGTGCTGTACCGCGCCGCCACGCGGCTGGACATCCAGGCCCCACGCACCTGGGCGCTGGGCAACACGGCCATCAACCGCTTGCTCTGGACGCCCCAGGGTTTTTCGCTGGTAGGCTGGGCCGACACCCAGCACCTGGACGGCATTGCGCTGGATGACGGATTTGCCGGCGGCGAGGCCGGTTCCGGTGTCGGCGCACAATAGGCACAGATAAACTTCTACGTATCCATGAGCACCCTGCCATCCCATCTGGCCGAACTGATCGGCAAACCGGTCAACGACATCGATACCCCCGCCCTGGTCATCGACCTGGATGCGATGAAGCGCAACCTCGCGCGCATGGCCGAATTTGCCAAGAAGCACAACGTTCGTTGGCGTCCCCATGCCAAGCTGCACAAAAGCGTCGCGCTGGCCAAGGCGCAGATGCGGGCCGGCGCCATTGGCGTGTGCGTGCAAAAAACGTCCGAAGCCGAAATCATGGTGGCCGGCGGTGTGTACAACGTCTACATCAGCAATGAAGTGATCGCCCCGGGCAAGCTGGCCCGTGTGGCGGCGCTCACGCAAAAAGTCGCGGCCCAGGGTGGGCACCTTGCCATTGCGGTGGACAGCACCGAAGGCGTCATCCGCCTGGCGCAGGCCATGACGGAGGCCCGCATCAACAAAAAGAGCACGGGCGCCACCGTGATCGACGTGTTTGTGGAAATTGACGTTGGCCAGGGCCGCTGCGGTGTCGAGCCCGGCGCCGCCGCCGTCACGCTGGTACTGGAAATCCGCAAACACCCCGCGCTGCGTTTTGCCGGCTTGCAGGCCTACCACGGCAAGGCCCAGCACATGCGCAGCGCCCAGGAAAGGCGCGACGCCATCGCCAGGGCGGTGGAGGCCGTGCTCCTGACGCGCAAACTGATCGAAGCCCAGGGCATCACGGTAGACCTGGTCACGGGGGCCGGCACCGGCAGCCTGATGCTGGAAGCTGCCAGCGGCGTCTACGGCGAACTGCAGGCCGGCTCCTTCATGTTCATGGACGCCGACTACGCCCAAAACGAACGGGACCCGTCGCAGCCGCAGTTCGAACATGCGCTGTTCGTCAAAACGCAGGTTGTCAGCACGCACGGCAGCCATGCGGTGTGCGACGCCGGCCATAAAAGCCACGCCATTGATTCCGGCCTGCCGCTGGTGCATGCCTTTGACAGCGAAAGCGAGCTGGCCTATTTCAACGGCGGTGATGAGCATGGCATTTTGCGGCCCGCCGGCGACAGCAAGCGCCTGCCCGGCCTGGGCAGCATGCTGTGGCTGATTCCCGGCCACTGCGACCCTACCGTGAATTTGCACGACGCCATGATCGGCGTGGCCGGTGGCCTGCGCCACGGTACGGTGCAGCGCATATACCAGGTCGACGCGCGCGGCGCATTGACCTGACTCCCCTGCGCGTAAAACAGCGCGCCTAGAAGTTCACGCCGTAAATAGCGTACATCGGTGACGGCGCACCATTGATGCGCCCGCCCCGGTACTCCGCCTCGCGTGCCGACTGCAGCACCGCCTCATTGAGCTCGGCATGCGTGGACGACAGCACACGCGCATCGAGCAACCGGCCTTCAGCATCCAGCAGCGAGATCACTACAACCCGGCCATGGACTCCCTGCGCGCGGTAAGTCTGCAACGCGTCCAGCGCACCGGGCTTGCGCACGCGTGCGATGGAAATTTTTTGCCCCATACCGTCGCCGTCCTGCATCTGCGGCGCCTGCGGATGATCAGCGTAGAGTTTTCCCATCTGCCGGAACAGTTCGGGGAATTCCGGCAGGCTGGACGTGGAAGCGAGAGGCACGGCTGGATTGGGCGTGCGCGGCGTGGGGGCCGGGCCGGCGCAGCCGGCCAGTACAAAGGCCAGGCCGGTCAGCGTCAGGGCAGCTGCTGAATGGTGCAGGTTCCCGCACATGCAGCTTCCCTTCACGTGAACATGTCATTGCCGCTGGCCGGCGGCGTCACGCCCAGGTGGCGGTAGGCGGCCAGCGTGGCGATGCGTCCGCGCGGTGTGCGCTGCAGATAGCCCTGCTGGATCAAATAGGGTTCGATCACGTCTTCGATCGTGTCGCGCTCCTCGCCGATGCTGGCGGCGATGTTGTCCAGGCCCACCGGGCCGCCGTCGAAGCGGTGGATGACGGCCTCCAGCAGCTTTCTGTCCATCACGTCAAAGCCCTGCGGATCCACGTCGAGCATGGCAAGCGCCTTGTTGGCGATGTCCAGCGAGATGTGGCCGGTGCCCTTCACGTCGGCATAGTCGCGCACGCGGCGCAGCAGGCGGTTGGCAATACGCGGCGTGCCGCGTGAACGGCGGGCAATTTCAAAACCGCCTTCTTCGTCCATGGGCGCATTGAGCAACTTGGCGCTGCGCCGCACGATGCGTGCGAGTTCGTCGGGCGTATAAAACTCCAGCCTCGCGACGATGCCGAAGCGGTCGCGCAGCGGGTTGGTCAGCATGCCGGCGCGCGTGGTGGCGCCCACCAGCGTGAAGGGCTGCAGGTCGAGCTTGATGCTGCGTGCCGCCGGGCCTTCGCCGATCATGATGTCGATCTGGTAGTCCTCCAGCGCGGGGTAGAGGATTTCTTCGACCACCGGGCTCAGGCGGTGGATTTCGTCGATGAAGAGGACGTCGTTCTTTTCAAGGTTGGTCAGCAGCGCCGCCAGGTCCTTCGGTTTTTCCAGCACCGGGCCCGAGGTCTGTCGCAGGTTCACACCGAGTTCGTGCGCAATGATGTGGGACAGCGTGGTCTTGCCCAGACCGGGCGGGCCAAAGAGCAGCACGTGGTCCAGCGCCTCGCTGCGTTTTTTGGCCGCGCCGATGAAGATCTCAAGCTGGTCGCGCACCTTGGTCTGGCCGACGTACTCGTCAAATAGCTTGGGGCGCAACGCGCGCTCGATCGCCTCCTCGCCCGGCGAGGCCGGGGCTGCCGACATGACGCGTTTGGCGGGCGGGAAGTCGCCGGGGGAAAAGTCGTCTGTTTGTATGGTCATGCTGGAAGGTCTACTTAGCCAGCGCCTTCAACGCCAGCTTGATGCCGTCGCTCACGCCAATATCCTTGGGTAATGCCTTCAGTGCCAGCGCAGCATCGCGGTCACTGTAGCCCAGCGCCACCAGAGCCTGCAGGATATCGGACTGGGCATCGTTGGCGACGCTGACCTGAATACCGATGTCGGCGCCCAGTTTTCCCTTGAGTTCAAGCAGCAGGCGCTCGGCAGTCTTTTTGCCGATGCCGGGCACCTTGATGATGCGGCCGGCTTCTTGCTGGGTGACGGCTTGCGACAGCTCTTCAACGCTCATGCCGCTGAGCACGCTGAGCGCGGTGCGTGGGCCTACGCCGGAAATCTTGATGAGCTGGCGGAAGGCGGCGCGTTCGGTGGCGCTGCCGAAACCGTAGAGGATCTGCGCGTCTTCGCGCACCACAAAGTGCGTCAGCAGGCTGACTTTTTCGCCCAGGCCGGGCAGGTTATAGAAGGTGCTCATGGGTACCAGCACTTCATAGCCGACGCCGTTGCAGTCCACCAGGATTTCCGGGGGATTTTTTTCGGCCAGCTGGCCTGAGAGTCTTCCGATCATGGGCAAATCTTATCAGTCAGACGCAGGCGTGCGTTTGGGCGGACAATTGTGTTTTTTCGCTTCTACCCGGTTTTTCAGGAAACACACTGCCTTGATTCTTCGTCACACCTTCACGCCGCCGAACAACACCCGTATGGGCCATCTGTGCGGACCCATGGACAGCCACATCCGCACCATCGAGGTGGCGCTGGACGTCACGATTGCCCACCGCTTCGAGCAGTTCAAGATCGACGGCACCAAGGTGAAGGCCAACCAGGCGCTGGAGGTGCTGCAGGCCCTGTACGAAATCGCCCAGCGCCCCATAGAGCCCGAAACCGTGCAGCTGATGCTGGCCGGCGACACCGCGCTCAGCATCGCACCCGACGGCGCCATGGCGCTGTCGACCCGCCGCGCCGACCTGCGTGCCCGCACCACCAACCAGGGCACCTACCTGGAAAACATCGCCACCCACGACATCACTTTCGGTATCGGCCCGGCCGGCACCGGCAAGACCTACCTCGCCGTGGCGTGCGCGGTGGATGCGCTGGAGCGCAGCACGGTGCAGCGCATCGTGCTGACCCGCCCGGCGGTCGAAGCCGGCGAGCGCCTGGGTTTCCTGCCGGGCGACTTGAGCCAGAAGGTGGACCCTTACCTGCGTCCGCTGTACGACGCGCTGCATGAGCTGATGGGCTTTGAGCGCGTGCAAAAGGCCTTTGAGCGCCAGCAGATCGAAATCGCACCGCTGGCTTTCATGCGCGGCCGCACACTGAACCACGCGTTTGTCATCCTCGACGAAGCGCAAAACACCACGCCCGAGCAGATGAAGATGTTTTTGACGCGTATCGGCTTTGGCAGCAAGGCCGTGGTGACAGGCGACATCAGTCAGGTCGATTTGCCGCGCACGCAGCTGAGCGGCCTGGTGGACGCGGAGCGCGTGCTCAAGCGCGTGAAAGGCATTGCGATCACACGCCTGACGAGTGCCGACGTGGTACGCCACCCGCTGGTGGCCCGCATTGTGGATGCGTACGACAAGACGCGGCCCGGCATCGCAGCAGAAATTGCTACAGATTCGATAGCTGCTCCCGCACGTCGCACAAGCGCCAGGAGCCGAAATGGCTCTTAAAAACCTGAGCCTGTCCTTGCAGTTCGGCGACCTGAAAGACGCCGCCCGCCACCGCGCCGCCCTGCCGCGCCACAGTGTGGGCCGCTGGATCCGCCACGCGCTCGCGCATGACGGCGAGATCACCGTGCGCATCGTCGACGCCGAAGAAGGCCAGGCGCTGAACCGGGACTACCGCCAGCGCGACTACGCCACCAACGTGCTGACCTTCGACTACACCCAGGAGCCGGTGGTCACGGCCGACCTGGTGCTGTGCGCGCCGGTGGTGGCCAAAGAGGCGAAAGAGAACAAGAAGACCTTGCAGGCCCACTACGCCCATCTGCTGGTACACGGCACGCTGCACGCGCAGGGCTGGGACCACGAGAGCGGCGAAGCCGATGCCGAAGCCATGGAAGCGCGTGAAATCGAGATCCTGGCCGGCCTGGGCATCCAAAACCCTTACCGCTGAGATTCAAGGGTTTTTTGGCTGAAGCCCAATAAGGACGGGCGCAAAGAGCTATTGAATTGATAGCGAGTTCACGTGCCCGGCGCAACCTGCAGGGGAATGGTCACCGGCCCGTCATTGACCAGGTGCACCTGCATGTCGGCTGCGAATTGCCCGGTTTCGACTTGCGGGTGCAGGCTGCGGGCCTGGGCCACAAAGTAGTCGTACAGCCGGCGCCCTTCGTCAGGCGGGGCCGCACCGGTGAAGCTGGGCCGGTTGCCGCCCGAGGCGTCGGCCGCCAGTGTGAACTGGCTCACGATGAGCAGGCCGCCTTTGACGTCCTGCACGCTGAGGTTCATTTTTCCGGCTTCGTCCGAGAAGATGCGCAGCTTCAATATCTTGGCCAGCAGCTTGTCGGCCTGCGCTTCAGCGTCGCCGCGCTCGGCACACACCAGCACCAGCAGCCCGCCGCCAATCTGGCCGACGGTTTCGCCGGCAATCACCACGCGGGCTTCGGCCACGCGCTGCAGCACCGCCTTCATCAGTCGGTCACGCCGGCAGCCACAAACAGCGGCTTGCCGACCGGGCCGGCCAGGAAACTGACGAACTGCTGGGCCACGTCCTGCTGTTTGCCGGAAGCCAGCGGCGCGGCGGTGTACGACGTGTAGTTCTGCACCTCGGCCGGCACCGGGCCGACGAACTTCAGGCCCTTGTCCTTGTACAGAAGAATCTCGGTCATCGCACCGAAGCCGATCTCGCGCCCCTTGCCCTTGAGCACGTGCTCCATCACCGAGGCGCCGTCGGGGTAACGTGTGGTTCTGCCTTCCACCTGCACATACACATCCATCTTCTTGAGAAGGCCTTCCAGGTACAAGCCGGTGGATGCGCGGTTGAACACCAGCGAGTCGGCGGCCAGCACCGAGCGTTTGAGTGCCTCGGCATTGGCGATGTCAGGCACGGGCGCGCCTTCGCGCACAGCCACGCCCATGCCGACACGGCCGACGTTGGCGCGTGTTTCCGCCAGCTTGCTGGCCGCGGCAAATTCGCCGATGACGGCGGGCGGTGCAATCACCACGTCAAACGCCGGATTGCTGTCCATGCGCTTTTTCAGTTCGGGTGCGGTGTTGAAGGTGATTTTGGCGGTGTGGCCGGTCTGCTTTTCAAAAGCGGCCGCGGCCGCCTTGAGGCCGGGCTCGATGGCACCGGCGCTCAGCACCTGGAGCTCCGCCGCCTGCGCGGCGGCGCTGAGCAGTGCGCAGGCAAGGACGCGGGCGGCAAGCGCAAGAGGGGTTCGTTTCATCAGGGCTCCTGGACTCATGGGTAGAAGGTCGGAAGTTCGGGGAAATTATCGGTGGCCGGAAGAGGGCGGCAGGCCGTCAGATCAGGTCGGCCTCATCGTCGAAATGGGCTTCCACGTCGCTGGGCAGCAGCTGGATGCTGGCGCGCAGGCCGGGCACGGCGCTCATCAGCGCCTGTTCAACGCTGGTGCGCACGGCCGCTGCGCGGCCCAGCGACCAGCTGGCCGGCATGTGCATGTGCATATCGACAAAGCGCCGCTGGCCGGCGCGGCGCGTGCTCAGGTGGTCAAAGCGGATGGTGGGGTGGCTGAAGCCAGCGAGCGTTTTCTGGATCTCGGCCAGCACCTCGGGCTCTACCGCCTCGTCCATCAGGCCTTGCGACGAGCGCCAGACCAGCCGGCCTCCCTCCCACAAGATATTCAGGGCCACGCCGATCGCCACCACGGCGTCCAGCCACAGCCAGCCGGTCAACATGACAGCACCTATGCCGACCACCACACCAACGGAGGTCCAGACGTCGGTCACCAGGTGCCGGGCGTCGGCCTCAAGCGCGATGGACCGATGCTGCCGGGCCGCGCGGAACATCACCCAGGCCAGCAGGCCGTTGAGCGCCGAGCTACCGATGGACAAGGCCAGACCCCAGCCCAGCTGCTGCAGCGGCCGCGGGTCCAGCACGCGGTGCGCGGCAGCCCAGATGATGGCCACAGCCGCACCGACGATCAGTGCGCCCTCGAAGCCGGACGAAAAATACTCGGCCTTGTGGTGGCCATAAGGGTGGTCGTCGTCGGCCGGGCGCTGTGCGATCGTGACCATGGCCAGGCCAAAGAGGGCGCTGGCCAGGTTGACGAAAGACTCCATGGCATCAGACAGCAGGCCGACCGAATCCGTGATGTACCAGGCCGCCGTCTTGAGGACGATGGTGACTGCGGCCACTGCGACGGAAGCGCGCAGCAGCCGTTGCGGCGTCAGGGACTGCCAGGCGGGAAAATTCATCTGTGCATTGTGAGGTATGGGGGCATGCCGGGTAACAAACCGGAGAAGGGTGGCGGGGTGGTAAGACTTGCCCGGCGAATCGTAACCAAAGGTAATGGATAATCCGCCCAAAGAGGTCTTCATGAAACATCGCTATCTGACAGCCTTGGCCGGACTGATGCTTGCAGCCGTGCAGGCCACCGCACAAACCCAGCCGGAACCTGCCGCGGTCGTTCCGGCTACGCCGGCAGCCGCGCCAGCCGAGGCATCGGCCCCAACCGCTTCTGTACCCTTGCCCCCACCTCCACTCGCCCCCGGGCAGGCCGGCTTTCTGAAAACCCTGCGCGGTGATGTCAAGCTGCTGGAGGCCGGCGGCGCAGCGCGGCCGGCAAAGGCCGGAGACCCTGTATTGCCCGCCGGCCGCATCGTCACCGGCGCCGACTCCGCCGCCAGCCTGGTACTGCGCGACGGCACCACGGTGGTGGTGGGCCCGGCTTCGCAACTGGACATCAAGGGTTTCAGCTTTGATGCCACCACCCAAGAGGGCGGCCTGCTGCTTTCCCTGCTGCAGGGTTCGCTGCGCATGATGAGCGGCCTGGTGGGCAAAGCCCACCCCGAGACCGTGCGCATCGAGACCAAGACCGCTTTCATCGGCATTCGCGGCACCGACTTCATCGTCCAGGCGGACCCACAGCCATGAGAATCCATTTCCCCCTTCTCTCCGCCATTCTCCTGAGCACGCTGCTGGCGGCTTGTTCCACCGGCACCCGTGTTGTGCTGCTGCCGCAGGAAGACGGAACGCCGTCTGCCGTGGTGGTGCGCGCCCGCGAAGGCAGCGGCGGCGAAGCCGTGCTGTCTGCGCCTTTCCAGCGTGCCACGGCAGCGCTGGGTGCGACCGGTGTCCCCAAGGTGGACCAGGCCGATCCGGCCAAGGTGCGCGCCGATAACGCCGCGTTGTTCGACATGGCGCCGCCCAGGGGCAAGCGCTACACCGTGTACTTTGATGCGGGCGGCACGGTGCTGACGGCCGAGTCGCAGAAAATCATGGAAGACGTGCTCGCCGATGCGCTGGCCCGAAGCGGCGGCGACATCGTGATCACCGGCCATACCGACACCGTGGGCGCCGGCGCCAGCAACGACGTGCTGTCGGCCCAGCGGGCGCAGCAGGTGCGCCAGATATTGATCGACCGCCAGTTTCCGGCGGAGCGCATCGAAGCGGCGGGCCGGGGCGAGCGCGACCTGGCGGTGCCTACCGCTGACGAAGTGGAAGAACCGCGCAATCGGCGCGTGGCCATCGAGGTTCGCTAGGGAAATCGCCAGAATTCAAGTGAAATTACCCTGCAGCCCAATAGGAACGAGCGCAAGCAGCTATTAAAACTGTAGCGCTCGGTCGCCGTCCGCGGGTTTGCGGAAAGCGCCCCGTGCCGAAGTTCAGGCCAGCGTGACCCTGGCAAACTTGCGTTTGCCCACCTGCACCACATACGTTCCGGTGTCCAGCTTGAGCGCCTTGTCGCTCACCACGCTGGAGTCAATCCGCACGCCGCCGCCCTCAATAAGGCGCGTGGCTTCGCTGCCCGAGGGCGCGAGGCCGGCCGCCTTGAGCAGCGCACCAATGCCCATCGGTGCGCCTGACAGCGACACCTCGGGAATCTCGTCGGGCACGCCGCCCTTGCTGCGGTTGATGAAGTCCTGCTCGGCGGCATCGGCCGCAGCGGCCGAGTGAAAGCGCGCGGTGATTTCCTTGGCCAGCGCCACCTTGGCGTCCTTGGGGTTGCGCCCGCTATCCACTTCGGCCTTCAACGCCGCGATGTCGGCTTCACTCTTGAACGACAGCAGCGTGTACCACTTCCACATCAGCACGTCGGAGATCGACAGCACCTTGGCGAACATGGTGTTGGCGTCCTCGCTGATGCCGATGTAGTTGTTCTTGCTCTTGGACATCTTCTCGATGCCGTCCAGGCCCTCGAGCAGCGGCATGGTCAAAATGCACTGCGGCTCCTGGCCGTATTCCTGCTGCAGGTGCCGGCCCATCAGCAGGTTGAATTTCTGGTCGGTGCCGCCGAGCTCGAGGTCGCTCCTGAGCGCGACCGAGTCGTAGCCCTGCATCAGTGGGTACAGAAACTCGTGCACGCTGATGGGCGTGCCGGCCTTGAAACGGTCGTTGAAGTCGTTGCGCTCCATCATGCGGGCCACGGTGTAGTGCGAAGCCAGCTTGATCATGCCGGTGGCGCCCAGCGGTTCGCTCCACTCGCTGTTGTAGCGAAGCTCGGTTTTGGCGGGGTCCAGGATCTTGTCGGCCTGCGCCCGGTAAGTTTCGGCATTGACCTTGATCTGCTCGGGCGTGAGCGGGGGCCGTGTGGTGTTGCGCCCGGACGGGTCGCCGATCAGGCTGGTGAAGTCGCCTATAAGAAAAATGACTGTATGGCCCAGATCCTGGAGCTGACGCATTTTGTTCAGTACCACGGTATGTCCGACATGAATGTCAGGCGCCGTGGGGTCCAGCCCCAGTTTGATGCGCAGCGGGACGCCCGTGGCCTCCGATTTGGCCAGTTTTTGTATCCAATCGTTTTCCGGGATCAGCTCATCGCAGCCGCGCAGGGACACGGCCAAGGCCTCCCTGACGCGGTCGGTGACGGGGAATTTTGTAACAAGCTCTTGATTCATAAGGGTTTTTCACATGTCGGGGAATTGTCCGACAGATATACTGGCGGCTCTCCTGCAGCGGCGGAGCCATTTTAGTTGGCCTGCAATTTGCTGATCAGGAAACTCATAACCGGATGGCTCCGGCCCCACCCCTGCATCCAGGGCTGGCCGCCAAAGCTCTCCACCTTTTATACAGCAGTCCGGTGCTCGCGCAGCGCCCGATGCACTTTTGTTGGGAATACTGCTTTGCCACTGCCATCTCCCTCCCAGATACTGCTGCCCATCGCCGACAGCCTCCGTCGCCATCCCAAACGGGTCACCGCCAGCCTTGCAGCGCTGCTGCTGGGCACAGGCGTCACCGCATTCGGCGTTGCGCCCCTGGCACCCGATGCGGCCAACCTGCCGGTCCGCCAGATACTCGAAGCGGTCGAGCCTTTGCCCACGCAGATACAGACCGATTCCCTCACCGATTTCCGTTTCAAGCTGTTCCGCACCGAAAGCACCCGCAGCAGCGATACCGCCGACACCCTGCTCAAGCGCCTGAACATCGACGACAGCGCCGCTGCCGCCTTTTTGCGCAGCGACGCCAATGCGCGCCTGCTGCTGTCGGGCCGGGCCGGAAAGAACGTAACCGCTGAAGCCAGCGACAGCCAGCAACTGCTCAAGCTCAGCATGCGCTGGCCCACTGACGACGAAACGATGTTCAAGCGCCTGGTGGTCGAGCGCGGCGCTGCCGGCTTCAGCTCGCGCATTGAAACCGCCCCGTATGTGGCTACTGCGCGCTTGTCCAGCGGCAGCATCCAGACCTCGCTGTTCGCCGCTACCGACGACGCCCGCATCCCCGATGGCGTGGCGGTGCAGATCGCCGAAATTTTCTCCAGTGATATCGATTTCCGCCGCGCACTGCGCAAGGGCGACCGCTTCAACGTGGTCTATGAAAGCCTGGAAGCCGACGGCGAGCCGCTGCGCACCGGTCGCGTGCTGTCGGCCGAGTTTGTCAACGCCGGCAAGGCCTACCAGGCCATGTGGTTCCAGCCTCCGGGCGTGGACGCCGCGGGTGCTGCCAACAGGGGCGGCTACTACACCCTCGACGGCCAGAGCCTGCGCCGCGCCTACCTGAGCTCGCCCGTCGAGTTCTCGCGTATCAGCAGCGGCTTTTCGATGCGTTTTCACCCCATCCTGCAAAAATGGCGCGCCCACCTGGGCACCGACTTCGCAGCGGCTACGGGAACACCTGCACGTACCGTCGGCGATGGCGTGGTGGAGTTTTCGGGTGTCCAAAACGGTTACGGCAACGTGGTGTTCGTTCGCCACCGCAACGGTCATGAAACTGTTTATGCCCACCTGAGCAAAATCATGGTGCAGCGCGGCCAGAACGTCAGCCAGGGCCAGACCATCGGTCTCGTCGGCTCCACCGGCTGGGCCACCGGCCCACACCTGCATTTCGAGTTCCGTGTCAACGGCGTGCACCAGGACCCGATGATGATCGCCAAGCAAAGCGAGACCATCCCCGTCGCTGCGGCCTCCATGCCGCTGTTCAGGGAGCGTGCAGCCGGCGTGAAGACGCAGTTGCTCGCGGCTGCGACGATCACCCAAACCCGGGCTGAATAAATGGCCCCCACGGTCGCTCACTTCGTGTAGCTTCCTGCCCCCCGAGGGGGGCCGCTGCGCCTGCGGCCCGGCAAAGCCGGTTCCGCGGCCCCTGCTGGTAGGGAACTTACTGCGGCAGAATAGTCAGAATGCTTGATCTCTACATTGGCCTGATGTCAGGCACCTCGCTTGACGGCGCCGACGGCGTCCTGGTGGCGTTTGAGGGCGACAAGCCGCGCGTGCTCGCCGCCGCGACCGAGCCATTCAGCGATGCCTTTCACGCCGAACTTCTGGCGCTCAATACACCCACCCACAACGAACTGCACCGCGCCGCCCTCGCCGGCAACCAGGTCGCTGCGGTCTATGCCAAGGTCGTCGCCGCGCTGCTGACCCAGGCGGCAACCCAGGATATCTCGCCGCTAGACATCAAAGCCATAGGCGCGCACGGCCAGACCGTGCGGCACCAGCCGCAAAGAACGTCAAACGAGCCTGCCGGCGCGGGCTATACGCAGCAGCTCAACAACCCGGCCCTGCTGGCAGAGCTCACGGGCATCACCGTCGCGGCCGATTTCCGCAGTCGCGACGTGGCCGCGGGCGGACAAGGCGCGCCGCTGGTGCCGGCTTTTCACCAGGGTGTCTTCGGCCGTGAAGACACCGCAGTGTGCGTGCTCAACCTGGGCGGTATTTCCAACCTCAGTGTGCTGCCGAAAGCGGCGGCCTCGCCGGTGCTGGGATTTGACTGCGGGCCGGGCAATGCGCTGATGGATGCCTGGTGCCGGCAGCATACCGGCCAGCCCTATGACGCCGGCGGCGCCTGGGCGGCCAGCGGCAAGCCGCTGCCCGCATTGCTGGACAGCCTGCTGGCCGAGCCCTATTTTTCGCAGCCGATTCCCAAGAGCACGGGCCGCGACCTGTTCAGTCTGGACTGGCTGGCAAGCAAGCTCCAGCCCTTTGCCGGCGAGCGGCCTGAGGACATCCAGAACACCCTGACCGAGTTCACCGCCAGGGCCTGCATCTTGGGCGTCGATGGTTACGGCAAAGGCAGCGAGTCGCTGATCGTCTGCGGCGGCGGCGCTTTCAACAACCACCTGCTGGCGCGCCTGCAGGCCGGCCTGCCCTCGCTGCACGTCAGCACTTCCGACCAGCACGGCCTGCCGCCGTTGCAGGTAGAAGCGGCGGCGTTTGCGTGGCTGGCGCGGCAGCTGGTGCTGGGTCGACCGGGCAATCTGCCCAGCGTGACGGGCGCGCGCGGCCTTCGCGTTCTCGGCGCGGTCTATCCTGCCTGAGGCCTAAGGTAAGTCCTTGTAAGGCTCGGGCTGCGCCGCATCGCGCGGCCCCACAGTGCTCAACCTTGCTTTCAGTGACTGCGGCCGCCCCGTCAGGATGGCCGCGTAGTTGGTGGTGTTGGACAGCACTTTTTTCACGTAGTCGCGCGTCTCGCTGAAAGGAATGCTTTCGGCCCAGATCGCCGCGTCCAGCACCGGGCCGTTGCGCCAGGTGCGCGGACGGCCGGGCCCGGCGTTGTAGGCTGCCGCGGCCATGGGCATGGAGCCGTTGAAGTCATCCAGTGCGAACTTGAGGTAGGCCGTGCCGATCGCGATGTTGGTGTCGCGGTCGTTGAGCTGCTCTTGCGTGAAACCTTCCAGACCGATTTTTTTGGCCGTCCAGCGTGCCGTCGCCGGCATGACCTGCATCAGGCCGGAAGCGCCCACGCCGGAGCGGGCATCCATGATGAAGCGGCTTTCCTGGCGGATCAGGCCATACACATAGGCCGGGTCCAGATTGATGGACTGGCTGCGTTTGGTCACCGTTTCGCGAAACGGCATCGGGAAGCGCTGTTCGAAGTCGATCTCGCCCTTGGTGCGCTCACTGGTGTTGATGCAGCGGTCCCAGATCTGCCGGTCGCAGGCGAACTGGGCGGCCGCCAGCAGGTCGCGGTCAGCCATGCCGCCGCGCTTGTGCAGGTTGGTGCTGTAGTTCCATTCGCGCGTTCCTTCGGGGCGCAGGCCAATGGCGATGGCATAAGCGGCGCGGTTCAAGCCCGGGTTCAGCCGTGCAGTTTCTTTTTCCTCGGCCGTCAGCGGCGCTGGCCTGGCTGGCACCGTGATTTTCTGGTCCAGCTCTTCCAGCGCGAGCTGCTCGTAAAAACCACGGGTCGACGCAAAGGACTGCAGCAAGGCCAGGGCCTCGGCCCGTTGCGGCGCAATGGTGATGCCGGTGCTGATGGTTTGCGTCACGCCGGGTGTGGTCGCGACGACGATCGGGCCTTTGGGCGCCACGTCCGGCGGCGCGGTTGCCAGCAGCGCACGCGCTTTCCAGTAGCTCCAGGTGGGGTCCTTGCGCGCGTCGTCGCTCATGGCGTTGACGGCTGCCAGCACCAGCGTCCAGTTGGGCTGGGTGCCCGCGCGCAATGCCGCCCGGACTTTCCAGCCCAGCATGTCGTCGGTAAGGTCGGTGTCCTTGGTGACCTTGGCAAAGTATTGCAGTGCGTCACCGGCCGGTGTGGCGCCCAGGCGTGTGGCGGCCTGCCTGCCGATCACGCCCCAGACCCAGTTGCGCTCTTCCGTGTTCAGCTGCATGCCCCATTTGTTTTCCATCTGGGATGCCGCTCCGTCCGTGTCGCTGATCGCCATCTTGATCAGCGCCAGCGTGACGATTTCGCGCCGCGCCTTGCTGAGCGCGAGGTGTTTGCCCGCCAGGAACCTGATGGGGCTGGCGTTCAGTTCATTGACCATGCCAACGGCATCGGGGGCAACGATCTGCACGGCGCCTGTCGCTGCCCGGGGCCGGTTGGCTTCAGTGGCCAGGCGGGCCTTGATCCACGCGTCCTGCGGTGTGAGGTTTTTGGTGCCGACCAGCCGCTCGGCGGCCGAGTTGCAACCGTCGTCTGCCTCGCGTTGTGCGTACCAGTTCTTCTTCACCTCGTCGGCCAGGCGCGCATCAGCCGCCGGATTTTTGAGGTGTTCAACCAGCAGCGCGTAGCAACGCACCTCCTTGTCGTCGTTCATCCGATAGCTGGGGTATTCAGCGGCAAAGCCGGCCCAGTCGCGGCGCTGGCCCAGCAGCAGCAGCCAGTCGTTGCGCAGGCGGTCTTCCTGGTAGGTGCCGGCGTAGCGGCCGAAAAAGTCCTGCACCTCTTGTGCACTGGCTTCGCCCAGGCGCAGCTTGAGTTCCCAATATGCGGCCCAAGGCTCCAGCGCGTGGCCCCGGGCCTGTGGCAGCAGTTGCGCCAGCCGGCCCCTGTCGCCGCGTTTGAAAGCCTTGCTCATCTCCACAATCACGTTGTCAGCTGCGCTGGCGCTTGCGGGAAGGGTGGTTTGGGCGGTTGCAGGGACGAGCAGCGTCAGGGAGGCAATTGCGGAAAAAATGGCAGGCAGGGCGGCCGCACGTACCGGGCCGTTAAGAAATTTGTATAGCATCGGGACATTATGGACAAATTAAGCACACGCAAGGCGCTGGTGGAAGCGCGACTGAACATGCCTGACCGCCTGGTGCGGGCTGACCTGCTGCAGCGTGTGATGCGCATCTGGCTGGTAGGTTCCACGCACGAGGTGATTGGCGCGTATTGGCCCATCAAGGGCGAGTTCGATCCGCTGCCTGCGCTGTACCGCTGGCAGGAAGATGCCATTTTGAGCCAGGACTCGTCATCAAATCCGGCGCTGGACCAAGTGGAACGTGCGCAACTAGCTACTGAAAGCATAGCAGCGCGATCGCCGCGCAAGATCGGTCTGCCGGTGGTCAACAAGCTGCACAAGACATTGACTTTCCATGCCTGGTACCCGGGCTGCCCCATGGAAGAAGACGCCTACGGCATTCCGAAACCAAAAGATACAGAGGTGATTATTCCCACTCTGCTATTCGTGCCCTGCGTAGGTTACGGGCCCGGGGGCTATCGGCTGGGCTATGGCGGGGGCTTTTACGACCGCACGCTGGCCACGCTGCAACCACGGCCTTTCACAGTGGGCCTGGGCTATACCCAGGGCTGGCTGCCCGACATGGAGCCCGAGCCGCACGACATTCCGCTCGATGCCATCCTGAACGACAAGGGCGTGGTCTGGCCGGTGTGACCGTCAGGCGCCCGACAGCCTCCCGGCTTCGCGGGTGAGAAGGGCCGGTATATTAGCCACTCGAGCAAAGCGGTTAATGACTAAAAAAACAGGGAGCGGAGCATGGCAGGCAGTGGAGAAGACAGCAATACGGTCAGCAGCAGGATCAGGAAGGACCTGCTGAAAGTTCTGGCCCTCGCGCTGGTGACGCTGTTTCTGGTTCCGGGTTCAACCCTGTTGTTTGCCAGGCATGCACAGCAGCAACTCGACCGCACCATCATCCAGTCGATAGAGCGGCAGGTCGACCAGGACTCGAGCATGTCCGCCGAAAGCAAGGCGCAAACCAAGAAGTTTTACCGTGACAACCCGGTCTCCCGTATATGCGCCGACGCCAACGCCGACCTCGTGCAGGACAGGGACATGTTCTGCGAGCCGTTCTCCGAAGTCTGGCAGTTTTACGCAGCGCATGTCATCGCCAAATGGACGATTGCCGGCGGTGTGGCCATCTTGCTGGTGGAACTACTGCTGGGCGCCGTGGCTTTCTGGAACCGGAAGGCCCAATACCTGAGTTTTGTGACCGGCTGGCGCCTGCTGAGCCTGGCCAGCGCGGCGCAAATGCTGGTGCAGGGCACCATGCTTGTCTGGCTGTCCTTTTGGGTGACGGCATTCTTCTTTCACGTGTATTACATCAAGCTGATCGCGCTGATCGGCTTTGTGGTGGCTGTCGCGGTGTTCTTTGCCATTGCCGGACTGCTGCGGCGCCCCGCCATGGGAAATACCATTGACGGGGAACTGGTCAGCGATGGCGACGCGCCGGGCCTGTGGGCCAACACCCGCGCCCTGGCCGCACGCCTGAAGACCGCACCGCCCAAACAGATCGTGGCGGGCATCGACACCAATTTTTTTGTCACCGAAGCGCCGCTCACCGTGGCCGGCCAGGCGCTCACCGGCCGCACGCTGTTTGTCAGCCTTCCGCTGCTGCGGCTGCTGGATCGCGCCCAGGCCGATGCCGTGCTGGGCCATGAGCTCGCGCATTTTCGCGGTGGCGATGCCGCCAGCAGCGCCCGGCTTGGGCCCAAGCTTGTGCAGTACGACCACTACCTCGGCCTGATGCGTGGCGGCGGCCTGACGGTGGCGGTCTATCACCTGATGTACCTGTACCGGGTGATCTTTGAGTTCGCGCTGATGCGTGACAGCCGCGAGCGCGAATTCAAGGCCGACCGCGCCGCCGCGAAGCTGGTTTCGCCGCAGGCCATTGTGGAATCGCTGATCAAGATTACCGCCTACGCGAGCTACCGGTCGGAAATCGAGCGTGAACTGTTCGAGCACGACCGGCAGCACGGCCAGCAACTCGGCATTGCGCAGTTTGTGGCCTCGGGCCTGGCACCCTACGCCGCCTCTACCAAATTCGTGAAGGCCATGGGAACAGCCAGCGTGCCTCATCCGTTTGATTCGCATCCGGCCATGCTGGATCGCATGAAAAACGTGCGTCACCTGGTCAAGCCCGACGCCTTCGGCGCCATCGTGACTGATCCACC
The DNA here is from genome assembly GCF_056405635.1 of Polaromonas sp. P1_F8. Lineage (NCBI taxonomy): Bacteria > Pseudomonadati > Pseudomonadota > Betaproteobacteria > Burkholderiales > Comamonadaceae > Polaromonas > Polaromonas sp. P1_F8. The sequence goes on along the minus strand of NZ_JBFUBS010000002.1, from coordinate 378,980 downwards.
ATCGCGCAACTGGGCTGACGACATACAGACCGCGCCGCAGATTGAGCAACGACTGTGGTCGGCCTACGAGCAGGGTTTTGCCGCTGACCATGAACGTACCCTCGCTTACCGCTATGGGCCGGACAATGACATGGAGCAGGCGCTGGTGCTGCGCTACTTTCCTCCTGTGCTGTTTCAGCTCAAGGGCACTCTCTCTGTCGGTGTGACATACAGCGGCCTGCAGCTGCCCGGCAAGCCCGATGAACTCTCGTGGGATGACATCCAGAACCTTGGCTATGAAAATGGTTTTGGCGGCGATGTCCTCACGGTTACCTTGACTGAAAAAGGCCTGTTGGGGGCCAAGACGACCAAGGTAAAGCTGCCCGGCATCAGTGCGCAGCGTGAGCAGTTCAAAGAGGTGCTGGGGACTTACCGGCACCGGCATGAGGTGATGCGCGAGCAGTTGGCGGGGTAGGTTTTATCGGCGGCGGGTCTTGCTCCAGCTACGTGCTCTTAGCTGAGGGTTGCTGGCCGGGGGTTGCCCGGCATGCAACTCACTTTCTTTTGCTTCGCCAAAAGAAAGTAAGCAAAGAAAAGGCGACCCTGGTTCCTGCGTCCCTACGCTTCGCTGCGGGCAACCTGCGGTGCTCGGTCCAGCCGGGGTCAAAAACAACTCGCTTCGCTCAAACAAGTTTTTGCCCTGATCCGTCTGGTCCTCCGCTCCTCGGCGCATCCACAAGGGGTGGGGGAAGGAATGCAGAACAGCCAACAACCGAATACCTGAAGAAACAAGGACACGCCATGGCGTGTCCTTGTTGGTATTGGAGTTGGTATTTGTCTTCGGTCCCCGCTTCCGTCAGCCCCTTCTGTCTGCGCCGAGGAGCGCAGGTTCAGGCGGATCAGGGATCGCGATTGTCTGAGCCGAAGGCGAGTTCGAGCGAGACCCCGCCTGGACCGAGCACCGCAGGCTGCCCGTAGCGCAGCGAAGGGACGCAGACAGCAGGGTCGCCTTTTCTTTGGTGACTTTCTTTTGGCGAAGCAAAAGAAAGTTACTTGCCGCCGGGCAACCCCCGGCCAGCAACCCTCAGCAAAAAGCGCAACGGCAGAACAAGCCAAGCCTCAACCCTTGGGCTTGTAAGCCACAACATCAATCTCCACCCGCGCATCCACCATCAACCGCGCCTCAGTCGTCGAGCGGGCCGGCTTCTTCTCACCGAAATAGCCCATGTAGATGCGGTTGAAGCTGCCGAAGTCACGCGCATCCTGCAGCCATACCGTGCTCTTGCAGACGTCGTCCAGCGTGCAACCGGCCAGGGCCAGCACCGCCTGCAGGTTCTTCATCACCTGGTGGGTCTGCACCTCAATTCCGCCGGTCACGATCTCGCCGTTTTCATTGGCCGGCACCTGGCCGGAGACATAGATGAAGTCACCGGCGCGTACAGCGGGTGAGAACGGGCGTGGCTGGCGGTCGGAGGCCAGCGGAGGATTTCCGAAATGTTCCAGAGGCATGAAGAACTCCTTTTTTCCAGTCTCTTTTGTAGCAAATTATGAAATATATTTTCATGAATATGTGCAAATACTCGGGTTTATCCTGAAAATGATCGTCTTCAGGTCAATTAATCTTCACTTTTGAAATTTAACTTCAATCAGGAGTTGTCATGATCCGTGGAATTCGCATGCACCGCCGCACTGCCCTGTCTTCCCTGTTGGCCCTGGGTGCGGCCGGCGCCGGCTTCGGTCCGGCCGCCGCGCAGACGGGCAAGTCAGCCCTGAACCTGGCCATGGTGGCTGAGCCGCCGACACTGGACATCCAGTCGACCCCGGCCGACCTGGTCTGCATCATCATGCAGCACGTCTACGAGCCGCTGTTCACCTTCGACGCCAAGGCGGCCTTGGTGCCCATGCTGGCCGAGGCGATGCCCAAGATCTCGGCGGACGGCAAGCTCTACAGCATCGCACTGCGCAAGGGCGTGATGCTGCACAGCGGGCGCGAGCTTCATGCCGACGATGTGGTGGCCAGCCTGAAACGCTGGATGGAAGTCTCGCCGCGTGGCAAGTCGGTGGCGGTGCAGGTGGCCGACCTGTCGGCCAAGGGCCCGCACGGTGTGGAGATCAGCCTGAAGAACGCCTATGCGCCGTTGCTCTCGCAACTGGCCATGGCGTCGGGCATGGCAGCCATCATGGCCAAGGAATCGCTGGCCCAGCCGCTGCGCGAATACGTGGGCACCGGGCCCTACAAGTTCAAGGAGCGCAAGCCCGACCAGTATGTGCTGCTCACCCGCTTCGACGGCTACACCGCGCGCAATGAGGCTGCCAGCGGCTACGGCGGCAAGCGGGTGGCCGTGGTGGAGGAGCTGCGCTTCGTACCGGTGCCCAATGCCAACACGCGGGTGGAGGGTGCGCTGGCCGGCCAGTTCCATTATGCCGATCTGCTGCCGATTGAGGCGCTGCCGCGGCTGGAAAAAGCCGGCGGCAAGGTCGTGCCCATCATGACGCCCTCTTTTGGCTTTCCTTACCTGGTGTTCAATACCAAGGAAGGCTCGCTGGCACGGCAGCCTGTACGCAAGGCGGTGCAGACCGCGCTGGGCGAAGGCGAGATGCTGGCTGCGGGCTTTGGCGACACGCGCTTTTTCATCGCCGAAGGCAACCATTTTCCCAAAGGCACCCCTTTCTATTCCACCGCCGGCACCGCAGCGTATAACGAACGCGATGCCAAGAAGGCCAAGAGCCAGGCCGAGCAGGCCGGCTACAAGGGTGAGCCGGTGCGCATCCTGACCAGCCGGCAGTACGACTTTCACTACAACATGGCATTGATCATGGCCGAGCAGCTCAAGCGCGCCGGCTTCAAGGCCGAGCTCAACGTGGTCGAGTGGGCAACGCTGCTGCAGCGCCGCGCCGACCCCAAGCTGTGGGACATCTACATCACCCATTCGGGCCTGTTCCCCGAACCCATGCTTTCGCCGCCGCAACTGGGCGACGGCGCGCCGGGCTGGTGGAGCTCGCCCGCCAAGGCCGAGGCGCTGGCCGCGCTGAACCAGGAGCCGAACCCTGCCAAGCGCGGTGCGTTGTGGGGCAAGGTGCAGCAGGTGGTGTATGACGAGGTGCCTTACATCCAGGTCGGAAAATTTGCCAGTCTGTCAGCGCGCGCACCGGCGCTGCAGGGCTATACGCCCTATACCTACCCGTTCTTCTGGAATACCAGTCTAAAGAATTGAGCCCCCACGCTTGTCGCTTCGCGTACTGCGCTGCCCCCCGAGGGGGCCGCCCGCCAGCGGCCCGGCAAAGCCGGTTCCGCGGCTTGACCGGCTTTTATTTCGCTTCATTTCGACGAGCGCAATGATGCCGACGTGGGGCGCCTTCGAATGGTTAAAAGATTCACATCATTGAATAGAGCAATGTCATGACACGGTACCTCCTGTCCCGGCTGGGCGGCATGCTGGTGGTCATGGCCATCGTGGCGGTGCTGGTTTTCATTCTCACGCGCGCCGCGCCGGGCGACCCGATCGCCGTGCTGCTGGGCGACCAGGCTACAGCCGAGGACATCGCGCGCGTGCAGAAGGTCTATGGCCTGGACAAGCCCCTGCCAGTGCAGTTCGGCCTGTGGGTCCGTGAGCTGGCGCGCGGTAACCTGGGCGAATCGATCTTTCTGCAGCGCCCGGTGACCCAGGCGCTGTGGGAGCGGGCCGAGCCCACGACCCTGCTCTCACTGATGGCGATTGTCATTGCAGCGCTGATCGGCGTGCCCTGCGGCATCGTTTCGGCCGTGTATCGCGGCAGGGCCGTCGACCAGGCCTTCACCGGTTTTGCCATGCTGGGCGCCAGCATCCCCAGCTTCTGGTTCGGCCTGGTGCTGATGCAGATCTTCGCGGTCTCGCTGGGCTGGTTTCCGGTTTCGGGCTATGGCGAGCCGGGCGCCTCACTGGCGGCCCGCATCCACTGCCTGGTGCTGCCGGCCACGGTGCTGGGCGTGCTCAATTCGGCGCTGATCATCCGCTTCACCCGCGCCTCCATGCTGGATGTGCTGGGCGAGGACTACGTGCGCACTGCCCGGGCCAAGGGGCTTTCGGAAAACGTGGTGGTGCTCAAGCATGCGCTGCGCAATGCGTTGGTGCCCATCGTCACCGTGCTCGGCCTGACAGTGGCGCTGATGATCGGTGGCGCGGTGGTCACCGAGACGGTGTTCGGATTGCCCGGCGTGGGCAACCTGGTGGTGAGCGCGGTGATCCGGCGCGACTACCCGGTGATCCAGGGTGCGCTGCTGGTGGTGGCCGCGATCTACGTGGTCATCAACTTTGCGATCGACCTGCTCTATACCGTGGTCGACCCACGCGTGAAGTACTGAAGCGATGCATATGCCTCAACTCCCTCTCATCCTGCGCAAGCTGTTTCGCCGCCGCATCGTGCTGGCTGCGGCCATCGCGCTGGTCGTGGTGGTGCTGGTGTCGCTCTTCGCCGGCCCCCTGAGCGGGCTGGACCCGAATGAAACCGCCGTGAGCCAGCGCCTCGCGCAACCCTCTTCCAGCCATCTGTTCGGCACCGACGAACTGGGCCGCGACCTGTTTGCCCGCATCGCCTTCGGCGGCCGCTATTCGCTGACCATCGCGTTGCTGACGGCGCTGGGTTCGGTGGTGGCCGGCACCTTGTTTGGCCTGGTTGCAGGTTTCTTTCGCCGGCTCGACGCACCCGTCATGCGGGTGGTAGACGCCATGATGTCCTTCCCCGACATCCTGCTGGCCATCGCCCTGGTCGGCATCCTCGGCCCCTCGATGCTGAACGTGGTGCTGGCCCTGGTGCTGGTCTACACGCCGCGCGTGGCGCGGGTGGTGCGCGCCTCGACGCTGGTGGTGCGCGAGCTGCTCTTTGTGGAAGCTGCACGCGCCGTCGGGGTCTCCACCGTGCGCATCCTGTGGCGCCATGTGCTGCCCAACCTGATGTCGCCCATCCTCGTCCAGGCTTCGTTCATCTTCGCCTACGCCATCCTGGCGGAAGCCGCGCTGTCTTTCCTGGGTGTCGGCGTGCCGCCCGAAATCCCGACCTGGGGCACCATGGTCGCCGGCAGCCAGCAATACGCCCACCAGGCGCTGTGGATCGTGTTGTTCCCGGGCCTGGCCATCATCCTTACCGCGCTGTCGCTCCAATTGCTCGGCGACGGCATCCGCGACCTGCTGGATCCGCGCCTGCGGAAATCGATGTGAACCGTCTCGAAGTACGCCACCTTTCCACCTTCTTCGACACCGACGAAGGCCTGATCCGTTCCGTCGCCGACGTGAGCTTCAACATTCGTGCCGGCAAGACCACGGCCCTCGTCGGCGAATCGGGCTCGGGCAAATCGGTCACCAGCCTGACGCTGATGCGCCTGCTGCCGCGTGCGGCATCGACGCAGGTCAGCGGTCAGGCCTTGTTCGTCAATCGCGCCGGCGAGACACTGGACTTGTTGACGCTGCCCGAGCCGCGCATGCGCGCAATCCGCGGCAACGAGGTGGCGATGATCTTCCAGGAGCCGATGACCAGCCTGAACCCGGTCTTCACCGTGGGCGAGCAGGTGGCCGAGACGCTCCGCCTGCACAAGGGCCTGGGCCATGCGGCAGCCCTGGCCCAGGCGCTGCGCATGCTGGAACTGGTGGAGATCCCGGCGGCTGCCCAGCGCCTGCACGAATACCCGCACCAGCTCTCCGGCGGCATGCGCCAGCGGGTGATGATCGCGCTGGCCATGGCCTGCGACCCGACGCTGCTGATCGCCGACGAACCCACCACCGCGCTGGACGTAACCATCCAGGCGCAGATCCTGGCGCTGATGCGAAGGCTGCAGGCTGAGACCGGCATGAGCATCCTGTTCATCACCCACAACCTGGGCGTGGTGGCCCACCATGCCGACGATGTGGCTGTGATGTACGCCGGCCGCATTGTGGAGGCCGCGCCCGTCAACGACCTGTTCGCACGGCCGCAGCATCCCTATACCCAGGGCCTGCTGGCCTGCTTGCCGGCGCAGCAGCGAGGCCACGCGCCGACGGCGGACGGCAAGCGCCGGCTCTACGCCATCCGCGGCCAGGTCTCCAGCCCGCTGGCGCCGCCACCGGGCTGCGCCTTCGAGCCGCGCTGTGACAAGGCCATCGCGGCTTGCCGCGACGCCATGCCGGCATTGCGCAACGACGAAGCCGGCGGCAGCGCCCGCTGCATCCTGGTGCCGGAGGCCGCATGAGCATAGAGACGCCAGCCGCTGCGCCCTTGATCGAGGTGCGCAACCTGCAGAAATTCTTCGGCTCCTCCGTGCGGCCGGTGCGCGCGGTGGACGATGTGTCCTTCGTGATCCATCCCGGCGAGACACTGGGCCTGGTGGGCGAATCGGGTTCTGGCAAGAGCACCATCGGCCGCGCCCTGCTGCGCCTGGTCGACAGTACCGGTGGCACAGTGAGCTACCGCGGCGAAGACCTGGGCGCGGCTTCGGGCGGCCGCATGCGCGCGTTGCGCAGCAAGCTGCAGATGATCTTCCAGGACCCGTACGCCAGCCTGAACCCCAAGATGCGGGTGCGCGATATCCTGGGCGAGGCATTGCAGGTGCATGGCCTGGCCAAAGGCAAGGAAGCCACCGCGCAGCGCATCGCCGAGCTGCTGCAGCTGGTCGGGCTGCCGCCCGAGCACGCGGCGCGTTACCCGCACGAATTTTCCGGCGGCCAGCGGCAGCGCATCGGCGTGGCGCGGGCGCTGTCGGTGCAGCCCGAATTCATCGTGGCCGACGAGCCGCTCTCGGCACTGGACGTTTCCATCCAGGCGCAGGTGGTCAACCTGCTGTGCGACCTGCGCGACAGCCTGAAGCTGACCATGCTATTCATTTCGCATGACCTGGATGTGGTGGAATACCTGTGCGACCGGGTGGTTGTGCTGTACCTGGGCCGGGTGATGGAAGTGGCGCCGACGGCGGCGCTCTTCGCCCGGCCGCTGCATCCCTACACCCAGGCGCTGCTGGCCGCGTCGCCCAAACCGGACCCGACCATCAAGATGGTGCATGTGCCCTTGAAAGGCGACATGCCCAGCCCGGTCAACCCGCCTTCGGGCTGCGTGTTTCGCACACGCTGCCCGCATGCCATTGACGCCTGTGCCCAGACGCGGCCGGAGCCGCGCGACATGGGCGGCGGCCGCCTCAAAGCCTGTATCCGAGACGACATTGAATCATTGACGACACCATGACATTGCAAGACATTCTCGACCCCCTGCTCGACGCCTCCTGGAAGGGCTTTCCGCACCACAGCCCGCCGCTGCGCCGTTCGGCCATCGGCGACCAGGGCTGGAACGTGCTGCGCGGAGACCTGCCGCTGCCGCTGGCCGTGATCCGCCGCGACGCGCTGGCCGGCAACCTGCAGTGGATGCAGGGCTTCGCCGGCAGTCATGGCGTCGGCCTGGCGCCGCACGGCAAGACCACCATGTCGCCGCAGCTGTTCCGGCGCCAGCTGGAGGCCGGCGCCTGGGGCCTGACTTTCGCCACCGTGACGCAGCTGCGCGCGGGCGTGACGGCCGGTGCGAAACGCTGCCTGATCGCCAACCAGGTGTTCCAGGCGGTGGACCTGCAGGGCATAGCCGACCTCAAGCGTGCCAATGCCGGGCTGAGCGTGGCTTTTCTGGTGGACTCCCTGGCGCAGGCGGAGCTCATTGAAGCCTGGCATGCGGTGAATGCGCACGCTGAGCCTTTCGACGTGCTGCTGGAGATCGGCGTGGACGGCGGCCGCACCGGCTGCCGCAGCCACGAGCAGGCGCTCGCATTGGCAAAGCGCCTGCGCAGCGGCAAGGCCACGCGGCTGGTCGGCATCGAGTGCTACGAGGGTCTGGGCGCCACCGGCCAGTCGGCCGCTGACACGGCCTACGCCAATGCGCTGATGCAACGTGTGCGCGACATCGCCCAAGCCTGCGACGAGCAGCAGTTGTTCGAAACGGATGAAATCCTCCTCACGGCCGGCGGCTCCGCCATCTTCGATCTTGTAGCCGAACACCTGAAGATGAAACTCTCCCGGCCCGTGCAAGGCCTGCTGCGTTCGGGCTGCTATGTGACGCACGACCATGGCACCTACCACCGCTTCATGAATACAGTCGCCGCGCGCATGGGCTGCGGCCATGGCTTGCACGCGGCGATGCAGGTTTGGGCGGCGGTGCAATCCTGCCCCGAGCCGGGCCTGGCTATCCTCGCGGTAGGCAAGCGCGACATCTCCTACGACCTGGAGCTTCCCGTACCCCTGGGTGTGTGCAGAGCGGGCGAGGCCACCATGACGCCGGCGCCGGACGACTGGAAGATCGCCGGCCTGAACGACCAGCACGCCTACCTCCGCCACGCGACCCCGGCCGGCAGTGGCCCCGAACACCAGGCCTTGCGCGTGGGCGACCTGGTTGCGCTGGGCATCTCCCACCCCTGCACCACCTTTGATAAATGGCGCTGGATGCCGGTGGTGGACGAACAAAACAACGTGTGTGACGCCATCGTCACCTGCTTTTAAATGACCCCACGCGTTCTTGAAAAAATTGCCGAGATCATGGACCGCGCGCCCGCCGCGCGGCGCACCGTGCTGGCCCTGATCCTGGAAGACCCGCAGCGCGTGCTGGACGAGACCTTCGAGACCCTGGCCCAGCGCGCCAACAGCTCGGTCCCCACCATCATGCGCACCTGCCGCGACCTGGGCTACCCTGGGCTGCGCGAGTTCAAGCTGGCGCTGGCGCAAGAGCTGGCGGTGGGCGGCTCGCCACTGAACCGGCGCGTGCGCATCGATGACGACACCCGGCAGGTCATCGCCAAGGTGACGCGCGGCGCCACCACGGTGATCAACAGCGTGCAGGCCCAGCTCAATGTCGAGGCAGTGCAGGCGGCGGCCGACGCCATCGTCGACGGCGCCCGGGTGGACTGCTACGGCGTCGGCGTCACCTCCAACTTCATGGCTTCCGACTTGCAGGCGCGGCTGTACCGCATGGGCGTGGCCTCCAACAGCTACCTGGACCCGCACCTGCAGCTGATCTCGGCCGCCACCATCGGCCCGCGCGGCGTGGTGATGGCCATCACCCACGTCGGCGGCATGCCTTCGCTGCTGGAGGCGGTGGACGTGGCACGCTCGCAGGGCGCCACCATCATCGCGCTGACGCAGCCCGGCTCGCAGCTCGCGGCGCTGGCCGACATCGTGCTGGGCGTGGAAGTGGCGCCCGACCCGGTGATGCCGGTGGGCCCCGAGGCTTACCTGGCGCACCTGACGGTGATCGAGATCCTCACCGTGCTGGTGGCACAGCGCCTGGGCGACAAGGCCGTGAACCGGCTGGCCAACATCCAGCGCACGCTGGAAACCCGCGGCGTGGACATGCACCACCATCCCCGGCTGGACTGGGACGAAGGCGCCAAGCTCACCATGGGAAAAGTACGATGACGCGCGCCACCTTGCTGGAAAACGGCCTGCTGGTGGACGGTACCAGCGCGGCTGGCCGACCAGGCGACCTCCTGCTGGCGGGCGACCGGATCGTGGCCATGGGCGCGGGCTTGCGGCACGGCCTGCCGGATGGCCTGACCCTGGCCGACGCCGATGTGTACGATTGCAGCGGCCTGGTGATCGCGCCCGGCTTCATCGACGTGCACACCCACGACGACGCCATCGTGCTGAACGCGCCCGGTATGTTTCCCAAGCTGTCGCAGGGCATCACCACGGTGGTCACCGGCAACTGCGGCCTGTCGGTCGCGCCCTTCGTGGTGGAGGAGCCGCAGGGCGCCCTCACCCTGCTCGGAAATTCGTTCAAGTACCCTTCGGTGGAGGCCTACGCACAGGCCGTAGCCGAAGCGCAGCCGGCCGTTAATGTGGCGCCACTGATCGGCCACACCACGCTGCGCTATGCCTGCGTGGGCGACCTCAACCGGCCAGCCACCACTGATGAAGTGGCCGCCATGTGCGCCCTGCTGGAGCAATGCATGGCCCAGGGCGCGATCGGACTGTCGTCGGGCCTTTTTTATGCCGAAGCCATGCCGGCACCGGCCGCCGAGGTGACAGCGCTGGCGCGCGTCGTCGCGCGGTACGGCGGCATTTACGCCACCCACATGCGCTCGGAGATGGCCGACATCCTGGAGGCCATGCACGAGGCCGCCGGCTGCGCCTTCGAGGCTGGTGTGCCGCTGGTGATCTCGCATCACAAATGCGCCGGCCCGGCCAACTGGGGCCGCACGCATGAGACGCTGCCGCTGATCGACACGCTGGCGCAGCGCCAGGACATCGCGATGGATGTCTATCCCTATGTGGCCGGCTCGACCGTGCTGCGCGAAGACCTGGTCGACGGTGTGATCGATGTGCTGGTGAGCTGGTCGGCCCCGCACCCGGAAATGATGGGCCGCACCCTGGCGTCGATTGCCGCGGAGTGGGGCGTCGACCAGAAAACGGTTTGCCGCCGCCTGCAGCCCGGTGGGGCCTGCTATTTCCAGATGCACGAGGACGATGTACGACGCGTCATTGCGCATCCGCTTTCCATGATCGGATCCGACGGCCTGCCGCATGACAAGCATCCGCACCCGCGCCTGTGGGGTGCCTTCCCGCGGGTGCTTGCGCGCTATTGGCGCGAGCAGCAGCTGCTTTCGCTGGAGACCGCGATCTACAAGATGACCGGCCTGTCGGCGCGCAACTTCCGCCTGCACCAGCGCGGCCAGTTGCAGCCGGGCTGGTACGCCGATGTCGTGGTGCTGGACCCAGCCCGAGTGCGCGACGTGGCAACGTACGAAAACCCCATCGCGCTGTCGGAAGGCATTGAAAAAGTTTTTGTGAACGGCGAACTGGCCTACGTTGCCGGCGCTGCTGATGCGGCCAGCGTCAGGGTGCAGGCGCGCGCCGGGCGCTTGTTGAAACGGCATGTGTAATAAGAAACACCCCCGTCCAGGCTCACTGCGTGTAGCCTGTTCCCCCCTCAAGGGGGCGGCGCCTGAGGCCGGCGAAGCCGAACCCGCGGCCCCTGCTTGCATGGGGCCCCGCTCGCTGTACTCAATGAACTCTTAAGCCCAGCATGAGCCGTGGAACCGGCTTTGCCGGGCCACAGGCGGGCGACCCCCTCGGGGGGCAGCGACCCACACGAAGTGGGGGAGCGTGGGGCCCCTGTTTCTAGTCCAGGGAATCCACTGTGTCCGGATCAGGCACATCCCCAATCGCCTCGCGCGTCAGTGCGGCCTGGCTTTTGAGCCAATCGCAAAACGCCAGCACTTCGGGCCGGGCCACATTGCGCGGGCCGATGATCAGCCAATAACTCATCGGGGACTCCATGCGCATTTGCGGCAGCGGCTCCACCAGATCGCCTGAAGCCAGGCTTTCGGCAATCAGTGGCAGCCGCGCCAGCACCACGCCCTGGCCCGTCAGCGTCGCCTGCACCATCTGGTAGGCGTAGTTGAAGTACAGCCAGCGCTTGGCTTCCAGCTTGGGGCTGGCGTGCTCTTCCAGCCAGCGGCGCCAGGTCAGCCATTCCAGGTGCGTCTGATGGGCGTCGCCCGCCTCAATCAAGGTGAACTGCGCCAGGTCGTCGGGCTTCTTCAGGCGCGGCCCGCTTTTAAGCAACCAGGGGCTGATCACCGGCGTGATCTGCTCGCCGAAAAGGCGTATGGCGCCTGGCGGCATGTGGCTGGCCGGGGCGTAACGCAGGGCCAGGTCCAGGTCTGAAATGTCCAGGTCAACAGCCACGTCCGACGCATCAATCCGGATGTCGATGTCGGGGTTGTCGCGCTGAAAGCCCTCCAGCCGGGGAATCAGCCACATCGAGGCAAACGAGGCAAAGGTGGTGAGCGAGACGCTCTTGCGCCCGGCGGTCTGGCGTATCTGCCGCACCGCGTTGTCGATGCGCTCCAGCGACGGCGTGACGGCCCGCAGCAGGATGCCGCCGGCGGTGGTGAGCTCCACGGCGCGGGTGTGGCGGTGAAAAAGGCTCACGCCCACGTCTTCTTCCAGGCCCTGGATCTGGCGGCTTACCGCCGACTGGGTGAGGGCCAGTTCTTCCGAGGCAGCGCGGAAGTTGAGGTGGCGGGCGACGGCCTCAAAAGCCCTTAACTGGCCGGCGGAAATCGGCCGGGAGCGCAGGTGTGTTTGTGAATGGAGCATGACAGTGTGGGGGTGAAAAAGGCCAAATAGGGCAATTCGGGCCTAATTGATTGATGCGATTATGGAATCAATAGCTTACCGCGATTTCATTGGACTGTGCAAGCCCGTGGCGAGATGATTCAACCCTCATCACTCACTTTGTGCCTTTTTAGGAGAACACCATGGACCACGCAGCTCACCTCTCAGGAGATCGTTTCTTGCAACAGGCTTCCGATGCCACCAACGGCCATGTGGCCGGCTTGGCGGGCTTCTGGAAACTGGGCGCGGGCCGAGCGCTGACGCTGCGTGCCTCGCAGGCCGGTGTGTTGCGAATTGCGCATGGCCGGGTCTGGGCCACCTTCGACTCCGCCAGCCAGGACATCCAGGTCCGCGCAGGCGACCATTTCCTCGGCCGGGGCGAAAGCCTTTCGCTGCGGGCGGGTGAGTCGCTGGTGATGGAGTCCTTCAGCGCTGGTCACGCTGCTTCCGCTTATTTCAGCTGGGAGCCGGCAACGGCCTGCGCCGAAGTGCCCGAGATGAAAGAGACTTCCGGCTGGCGTGCCGGCGTGATGCAGCCTTTGGGTGACTTGCGCGCCGCCTTCGGCCTGGCCACCAGCGCCCTGGGCCGCCTGGTCCGCGGGCTGGCGATGGGTGCTGTCGCAGCTATTGAAGCGGTGCTGACCCCCGTTGCCCTGGTGTTCGTCACTGCCCGCGCCCGGCCTCACGTCACCGGTCACGACTTTGACGCCTACAGGGACAATCAGCTCCAGCCGCGCAACTACAACGTGCTGGCCATGTCCAACCTGGTCTAAGCGCAGATAGCCAACAGTTTTACTCCGGGAAAACCGTTTAACCCGCAGTCGCAAGGCTGCGGGTTTTTTTATGGGCGCCTGGTTCGGGGCTTGGCCGTTTTGGCCGTCTTGGTTGCCGGCGCCTTTGGCGTTTTCCTCGCCTTCGCTGTCTTGGGCGCTTTGGTCGCCTTGACCGCACGCGCCTTCAACGCACACTCCAACGCTACACGCGCCCACTCCAGCATCACGGCGGGCGACTCCATCGCCTCTTCGGGTGCCGCGTAGTAGTTGAGACTGTGCGGCGCACTGACGCCATTTCGTGTCATTTCATAGGTGAACCGCTCACAGCCATGGGCTTCATACAGGCTGCGGGTCTCCGCATCCGCCTTGAGCCACAGCTTCTCGCCGCCGCCCAGGTCGGCCACCAGGGCCAGCGTCAGTCCCGAGGTGCTGATGCCAAACCCGCCAAACATGCGCCTGGCCGTGCAGGGCCCGACGCCTGACAAAAGCTCGCAGCAGTAGGTCGCAAAATCATTCCTGGAAGAGGCCATCGCGCAACCATACCAAACCCGGCGGACTTGTGTTGCGGCGAGCGCAGCGCGCCGTGGCTGTCGCTTTGTTCAAAAAACCGACGTCTGGCAGATATCGCAGGCGCGACGCGCAAAGACGCGGCGGGCCGCGATAATTTGGGCATGGCCCCAGCTTCCCAGACCCACTCCTTCTCCGCGCCCGATGTGCGCCACGCCGGGCCGCCGGTCCATGTGGTGGTCATGGGGGTGGCCGGCTGCGGCAAGTCGGCGGTCGGGCGTCTGATGGCCGACCAGCTCGTGTTGCCGCTGATCGAAGGGGATGATTTCCATCCCCCCGGCAACATCCAGAAGATGCAGCAAGGCATTCCCCTCACGGACGAAGACCGCGTTGACTGGCTGCGCCAGCTGGGTGTGGAACTGGCACGCCACCCCGCCGGTGTCGTGCTGACCTGCTCGGCCCTCAAGGCCGCTTACCGCGACAGCCTGCGAGCTGCCGTGCCCGGGCTGCAGTTTGTGCACCTGGCCATCAGCCAGGCTGAATCCCTGCGGCGCGTCTCCGCGCGGCCGGGCCACTTTTACCCACCCAGCCTGGTCGCCAGCCAGTTTGAGGCGCTGCAGGATCCTTCGGCCGAGCCGGGTGTGTTGACCCTGGCCGGGAATGCTTCCCTGGAAGCCCTGGCCGACAGCGCGGTCGCCTGGCTGGAAATCCGCGGGTAGAGCCCTGCCGCCAGGCCTCGCCTGCAGGCCCCGTTTTCTGGCATCAAATTGCCTCGCAGGCCAATCAGGACGAGCGCGAGCAGCTATCAAATAAGTAGCAGTCTTGAAAATCGTTTTCGCCGGGCAGGGTATCGGTTTAACTATCCGTAACGCATTACGTTTAAGTAAAATGACCCAAAACTGGCGCCGGCTTCACTGAACCGCCGGCGCAGCGTCCCAAACACAGGAACCGCATGTCCAAAGCCTTCGCCTCGCAGTCCGATCTCACCGACAAGGTCATCACCTTTGAGCAGCTCAGCGCACATTGCTGGGCCTACACCGCCGAGGGTGACCCCAATTCCGGCGTGATCATTGGCGAAAAATTCATCATGGTGAGCGACGCCACCGCCACCCCGGCCATGGCACAGGACCTGATCGCCCGCATCCGCACCGTGAGCGACAAGCCCATCAAATATGTGCTGCTGACTCACTATCACGCGGTCCGGGTGCTGGGCGCCAGTGCCTACCTTGCGGAAGGCGCCACGGAAGTGATCGCCAGCCAGGGCACGTACGAACTCATCGTCGAGCGCGGCGCGCAGGACATGCAAAGCGAGATGGAGCGCTTTCCGCGTCTCTTTCGCAACGCCGAAAGCGTGCCCGGCCTGACCTGGCCGACTTTGGTCATCGAAGGCGGCAATCCGGTGAAGGGCGAAGTGCCCGGCAAGCTGGTGCTGGACCTGGGCGGTGTCAAGGTGCAAGTCTGGCACCCGGGCCCCGGCCACACACGCGGCGACACGATTGCGTGGGTCGAAGAAGAAAAAGTGCTGTTTTCAGGCGACCTGGTCGAGTACGAGGCCGGCGTTTACACCGGCGACGCGCAGCTGGAGGAATGGCCCGCCACACTGGAAGCCCTGCGCGCACTGAAAGCCGAAGCCATCGTGCCCGGCCGCGGCGAGGCCATGAAGGGTGCGGCCAACGTCAACAAGGCGCTGGACTATACGAAGCGCTGGGTCGAAACCCTGTACCAGGCGGGCAAAGAAGCCGCCGCCGCCGGCATGGACCTCAAAGCCGCCATGGACCACACCCGCAAAAGCATGGACCCGATCTTCGGCCACGTGTTTATTTACGAGCACTGCCTGCCGTTTGACGTGAGCCGCGCATTTGACGAAGCCAGCGGCATCAAGAACCCGCGTATCTGGACAGCCGAACGCGACCAGGAAATGTGGCAAGCGCTGCAGGGCTGAACCTCAGGCGTCGAGATCCAGCCTGGAAAGCAGTCCCACAAATGACTCCAGCGCAACTTGCCCGTCCATCCGCTCCATCCGCTCCAGCACGTCGTCGTCGTCGACCGTGCAGTAACCCAGGCTGAAGCGCCGAAATCGCCGGGCGTCCAGCTCGTCGTGGTGCAGAACCTGCATGTTGATGTGGCGGGTGTCCTGGCGGATGCGTTCCAGCAACATCAGCACCTGCTTCTGGTCGCCCTCCAGTTGCTGGCAAAAGCGCATGCCGTCAAAAATCAGCAGCCCGGTGATGTCCCGTTCCGCGTTGGCCTGGCGGGCCTTGACGGCAATGTTCGCCACGACGCTGAGCGGCGCTTCGGGCGCCAGGGTACTGACATAAAGAACTTCATACAACGTGGGGCTTTTTGGCGTCATGGCGGCAGAATGTAGCGGGCGGTCCGGCTTTTCACAATGTCAAAAGACACAGTCAAAAGCGCCTAAGATTCTCCTTTTATGAACATTCCAGCGCCAACGTCATCGATTTGTCCGCCTCACTGCAATGCCTGCGGGCTGCGCAGGACCGGGGCCTTCATGCCTGTGAGCGATGGGGAACTGGCGTTCATCGAAGCCTTTCGCACCGGCACCTCTGCAGTGCGGGCGGGCGGCACCATCCTGTATGAACAAAAGCCCAACGGCAAACTCTTCACGCTGTATTCGGGATGGGCATTCCGGTACAAAACCCTGAGCGACGGCCGCCGGCAAATCCTCAATTTCCTGTTGCCCGGCGACTTCATCGGCCTGCAGCAAAAGTTCGCGGACGGCGCCATGCACGGCATCGAGGCCGTGACGGATGTAAGCCTCTGTGTGTTCCCGCGGGACGGTCTGTGGGAACTGTTTCGCAACCACCCCAGCCTGGGCTACGACATCACGTGGATGGGTGCGCGAGAGGAAGGTATGGTCGATGACCATCTGCTGACGGCCGGCCGGCGCAACGCCACCGAACGCGTGGCGATGCTGTTGATGCACCTGTACCGCAGGCTGGAACGCGTGGGCATGGCCGAAAAAGGCTGGATAGGGTTTCCCATCAACCAGCAGCATATTGCCGACGCGCTGGGACTGTCGCTGGTGCATACCAACAAGACGCTCAGGCGTTTGCGCCAGCTGGGCCTGCATGAGATTGAAAATGGGCAGCTCCGCTTGCTCAATACCCGCGCGCTGGAGCGTATTGCCGACTACTACGACACGCCGCCTGCGCAGGTTCCTTTGCTCTGATTTCGTCTGTTTAAGCTTTGGTTCAGGTGTGTAGGCGGCCGCTGACAACAAGGCCATGGGGCGGATGACAAATGCGGCCTGCATCCGGTTTTAAGGTGGCTCTCTTGCCCACGATTTGTCCTTTCCTGCGAAGGGAAAGCCGTGGCGACGCGCACCGACCACCACCCAGGAGACGTTCATGAACCACGCACAAGCACCCGGCGCACGCCTGCAGCAGCAACCGCGCCGTGTTTCCGACCGCCAGCAACAGCAAAGCAGCGGCTCACGCGAGTTTCAGCCGCGCCAGTCAAAGCCGGGCGATGCCCCGGCCGGTCAGATGGGCGAAGGGAGCTATGAAGCCACCCGCGACTACCAGAAGAACATCAAGTCCTATCTCAAGGATGCAGATGTCGCTGCCGACGCGAAGGCGGCGAAACCCGATTCGCCCCAGCAGGCGGCAGAGCTGAAGAAAGCTGAACAGGAAGGTTTGTCCCATACCAAAGCGCCCGGTAAATAAGGGGGGGTATGTGGGGCGGTTCCGGGGTCAGGACTTTTGGCTGTGCAGGACTTTGAAATCCCGCTCATAGCGGTGAAGGTTTTCCACGGCTTTTAAGCGCTGGGCGGGCGTGGTGCTGTTGTGCAGTTCTGCAAATCCCTGGCAAATGTCCTGGGTCAGGCGTTCGAAGTAGTCCCGATAAGCGACGTCCGGTGAGTTCAGCGTGCGCTCAAACAGTCCGTTCACGGCGGCCTGCGTTTTCTCGGGTGCGCTGTGGCCGTCAGCCAGTGGGCGCAGGGTTTGCAGGGCATCCTGCTGGCGCCGCAGCCTTTCCCGGTAGGACACGGCGGCGTCAAAGTGGGACGCATCGATCCGACGGCCAATGATGTCCAGCTGTTTTTCTTCCAGCCGCCCGTAAAGCATTTCGGCCCGATTCACCGCCTCTTTGTAGCGTTTTTTGCGGCTGGTTTTGGATGACTCCAGAAAGTCCTCGCGATAGTCGGCATTGCCTTTTTCAAAACGCTGCTGCAGCTTCTTCATCTGGCTGGCGTGGAGCGTGCCCGCCAGCTTTGTCATGAGGGGTTCCGCCTCGTTCGACACCACCAGCAGCTTTCGGCGCAGATCGGTATAAACCGCACAAGCCTTTGCCGTATCCATGTCCTGCGGCATCTGGTGCTGCAGTTTTTGCAGCGTGTCGATATAGCCCGGCAGCTGGGTTTGCCGGTGCCAGGCATGCAGCCTGTCCAGGTCGGCCCTGACCTGCACGCTTTGCGTGTCGGTGAAGTCAAAATGACCGTCCAGATGCCAATACACCAGCTCAGGCGCCTGGTTGTAGGCCAGTTTCATCATCACGTTGCAACCGGGCAGCGCCGCACCCAGCAGCACGGCGGCAAGCACACCGATAATCCGTAAGCTGCGTACCAGCCCTGCCCCGGCCAGGGTGGCGCGCTTTTCAAATCCTGTCCTTCGAAAATCCAGAGGAAACTTCATGGCAACCCCAGTTGATGTCGTCATCATGGCCGCGGGCAAAGGCACGCGGATGAAAAGCAGCTTACCCAAGGTTTTGCACCGATTGGGCGGGAAGGCTTTGCTGCAGCATGTCATCGAATGCGCTGCGTCTTTGTCAGCGCGCAAGGCGGTCGTCATTACCGGCCACGGCGCGGAGGCTGTTGAGGCCGCCTGCCAGGGCTTTGCGCAGCAGGAAGTGGCCCCGGATTCGAAGGTCAGCCTGCAATTTGCGCGGCAGGAACCACAACTCGGTACGGGCCATGCGGTGCAGCAGGCAATTCCCCTGCTGGCCGACGATGGCGTCACCCTGGTGCTGTCGGGCGATGTGCCGCTGACCCAGGCCGCCACGCTGCAGGCCCTGCTGGCACAGTGCGACGGCCAGCGGCTGGCACTGCTCACGCTCAGCATGGCCGACCCCACGGGTTATGGCCGTATCGTGCGCGCGCAGGCGCACGCCTCCGAGCCCTTGCGGGCCGGCGCCGAAACTTCGGCCCAGGTACGCGCCATCGTCGAGCATAAAGATGCGACACCTGCCCAGCGCGAGATCCGCGAAATTTACAGCGGCATCATGGCCGTGCCCACGCGCCTGCTGCGCGCCTGGCTTTCCCGGCTGGACAATCAAAATGCCCAGGGCGAGTATTACCTCACCGACATCGTCAAGTTTGCGGTAGCTGATGGCGTGGCCGTGGTGGCGCAGCAGATTACCGACGCAGCCCAGGTGGCCGGCGTGAACAGCCCGGTGCAACTGGCCGAACTGGAACGCGTGTACCAAAGCCGCCTGGTCACGGCACTGATGGAGCAAGGCGTGCGGCTCGCCGATCCCGCACGGCTCGATGTGCGCGGCACGCTCCACTGCGGCCAGGATGTGGAGATTGACGTGAATTGCGTGTTCGAAGGACAGGTCACGCTGGGCGACGGTGTGCACATAGGCGCCAACTGCGTGATTGCCAACTGCACCATTGCCGCCGGCGCCGTGATCCATCCCTTTACGCATATCGACGGCGAGAAGCTGGGTGTGCAGATCGGCGAGGGCGCGTTGATCGGGCCCTTTGCCCGACTGCGGCCCGGCGCGCAGCTGGGCGCAGAGGTGCACATCGGCAATTTTGTGGAAGTCAAAAATGCCACCCTGGCCAAGGGCGCCAAGGCCAACCACCTGGCTTACCTGGGTGACGCGACAGTGGGCGAACGCGTGAACTACGGCGCTGGCAGCATCACCGCCAACTACGACGGCGCCAACAAGCACCGCACGGTGATTGAAGCCGACGTGCACATCGGCAGCAACTGCGTCCTGGTGGCGCCGGTGACCATAGGCGCGGGCGGCACGGTGGGCGGAGGCTCAACCATCACCAAAAGCACGCCACCGGATTCGTTGAGTGTGGCGCGGGGCAAGCAGGTTAGTTTGCCTAACTGGAAGAGGCCGGTGAAGGCGCCCCGCCAGCCTTGAAGGCGTTTTCTTCGGGTATTCCCGGAGTGGCTTGAATGGCGGTTACGTGACGTAACATATGCCCAGCGGCACTCGCAATGAGGGCTGTTCATTCCAATAAATCAACGAGGGGTTTTTCATGTTTCAACAGCTCAGGCGTGTTGTCCTGTTCACGGGTATTGCCGTGTCTGCGTTTTTGGTGGGTTGCGCGGGCCCGGCACCCAACTATGCGCCGTCCATCGACAACGTCGAGACGCTCAAGAAAATGGACGGCGCGCGTGCCGTGAAGACCGGCGTCATCAGCGTTGCGCCAGACCTGCAAGGCGGCGCCTCGCTGAGCCTTCGCGCCAATACCATGACCTCACCCGTCGGCAAGAACTATGGCGATTACATCGCCGCGGCGCTGCGCCAGGAACTGGAGCTGGCCAAGCTGCACAACCCGCAATCGGGCGTTGAAATCAGCGGCACCCTGCTCAAAAACAACATCGACGCGGGCGGTATGAGCACTAACGCCGGGCAGATAGAGGCGCGCTTCGTCGTGACGGCCAACGGGCAGGTACGCTTTGACAAGGTCAAGCGCATAGAGCGCAAGTGGGAAAGCTCCTTCGCCGGCGCCGTGGCCATTCCGCTGGCGGCCAACAACTACCCGCTGATGGTGCAGTCGCTGGTCGCCTCGCTGGTGACCGATCCCGACTTCGTCAAAGCCATTCGCAACTAAGCCGGGACATCCATCATGAACCGATTTGTTGGCTATGTTTTTTCCGCGCTGGCCTGCGTTGTATTGTTTGGCTGCGCACACCCCATCACCATGAACCCGGACCTCGCGGCGGTCACCTTGCCCACCGGCGCCAGGCCCATCGCAAAAAAAGTGGGTTACCACATCCCTGATGCCTTGCGTTCGGTGGAGGTGACAACACCCGGCGGCGGCGGTGACAAGGTGCGTTACTTCCCGTACCGCGATATCGAACCGGGCTTCTACAAGGCGCTGTCCGAAGCCTTCAGCAGCGTGACCAAGGTTCAAAATCCCAAGGACTTCGCGGCGCTGCAGGCTGGCGGTGTTGCATTGCTGATCACGCCGGAAATCACCACCAATTCGTCTTCCGACGGCGCATTCACCTGGCCACCCACACAGTTCACAGTCAAGCTGGTTTGCACCATTGTCGATGCCGGTGGCAAGCCCGTCGAGACGATACGGGTCAGCGGTGAAGGCGGCGCTACTTTCTCGGAATTCAAGAGCAATTTCTCGCTGGCTGCTGTGCGCGCTTCCAACGACGCGCTGGCCAAGCTGGTCAAGGCGCTGGTCGAGTCGCCCGCGCTGCGCAAGTAAGCACTTTCAGGCCGGCCGGCGGTCGGCCTGAAACCTGGCCCACTTATTTGATGCGGTTGACCAGGAACACCCCAAAAATCGCCAACCCTCCGCCAGCCAGCAAACTGATACTCAAGGGCTCCCCCAGAATCAGCCAACCCAGCAGCACGCCAAACACCGGCACCAGGTTGTTGAACACCACGGTGCGTGCCGCGCCCAGCTGGCGCAGGCCTTCGTAGTACCAGACAAAAGCCACCGCGGTGCCGAGCACGCCGAGAAACGCCAGGCCGGCCCACACCTCAGGGGTGAATGATTCGGCATGTACACCAGAGATGTCGCGCAGGGCCAGCAGGCCCAGGAACAGCGTGCCCCAGATGGCGGCCCAGAGCGTGGCCAGCACCGGCGACAGGCCCTGCAGCAGCTTGCGTCCCAGCAGCGTGTACACCGCCCAGGCGCACACCGCGCCGAACATCGACAGCTCACCCTTGCCGAGCGACTGCGCGATTTGCGAAAGGTCGCCGCGCGTGACGACGATCCACACGCCGAGCAACGCCAGGGCCACGCCCAGCCAGCGCATTGGCGAAAGCCGGTCGCCCAGGAATGCGGCGGCCAGTAGCAGCGTGACCACCGGGTTCAGGGCAATGATGAGCGAGGTGCGGCCTGCCGGCAGCACGGAAAGCGCCGTGAAGAACAGCAGGTTGTAGATAAAGATACCGGTGGCGCCCAGCGCCATCGTGCCCAGCAGCTGGCGGCGCGACAGTGTCGTGAGTGCGCGCAGGCCTTCGGTGAAATGCAGCGCCACCAGCAGGGCCAGCGTGGCAAACACAAAGCGTATGAAACCCGCCGTGGCGGGCGGCAGGTGGGCCGAGATGACGCGCCCGGCAATGAAGGTGCCGCCCCAGAGAAAGGGCACGCAGGTCAGGCGCAGGTACAGGCCCAGAAGGCTTTTACCCGCCGGGGGAGCCGTGGCGGCGATGCCGGGCAGGGGGGCTGCGGTGGACGATGTGGCTGTGGCTGTCATGCGGTTTTTGTTGGGAAAAAGGCTGGCATCGGTTAGATTGATGCATGAGATTAACTGCTATTTAATTCACCATCAAATGAGTGTTTACTCATCATTACCCATGCACCGCTTTACCGTTTTACCGCTTTTCCAAGCCGGCCATGACACTCGCCCAACTTGAAGTCCTGATCACCCTCGATGAATGCCGCAGCTTTTCACGCGCGGCCATGCGGCTGGGCACGACGCAATCGGCCGTCAGCCATGCGCTGCGTGCACTTGAAACGCAGTTCGGCGTCAAGCTCGCGCAACGTGACGCTTCCGGCGTGGCCATGACGGATGCCGGCGAGCGGCTGTTGCTGCGCGCCCGCGAAATGACCGCCCTGGCCGCCACCATGACGCAGGAGCTCGGCGACGCCCGTGAGCTGAAAACCGGCACGCTGCGCATCGGCTCGTTTGGGCCCACGTCCACCGTCAACCTTTTGCCGCCACTGTTGGCGGCATTCAAGAAGCGCCACCCGGGCGCGCAGGTGCGCATTGAAGAGGAAAGCGACGAAGTGGTGGATGACTGGCTGCTGCAAAAGCGGGTGGAGCTTGGATTTGTCGTCGTGCCCGACGAGCGTTTTGAAGTGCTGCCGCTGGTGCAGGACGAGTTTGTCGCCATCCTGCCGGCCAAACACCCACTGGCCAAACACAAGGCCGTGCCGGTTACTGCTCTGACGGGGCTGGACTTTGTGCTGACGGAGGCCGGTTGCGGGCCGGTCATCGTGCCCATCCTGCAAAAAAACATCGCGCTGCCCAAGGTGCTGTATCACTTCACGCAGATCATTTCCATCCTGCAATTTGTGCAGCAGGGCCTGGCAGTGTCGGTAGCTGCCCGACTGGCGCTGCCTGATGCGCCCAAGGGCGTGGTTTACCGGCCCTTGTCACCGCCGCAACCCCGAACGGTCGGCCTGGCCTGCCTGGATGTGGCCAAACTCTCGCCGCTGGCACGCGCGTTCTGGAACACCGCCCGTGAAGGGGCCAAGGCGCACTGAGTCAGGTTGCTACTTATTTGATAGCTGCTTGCGCTTGTCCTGATTGAATTTCAGCCGGTTTCTTCCTAAATTAATAAGGACTGCTGGCGGGCTTTTCTGCGGGCTTGCCTGGCACCGTGCCGCCGGTGCTCACGAGTGGGTCCATCAAGTACCATCAGCCCATTCCGCAGGCTGGCGTGCAACATCGCAGCACGGAAAACAACAGGGAGGCTGGGGTCATGATTATCTGGAGCATTGTTTGGGGTGCCGTGCTGGGCTGGTTCTGGCCGGGCTACGGCGATTTCGGTGTTTTTCTGGGGGGCTTCCTCGGGTTGTTCGCAGGCCTGTCATTGCGCTGGGCCGTGCGTGCTGAAGTCGAGGCCGCGCGCAAGAAGCATGCGCCGCAGGTGAGGACAGCGACTGCATCAGCAACACATCCGCCTGCCATTCCGGCCACGGCAGACGACGGCGGATTCAAGGAATTTGAGAACACCGCTCCTTCGCCCGTTGCCCCGCTTCCTGCCCGTGCACCTGCTGCGCCGCAAACCATGGCGCCAGCGGCCGCCAGCGCTCTCAGTGCCGTCAGCAATGAAGAGGCATCCCTGCAAGAAGACCTGGCCCCGAACGGCTTGCCGCGTGGCCAGGCAGCACCCGCCACCCGGCCGGCTTACACACCGGCCGAGCCCAATGCCATCGAGCTGGCCCTGATTGCCGGCAAAAACTGGTTCCTGGGCGGCAACACCATCGTGCGGGTCGGGCTGGTCATCTTGTTCATCGGCCTGTCGTTCCTGGCACGCTACGCGGCATCGGCCGGGCTCTTTCCGGTGGAGTTCCGGCTGACGGCCATCGCCGCCGCAGCGATTGCGCTGCTGGCCGTGGGTTTTCGCAAGCGCACGGAAAAGCCCGGCTTTGCACTCGCGCTGCAGGGCGCCGGCGTGGCGGTGATGTACCTCACGGTGTTTGCGGCCTTCCGCATGTACGGCCTGCTGGAGCCACTGCCTGCCTTTGGTTTGATGATTGTGGTGTGCGCGCTGAGCTGTGCGCTGGCATTGCTGCAAAACTCGCGCGCGCTGGCAGTGGCCGCATTCGCCGGTGGTTTTGCCGTACCGATTCTGCTGTCGACAGGGCAGGGCAGCCATGTGGGCCTCTTCAGCTATTACTCAGTGCTGAACCTGGCCATTCTGTTCATTGCCTGGAAGCGCTCATGGCGCATCCTGAACGTGGTGGGTTTTATCGCCACCTTCGGCGTGGCCACTGCCTGGGGTGTTCTCAAGTACACGCCAGAGCATTACGCCAGCACCCAGCCCTTCCTCATCGGCTTTGTACTGATCTATCTTTTTGCCGCCATCCTCTATGCGCGCAACACGCCCACGAAGCTCGGCAACGCCGTCGACACCATGCTGGTGTTCGGCACGCCGCTGGTGGGCTTTGGCCTTCAGGCCGGGCTGGTGCGCACCATGGAACTGGGCACGGCCTTTTCGGCGCTGGGCTTTGCCGCGCTGTACCTGGTGACGGCGATGGTGCTGGTACGCCGGGCGCTGTCCAGCTACCGCCTGCTGATCGAATGCTTTATTGCAGTGGGTGTGGGTTTTGCCACGCTGGCGGTGCCGCTGGCACTCGATGCAAAGTGGACTTCGGCTGTCTGGGCGCTCGAAGGTGCGGGCGCGTTCTGGGTCGGCATGCGGCAGGCGCGCTGGATGCCGCGCGCTTTCGGCTTGCTGCTGCAGGGCGTGGCCGCCATGGCGTTTTTGGGCGGGCTTGATGACGCGGGCGCACTGGGCAACCCTGTCTCGGCCATTCCTTTCGGCAACCCGGCCTTTATCGGCGCCATGTTGATCGCGCTGCCGGCGCTGCAGCTGGCGTGGTGGCTGCGCCGGCCCCTGCCGCACAGCGAGTCTTCGTGGGCCAAGGCCTATGCCGGCGTGGAGTCGCAGCTCAGCGTTCCTGTTTACCTCTACGGCTTTTTCTTCTGGTG
Organism: Polaromonas sp. P1_F8; assembly: GCF_056405635.1. Lineage (NCBI taxonomy): Bacteria > Pseudomonadati > Pseudomonadota > Betaproteobacteria > Burkholderiales > Comamonadaceae > Polaromonas > Polaromonas sp. P1_F8. The sequence continues at coordinate 354,233 of NZ_JBFUBS010000002.1, read as the reverse complement.
CCTGGCCTGGTTGCTGGAAATCAACCGCCGCGTGCCGGCGCTGGAAGCAGATGCCTTTCCTCAGCAGGCCTTTAGCGACCGCACTACCGGCCTGCTGATGATGCTGGCGGTGGTGGCCAGCGCGGCCTTGTCGATGGTGCTTGGCCTGAAGAAGCAGTGGACGGTGGCGACCTGGCCCGCGCGCATCACCGTGGGTGTGCTGGCGTTGGGTTATGTGGCGCAGGCAGGTCAAGGCTACCGCGTACTCGCTACTCCGGCGTGGGCTGTGTGGCCGGCGGTGCTGGTGCTGCATTACTGGATGCTGCGGCAGACGGACCGCCAGGCGTTGGCGCAGGCTACGTCCACGGGCGCCTCTCAGTCGCCCTATGGTTTCCTGCACGCCGCAAGCGCGTGGCTGGTGACCTTCCTCCTTGCGGATTGCCTGTGGTCGGGTATCGGCAAGGCCGAGCTCTGGCGCACTTCGTGGGCCGGCGTGGTCCTGCTGGTCAGCGCCATCGCCGTGCTGATGCTGCTGGCGGTGTGGGCAGGGCGGGCCAACAGCGCGGCCCTGCGACAGGGCGCGAAGTGGCCCCTCAATCCGCATGCCCAGGCTTACTACTGGTATGCAGCCTTGCCGCTGGCGGTGCTGGTGTTCTGGGGGGCTCTCGCCGCCGCCGTCACTTCCTCGGGCCACACCGCGCCGCTTCCCTACATCCCGCTGCTCAACCCGACCGACCTGACGCTTGCGCTCGCGCTGGGCGCCCTGGTGTTCTGGCGCCGCGTGCTGGTGACGGCCGCGCCGCCGCCGGGCAATGCGGGCTGGGTGACGGGCCGCAATGCGTTGGTGGCGCTGGCTCTACTGGTGTTTGTCGCCGTCAATACCGTGTGGCTGCGCATCGCCCACCATTTCTTCGGCGTGCGCTGGGATGCCGACGCGCTGTTCGGCAGCTTCGTGGTGCAAACCGGTTACGCCATTTTGTGGACGCTGCTGGCCCTGAGCCTGATGGTGCTGGCGCACCGGCGTGTGCAGCGGCCGCTGTGGCTGGTGGGCGCGGGCCTGCTGGGCCTGGTGGTCGTCAAGCTGCTGTTGATTGACCTGTCGAACGCCGGTGGTGCGGAGCGCATCATCGCGTTCATTGTGGTGGGTGTGCTGATGCTGGTGGTGGGCTACTTTGCGCCGCTGCCGCCCAAGGCCGCCGGCACCGCCACTGCGCAAGATGTTTTGCCCGAAGATGCGGGCGACCTGAAGGTAACTCAGTCATGAAAATCAACCAACGCTTTTTAACCCAGGCGCTAACTCTGGCGCTCTCCACCGCGCTGGCAGCCCCGCTGCTGGTGCTGGCCGCCGACGCCGCGGACGCCGGCAGCGCCAAATCGTATGCCGTTCGCATACCCGTCGCGCTGGCGCCTGATGCGCCGTTGCAGCGGCTGGTGGTGCCCGCCGAGGCCCTGGTGCGGCTGCAAAGCGCCGGTTATGGCGACATACGCCTCTTCAACGCGGCGGGTCAGCCGGTGCCCATGGCGCTGGCCAATGTCGCCGCGGAAACGGCTACGCAGGAGCAGCAGGTCAAGCTCACGGCGTATCCCATCCTGGGTGCCGCAAGCGCCGCCGGCCTGGAAGGCCTGTCGCTGCGCATTGAAGAGCGGCAGGGCCGGCGCGTGGTGCAGCTCAACACGGGCAGCGCGGCAAACACCGCGGGTGCAGCTTCATCGCAAAAGGTGCTGGGCGCGCTGCTCGACACACGCAGCGTCAATGCGCCGGCCGCCCGCCTGACGCTGGATGCCGACCTGCCGGTCGGCCAGCCAGTCAGCTTTAATGTGCAGGCCAGCAAGGACCTGAAGAACTGGCGGCCCCTGGCCGACACCGTGTTGTACCGCGCCGATGCTTCTGCCAAGGCCACGAGCCTGGGCGACAACAGCCTTGCGCTTTCTATGGCGGATTTGAAAGACCAGTACCTGCGCATCACCTGGGGCGACGCCGGCGTTACCCTGCGCGGCGCCACGCTGGTCACGTCCCGCAGCACGGCCCTGCGCCAGCGCGTGGGCGCCACCATGGCCACGCCGGTGCTGACGAATCCCCATGAGCTGACTTTTGCGTTGCCCTTTGCCACGCCTGTTGCCGCTTTAAAGATCACGCCGCAAGGCAGCAATGTGCTGGTGCCCATCCGCGTGCTGGGCCGTAATGACCGCAACCAGCCTTGGGCCCTGCTGGCCAGCGCCGTGGTCTACCGGATGACAACCGCGGGCAAAGAACAAACCAGCGGGCCGGTCGAATTGCAGGGCTCATCAGTGCGCGAAATGAAGATCGAGGCCGATCTCAAAACGCCGGGGTTTGCCGCCGCGCCTGAAATCGTCCTGCAGTTCGAACCGGCGCAGCTCATCTTTCTGGCCAGCGGGCAGGGCCCTTTCACCCTGGCAGCGGGCCTGGCCAGCGCAACGGGGGCTGCAGGCGCTTTTCTGCCCATGGCCAGCCTGATTCCCGGCTACAAGGCGCAGCAGGAAAACTCCCTGCCTGTCGCCCAGGCCGACGTGTCCAAAGCAGACGTCACCGGTGGCAGTGCCGGTGCGGCCGGCCCGCTGGTGGCGGCGCAGCCCCCCAGCCAGGGCATGCCGACACGCAGCCTGGTGCTGTGGGGCGTCTTGCTGGCGGGTGCCCTGGCGCTGGGGCTGATGGCGTGGGTGCTTCTCAAACAGACCCGGCAGCCTGCGAAACCCGGTCAATAGGTTCGCACCGCCGCTGCCTGAGTCATATTGCTATTGTTTTAATAGCTGCTTGCGCAAGTCCTTATTGGCCTAGAAGCACTTTTGGCTGAAATTTTGCACGCCGGGTGCTAAAAAAAGCCTTCACGTTGCGCACATTCGCGTCGCTGGTGAAAAGCCGTTGCGCCAGCGCCAGGTAGCGAGGCATGTCGGCCACATGCACCACCAGCATGAAGTCCGGCCCCGGTGAGACGCGGTAACACTGCTGAACGGCGTCGTCCTGCACCACCCTCGTTTCAAATGCCTCTTGATGTTCCGTGCCCTGGCGATCCAGCGTGATCTCCACCAGCGCCGTCAGCCCGTGGCCGGTGAGGGCGGCCAGCTTGTCGGGGCTGAGCAGCGCGATTTCACGTTCTACCAGCCCGGCATCGCGCAGGCGTTTCACGCGGCGCAAGCAGGTCGGCGGCGAGATATGGGCGCGTTCGGCCAGCGCCTGGTTGCTCAGCGATGCGTCGGTTTGCAGGCTGTCCAGTAGCTTCACGTCGACGTCATCAATGATTATTTGTTCCATTAAGGAAATATAAATGAAATTTAATTCAATACATTGGAATAAATGAAATTAAATTCCATTCAAACGAAAAAATAGATCACATTGGAAAACTGTAAATACGTAGCATCACCGCATTGACCTTCAGGAGACCTTCATGTGCGGCATTGTTGCTTCCGTTTCGACCCGAAATATCGTTCCCATCCTGGTGCAGGGTTTGCAGCGCCTCGAATACCGCGGTTATGACTCCTGCGGCGTCGCCGTGTACGCCGGCGGCCTGAAGCGCGCTCGCAGCACCTCGCGTGTGGCCGAACTGCAGGAGCAGGTGAGCGCTGACAAACTCGAAGGTGGCACCGGCATTGCGCACACCCGCTGGGCCACCCACGGCGCGCCCGCAGTGCACAACGCCCACCCCCATTTCAGCCACGGCAGCGGCGCGGGCGCCACGGCGCGCGCAGGCAAGGTCGCGTTGGTGCACAACGGCATCATCGAAAACTACGAAGAGCTGCGCACCGGCCTCAAGGCCAAGGGCTATGTCTTCGACAGCCAGACCGACACCGAAGTCATCGTGCATTTGATGGACAGCCTGTACGACGGCGATTTGTTCGAAGCCCTCAAGGCCACCGTGGCACAACTGCACGGCGCGTATGCGATTGCGGCCTTCTGCAAGGACGAGCCGCACCGCGTCGTCGGCGCGCGCGCCGGCTCGCCGCTGATCCTGGGCGTCGGCAAGGACAAGACCGAGAACTTCCTGGCCAGCGACGCCATGGCCCTGGCCGGCGTGACGGACCAGATCGTCTACCTCGAAGAAGGCGATATGGTCGACATCCAGCTCGGCAAGTACTGGGTACTCAACAAAGAAGGCAAAGCCGTCCAGCGCGAAGTCAAAACCGTGCACGCCCACAGCGGCGCCGCAGAGCTCGGTCCGTATCGCCACTACATGCAAAAAGAAATCTTCGAGCAGCCGCGCGCCATTGCCGACACGCTCGAAGGCGTGGAAGGCATCGTTCCTGAACTGTTCGGCGACGAGGCTTACCGCGTCTTCAAGGACATCGACTCGGTCCTCATCCTGGCGTGCGGCACCAGCTACTACAGCGGCTGTGCCGCCAAGTACTGGCTCGAGTCGATAGCCGGCATCCCCACGCAAGTCGAAGTGGCCAGCGAATACCGCTACCGCACATCGGTACCTAACCCGAAGTCACTCGTCGTTACCATCACCCAGAGCGGCGAAACCGCCGACACGCTGGCCGCACTGCGCCACGCGCAAAGCCTGGGCATGACGCAAACCCTCACCATCTGCAATGTGTCAACGTCAGCCATGGTGCGCGAATGCAAGCTCGCGTACATCACGCGCGCCGGCGTTGAAATTGGCGTGGCTTCCACCAAGGCTTTCACCACCCAGCTCGCAGGCCTCTTCCTGCTCACGCTGGCCCTGGCCCAAAGCAAAGGCAAGCTCAGCGACGAAGAAGAAGCCGGCCACCTCAAAGCCATGCGCCACCTGCCCGCCGCCCTGCAAGCCGTGCTGGCGCTGGAGCCCCAAGTCATCAGCTGGGCCGAAGACTTTGCCAAGATGGAAAACGCACTCTTCCTCGGCCGCGGCCTGCATTACCCCATCGCACTCGAAGGCGCCCTCAAGCTCAAGGAAATCAGCTACATCCACGCAGAGGCCTACCCCGCCGGTGAGCTCAAACACGGCCCCCTGGCGTTAGTCACCAGCGAGATGCCCGTCGTTTGCGTCGCCCCCAACGACGCACTGCTCGAAAAACTCAAAAGCAATATGCAGGAAGTCCGCGCCCGCGGCGGCGTCCTCTACGTGCTGGCAGACGCAGACAGCCACATCGAAAGCGGCGAAGGCCTGCACGTCATCCGCATGCCCGAACACTACGGCGCGCTGAGCCCGCTGCTGCACGTGGTGCCGTTGCAGTTGCTGGCATATCACACGGCTGTGGCGCGCGGGACGGACGTGGACAAACCGAGAAACCTGGCTAAATCCGTCACTGTGGAGTGACGGATTTAGGTGGCATGATTTGTTGTTTGTAAAAAGAAAACCGGTAAAAACCTAAGAAAGACTGTAAAAAAATGGGGCTAGACCGAGACGTTCAACTAGAGCGTTGAATTAAATGTTGAATTCCGTCGAAATCTGACCCACTTAGCGCAGTAATTTCCATCCAAAACTGACCCACGTAGGCACTACTCTGCTTGTTTTAAAAGCAGAGGGAAATTAGGAGTGATAGACGTGGCGACATTGAATGTCATCAGGCGTTGGGCATTGAGGGGTCAGATGTCCATCCGCGAGATCTCAAGGCGTACAGGCCTGGCTCGCAACACAATTAAAAAGCACCTGCGATCGGAAGAGAGCGAGCCCAAGTACCCAAGGCGGGTCAGCTCAAGCAAGCGCTATCCCTACGCCGAGAAGCTGGCCACCTGGCTGGATATCGAGGCAACAAAATCGCGGAAACAGCGGCTCACTTGAGGCAGATCCACACAAGCTATCGGTTCAAAAACAGCTCTGCAAAGACTCAGCCAAAAAAGGAGAAAACCAAGAACTTATCCACATCGTGAGCACCTTCTGCTCACAAAGGGTGTGGGTCAAAATTCGATGGAAAACTCGGGTCAGACTTCAGTGCAATTCAACAGTTTCGACCCAGCGGCACGCAAATGCTTGAGGTAGGCGCAGAACATATCGGCCATTGCGTCCGCGTAGACTTTGATCTCTGCGTTTGTGCGACTGCTTTCCGAAAAATCCTTTCCGGCAGCGCTGAGAGTGGCGGTAATCAGGTCGCCGGCCAGTACACGAGTTACCTGCGGCGCCTTGGGCAGCGCTTCCCGCATGAAGGCTTGAATAATTCGGTCTCCCGACGCCTTCGCCGCGTGTGCTTCAGGTGCCTCGCGGTAGAGCGGTGCAGCGTCATTGAGCGCCACCCGCATTCCAGCCTCGTCACACTCCGATCGAATGAAGGCGTGAACCAGTGCCCGCAGCCTTTCAAGCGGCGCCTTCTGAACATCCTTCAGGATGCTGCGCAGCATATCTGTCGTCTGCTGCCACTCGTCGCTTTGCAGCCGGAATAGGATCGCCGCCTTATTTGGGAAGTACTGGTACACCGAGCCGACACTAACTCCGGCTTTTTCCGCGACGCGCGCTGTCGTGAATCGATGTGCTCCTTCCTTGGCCAGAACCTGAGTGGCCGCCTCCAGAATTGCAGCGACGAGTTCAGTCGAGCGGGCCTGCTTGGGCTGTTTTCTCGAGGAAATCTGAGGAATCTGGCGGTCAGTCATGGCGGCGTGGCGTGTCCAAAATAATGCGAATAGCGAATGCGAGGAATTAATCGTATTCTATGGATGCGACGAATTGATCGCATTTTATCGCGCGTTAAGTAACGCTTACCCAGATTGGACACTTCAATGATTGCAACACTTATCTCCCCTCCGCTCGCCCCGTTGTTGGACACGTTATTCGCGCAGGCCAATGCCGCCACCAGCCCGACAATGGCAGGCGTTTCGCGTGAAGAGCGAGAACGCCTGATGCAAAGCAAGACGGAATACTTGAGTTTGTATGGTCTTCTAAAAGATTTATGGCTTCCGGTCTCGCGCGAAACCGGCGCACTGCTTTATATGCTGGCGCGCAATGCCAATGCTGCAAACATCGTCGAATTCGGCACCTCATTCGGCATTTCAACTCTGCACCTGGCTGCGGCACTGCGTGACAACGGCGGCGGCAATCTGATCAGCACTGAATTCGAGCCCTCCAAAGTGGCGCGGGCGCGGGAACATCTTGCCGAGGGCGGCTTGGCCGACCTGGTGGAAATCCGCGAGGGCGATGCACTGAATACCCTCGCGACCGATCTGCCCGAAAACATTGATCTGCTGCTGCTCGACGGAGCCAAGGCGCTTTACGGCGACATTCTGGATCTGGTGGAGAGCCGCCTTTTGCCAGGTGCGCTGATCGTGGCCGACAACGCCGACCAGAGCCCGGACTACCTAACCCGAATGCGTTCGCCCGGCAGTGGCTACCTGTCCGTGGCGTTCGGCGAGGACGTGGAGTTGTCAATGCGGCTTGGCTAAGTCAACGTTCGCAGGGCCTCAGGAACCGGGTATTGAATTTCGTCGAAATCTGATCCACTTATCGCAGTAATTTCCATCCAAAACTGACCCACGTAGGCACTACTCTGCTTGTTTTAAAAGAAGGGGGAATTTAGGAGTGATAAACGTGGCGACATTGAATGTCATCAGGCGTTGGGCATTGAGGGATCAGATGTCCATCCGCGAGATCTCAAGGCGTACAGGCCGAAACTCGCTCCGGCAGCACTTGAGACGCTCAGTGCGACGGTACAGCACCGATTTGCTGTAACAAGCCAAGCATATCGGGCTGGCCGCGTTCTTCGACGAACTTACTGTTGGAGAGCCGGTAGATGTTCATGGCCTGCACCACGATTTTCTTCCCTGTAGGTGAAACACCGAAGAACGTTCCTTGATGTGTGCCGCGCATAATGAACCGGGCGGCCACTTTGTCACCCTCGGCCACCATTTCTTCCAGGGTCCACTGGATGTCGGGGAACCCCCCACGCATCATTCCAATGATTGCGAGATAACCGGCCGGGCCTCGCATTGGCTCCGGACTTCCCGGCACATGAAAGATCGCGTTTGGCGAGATGAGTTCTTCAGCCAATGTTTCACTGGCGGTGTTGATGAACTCAACAAATCGCTGCATGGTGAGTTTGTTCGCTTCTGATGTCACGGTAATGCTCCTCTATCGACGCTACTGGTGGTTCAAAGTCGTAAGCGCTTGTGCCGCCCAACGTACTGTATACCGCAAGGTTGAATTCCGTCGCACTTTGATCTATGACCTAATTGAGCAACGCGGGAAGCACCTCGCCGCGGCACTCACCAAAGCCAATGCTTGCAGCGCCAGGTTTCTCGCACCAACCGCGCAGGGTGACGACATCGCCATCGTGCAGAAAGGCGCGTTGCTCTCCGTTGCCGAGGGTCAGGGGGGCCAGTCCGCCCTTGGTCATCTCGATGATGGCGCCTTCCTCGCCATGTGCCGGGCCCGAGATGGTGCCGCTGCCCAGAAGGTCACCGCTTTGGAGGTTGCAGCCGCCCATGCTGTGTTGCGCGACCATCTGGGCGAAAGTCCAGTACTGGTGCTTGAAACTGGTGCGGGACACACGGGTGGGAGCCTGAGCCGCGGCGCGTTGCGGGCTGCTTTCGATCAGCACATCAAGTTGAATGTCGAGCACGCCGCCCGCGAGATTGGCAGGGCTGTTCAGATAAGCCAGAGGCTGAGGGTCACCTGCAGGACGGGAAAATGGCAACCTGAAAGGCGCCAGTGCCTCCATGCTCACAATCCATGGTGAGATGCTGGTGCAAAAATTCTTTCCCAGAAACGGGCCGAGCGGCGCCATTTCCCAGAACTGAATATCACGGGCAGACCAGTCGTTGAGCAGGCAGACGCCGAAGATGTGTTCTTCGGCCTGCGCGATCGGGATAGGCTCGCCCATGGCGTTGCCCGGGCCGATAAAGATTCCAAGTTCCAGTTCGTAATCGAGCCTGCCGCAAGGAGCGTATATCGGCTCGGTTGCGCCCGGCGGCATCATCTGCCCCATGGGGCGGCGAAACGGCGTACCACTGATGACCACGCTTGAGGCGCGTCCGTGATACGCGATTGGCAGCCATTGGAAGTTGGGCGTGAGCGGATCACTGTCCGGCCGGGCAATGCGACCCACATTGCGCGCATGGTGAATGGATGTGTAGAAGTCCGTGTAGTCTGCAATACGCGATGGCACCCGGTACTCCACCATAGCCTGGGACACGAGGCAGGCGCGTATGGCCTCCTGCTGCGGGGCGGTCACATTTTCGCGCAGCAAGGCAAACAAGGCGTGGCGCAAACTGCGCCATGCGCCTGGGCCGAGTGCCATGAAATCGTTGAGCACGGGCAAGGTACAAGCCTGGCATCCCTGCAGGGCCAAACCGTGCAGCACACCGCTGCGGCTCAACGCCGCGAGATCCACGACTTGCCCGCCGATGGCCACTCCGCCGCGATAGGCTTCTGCGCTGCCCTGTCGGCGAAAAACCGCATAGGGCAGGTTTTGGATAGGAAAATCCGTGTGGCCGTTGGCCTCTTCAAGCCAGCTTTGGGTAGTTAGTGCGTGGGTGTGGTTCAGGTCCATGGCAATGCCTCAGATGGTAGCCATCAAGGCATCGTCAAAAATTGCCACCGCGCGGGTCCACCCTGCCGAGGCGCCACGAATTTTGTGTGGAAAGCAGCTGATAAAGAATCCATCTGAAGGCAGGACTTCCAGGTTGTGCAGCTTCTCCAGATGGCAATAGCCGATATCCCGGCCAGCCTTGTGGCCCTCCCAAATCAGTGACGCATCTTTGGTCTCGCCGTACTTCTTTGCCGTGTGCACAAAGGGCGCGTCCCAACTCCACGCGTCGGTGCCGGTCAGGCGGATGCCGCGCTCGAGCAGATACATGGTGGCTTCATAACCCATTCCAACGCCTGCGGCGACGTAGTCCTGTTGGCCGTAGCGGGATCCGGCCCGGGTGTTCACCACGACAATCTCCAGCGGCTTGAGCGTGTGCCGAATGCGTGCGAGCTCTGATTCAACATCGTTTGCCGTCACCACATACCCATCAGGCCTGTCGCGAAAGTCGAGTTTCACGCCGGGTTGAAAGCACCACTCCAGTGGCACGTCGTGAATGGCAATCGCGGGTTTTTTCCCATCCAGCGCCTGGTCCATGGTGGAGTGGAAGTGGTAGGGCGCATCCAGGTGAGTACCGTTGTGCGTGGAAAGCTGCACCAGTTCAACGGCCCAGCCTTCCCCTTCCGGCAGGTCCTCTTTTTTCAGGCCCGGGAAGAAAGGCGCGATCTGCTCATAGGTGTTGTTATGCGTGAAATAGGTGATCCGCGGCTCCAGGCCGGGCGGATCAGAGGCGACATCGTTTTCGAGGTAAATGGACAGGTCAACAAACTTTCTTGGCATGGGAAGCTCCGTGGGGTATCAGGGGCACGCCGTGCGGCGCTGCGAGGGTCAGGACTCGGCGGTGAAGCCTGTTTGCTTGATCAATCGCCGCCATTCCTGGGTGTCCGCGTGGAGCAGTTCGGCCAATGCAGGTGCGGTGGAGGATTCAACTTCCAGCCCGAATTGCCTGCCGTAAGCCACCAGGTCGGCTTGCGCCAATACAGGTTGCAGATAAGCGGCGGCACGGCGCGCGACATCAGGACTGGCTTTGCCGGGAAGGAAGAAGCCGTACCATTCGCGCACCGTCAAGGGGTGGCCGAGTTCACGCAGCGAGGGTATCTCGGGCAGAAAGGGTGAGCGCGTTTTTCCGGAGATCGCCAGTACACGCAGCTTGCCGGTTTTGATGTATGGGAGGTAGTCGCCGATCGGGCCCGCGAATGATGAAATTTGCCCACCCAGCAAATCCTGCACACCCGGTACCGAGCCGCGGTAGGGAATGTGCCGGAGATCCACGCCGGCGACTTTCCCCAGCAGGATACCGATCAAGTGCGGCATGGAGCCGGCACCGGGACTTCCGAAATTCGCCTTGATATCGTTGGCCTTGGCCCAGGCAATGAAATCCTTGAGTGTCTTGACGCTGTCGGGCACGGCCGGCCCCACCGCAAGCCCGTGGTTGATATAGGCTCCTACCGAGACGGGGGATACGTCCTCAACGGTGTATTGCAGCTTGGGATAAGTGAATGGATAGATCGAAAGCATGGACGAAGGCGTAAGCAGCAGCGTGCTGCCGTCGGGGTTGGCTTCCTTGAGTGTGAGAACGCCGATCTGTCCGGCGGCGCCTGGCTTGTTTTCCACCAACACGGTGGCAGCGTAGTTGCCTCTCAGTTTGTCGGCCACTCGCCGGGCCAGCACGTCCAGCGTGCCGCCCGGAGGAAAGCCGGTAATGATTTTGGCCAGGTTCAGTGAGGAGGCCTGGGCGCGGCCAATTTGTGGAAAGGCGGCGGCGCTTATGGCGCCTGCGGCGAGTTGGGTGAAGTCGCGTCGGGTGAACATGATGTGGCTCCTGTGTCGATGCCTAGAAACGGTGGCGAATGCCGACGCCGTACGAGTTGCCTGAAGCATTTCCGGTGAACCTGTCGTTCATCACAATGGCATAAACGTCGGTGCGCTTGGAGAGGTTGTAGTCGTAGCCCACGCTGGTGGTGGTGCGCGTCACGGCCGCTCCGGTGTCAGGTGTTTGCTTGCTGTGGGCCGTTTGAAACAGCACGCTGCCTGCACCGACGGGAATGTTTGCTCCAAGATGCCAGGTTCGGATGCTGTCGTCCACGATGGCAGCATAGTCCCGTTTGGTGTCGAGATAGCCGGCACTGATGCGTCCGAAGGGGAAAGCATAGGCGCCCGACGCATGCCAGGTGCGTTGCTTGGCCAGAACCGCGGCGGCAGGGCCCGACGGCGGGACGGAGGCATTGCCTATCTGTTCCGTGGCCAGGCCAAGAGTCAAGGGGCCGTTGGCATAAAACGCACTGAGGCCCGCGCGGTTGCCGACGCCTGCGACTTCACTGGGGGCCCATTGCGCCATCACAGTGACGCCTCCAAGATTGGGACTGATGTAGCCGATGGCGTTGTTCCAGGTGCTGTCGGTGGTGCCCAGGGCGCCGGTCAAGGAACGGCTTGTCGGCGGTGCGCCGGGCGTCATGAACTGGCTTCCTTGCGCGACTGCCGCAACCCATGTCTGAACAAAAGTCGGACCAAACGTGGAGGAGTCACCGAAAGAGTTGGTTCGTATGAAGTTGAGGAAATTACCCGTGGTTTGCCGCCCCAGGCGCAAAGTGCCGAAGCCGCCGCTCAGGCCGACATAGCTGTTGCGCGCAAATAGCGGGTCACCTGTGGCGCGACCTGATTCCCCGGTATCCACCCGCAGGAACATACCCAGGACGAACTCGGCCTTCAAGCCTCCGCCCAGATCTTCGACGCCTTGAAAAGTAAGTTGTGATGTCGTCAAGCCACCGCTATCGACCCGCGTCGATCGCGGACTTCCGCTGAGTTGGCGACTGCCCGCGTAAGAGTCCAGCACGCCTGTCACCGTGACGTTGCTTTGTGCCCGGGCAATCTGCGTTCCCAGTAGCACGGTCGCCGTGGCGGCGAAAAGAAAAATTGTCTTCATGTTGTCTCGCTCCATTTTTTTAGGGTGTGTTGATCCACCGGTCGTCAAAGCCAGCTTTGGCCGTCCGGAGGAATGTGTGGGAAAGGGAAGGACGCTGCGCTGCGCGGCGCAGGCCGGAAAACTCAGGGGGGACGCTTCAAATCAAGGCGAAACATGGCCAGAGATTCGTGAAGAGTGAAGGCGGCGATTTAATGGATCGGGGTGGCAAGCACGCCACGGATACCGCTGCTAATGAAGCGCACGATCAAAGGCTCCGCTTCGGGTGCGCAGGCCGCGAACTCACCGCGGGACAGGCCTTCGATGCGCCTGTCGTTGACGTGATGCAGCAATGAGCCCAGCGCAAACTGGTAGCAGCATGCCGCTGCGCCTCGCGTGGCACCCGGCATGGCGGCGGTAAACGCGTCAATGAAGGCATGAGCCAGCGGATCAAACATGTCCCGGATCAGGGCCTCGTCCTCCTTGAGCTGCTCGACCATGCCGCGCTGGATGAGTCGCATGAAATTTCGCCCCTCGGGTTGCCGGGCCACCTGCAGCACAGGCAGCACGAATGCCTTGACGACTTCTTCCAGCAATTGCTCGCCCGGCGTGGTTTTCTGCGCCTGAGCCAGGGAGTCGAGCCGCTGCTGGATATACCCCGCCCGCTGGCGAAAGATCTCGTGATAGAGGTCCATCTTTGGACCGTAGTAGTAGCCCACCAGAGCGAACTGCACGCCGGCTTCATCGGCAATCTCGCGAATCGACACGCCATGAAAACCACGCTCTGCGAACAGGCGTTCAGCGGCCAACAAGATGTTGCGCTTGCGATCCGGCGTCAGCACGGCGGCGTCGGCTGAGTCTTCGCTGGAGCTGCGGGTGGGGCGATTGCTTGCACGGGGCTTGGTCATGTTGCTCGATCCAGAGATTTGGTAGGATGAAATATACACCTGTATAAATTACTTATACACTCGTATAAACCCTAGCAATCCCGCGGACGGCATCAGATATCGCGGTGCCCAACGCACGGTGACATTCAATGCCGCCGTGTTGTTGACTCCGTCGACATTCGACCCAGTTATGGAGTGAGCCCTCGGACTGGACCAGAGGGGTCATCAAAACTAAGCCGCGAGCCGAGCGAGTTGCGATTCGATCGTTTTGGGGAGTAACAATGAAGTGCCAGCTTGAAGTACAACTCGACTAACTGTTTGTGAAGGTGTTTACGACTTCAGCTTTACCGGTTGTGAATTTTTAACGCCGCAAAACCGCATGAATCCTAGGTCCGTGTTTACGACTTTAATTGCGCGGAATAGCACTGCGAGGCTTGGTAGACGCTCACTTCAGGCAGCGAAGCCGCCGCGCCCTCGGGGCGATATGCGTACGGCCCCGGAAAAACATTGGGCCGGAAATTTATACGTTCGCTGATGGCTTCCCGGTTCAGAATCACACCCATGACAACTCCCAAGCTGCTGATCGAGTCCGTGGACGGCATCATGACCGTGTCCCTGAACCGCCCCGAAAAACTCAATGCCATTGACAACGAGCTTGCGCGTGCGCTTCTTGCCGCTATTGAGCTGGCCTCGCGCGACGATACCGTCCGGGTGCTCCTTCTGCGCGGCAATGGCCGGGCATTCTGTGCGGGGAGGGACGTTAGTGCGGCCCCAACTGAAGAGGAACTGGTCTTGGTGCAAGCAGTGTCCAAAGCGCTGGTGTCCCTGCCCAAGCCGGTGCTTGCTTCGGTTCATGGCTGGACAGTCGGCGCTGGCTTCGAGTGGATGCTCAATGCGGACATTGTGGTCGCGGGAGAAAGCACCCGCTTCAAGCTGCCGGAGTCCTCCCTCGGGGTTTTTGTGACGGGTGGATTGACCGTCACCTTATCTGCCTATGCAGGCGTGGCGCGCGCCAAGGCGCTGATGCTACTGGGCGAGGAGTTCTCACCCGCGCAGGCGATGGCCTGGGGTCTTGTCTGGAAAGTGGTCCCCGACCAGGAACTCGAATCGGCTTCCCGACAAATTGGCGCCAGGCTGGCGTTGCTTCAGCCGGCGGTGGCAGCCAGCTTCAAACGGGTTCTCAACGACATCGGCCTTCGCCATTTCGACGAGGCCATCGCGCTCGAAAACGATGCGCAGCGCACCTTGGGTGGTCGCGGGGTTCAGAACTAGCAGGCTGCCCAAGGCGTGCGGAAGATCTGATCTCTCAACGCCCAGGGCATGCTGGGGTTAACCGTCGATCCGGTGTCGCCCCGTCCACATGAAAAGCGGGTCAATCCTGCCGTCCGATTTCATCTTCGATGATGCCCAGCCGCATATCGAACTCTGGCATCACCCAGCGCCGTAACGCTTCACCTGGGCCTTGCCAGCGCTCATGGCCCTGCGCGTCAGGCGTGTTGCAGATTCGCACCCAAGCCCAACCGAGCAGCGCCAGCGCCACCGCGCGCAGGTAGTCGCTAGCGACCCAATAGGGCAACTGGGGCGCCGCACCCGCGGCCTTGATCAATGCTGCGGTCGTCACCTCCAGGCGGACGAAACAGCTCAATACAGCCTTCTCGTTCGCGCGCCCGTCGTCCAGGCCCTCCTGCAGGACCTGGAACATCTGCCGCAACGTCTTGCCGCCGTCCGGTATCACCTTGCGGACCAGCAAGTCGATGGCCTGGATCTCGTTGGTGCCCTCATAGATCATGGTCACGCGTGAGTCGCGCACAGTCTGCTCGATTCCCCATTCGCGGATGTAGCCATGGCCACCGAAAACCTGCAGGCATTCGCTGGCGCCGTGGAAAGCCTGATCGGTGAAAGCAGCCTTCAACACGGGTGTGAGCAGGCTGCACCACTGCTGTGCCCTTTCACGACGGGCGGGGTCAGGGTGGTGCCTGGCGATGTCGAGCTCGAGTCCTGTCTGGTAAGCCAGCACGCGCCCTCCGTCGATCCAGGCCCGCTGCGTGTCCAGCAGGCGGCGCATCGCCGGGTGGCCGATGATGAAGTCGGCGGGCTCGGTGCTGGTGCGTGGTCCGGGCACGCGCATCTGCCTGCGCTCACGCGCATAGGCATCGGCCTTTTGCCATGCGGAGTCGAGCAGGCCGATGCCCTGCAGCGCCACGTGCAAACGCGCCGCGTTCATCATCACGAACATTGCGTTCAGGCCCTCGCCCGGCTGGCCTACCAGCCAGGCTGTCGCATCATCGAAGCGCATGGCGCAGGTGGGGTTGCCGTGCAGGCCCATCTTTTCTTCGATGCGATCGCAGTAGACATGGTTGCGGCTGCCGTCCGCCAGCAGCTTGGGGGCGAGCAACAGCGACAGGCCTTTGGGGCCGGCAGGTGCATCCGGCAGGCGCGCGAGGACGAGATGCAGGATGTTGCTGGTGAGATCGTGATCACCACCGGAAATGAAGATCTTGCTGCCGTTAACACGGTAGCTGCCGTCCGGCTTCGGCGTCGCGCGGGTGCGCACCAGTCCGAGATCGCTGCCGGCATGCGCTTCGGTAAGGCACATTGTGGCCAGCCATTCGCCGGAGGCCAGTTTCCCCAGGTAGGCCGCTTTCAGTTCGTCGCTGCCGTGATAGGCCAGGCACTCGTAAGCTCCGTGCAGGAGGCCGGGCGCCATGGTCCAGCCATGGTTGGCGGCACTCAGCCATTCGTACAGCGCGCCTTCCAGCACCCAGGGCAGGCCTTGCCCGCCGTGTTCGGGTGCGCAGGAAAGCGCGGGCCAACCGGCCTGCCAGAAGGCCTTGTAGGCCGATGCGAATCCCGGAGGCGTTGTGACCACGCCCGCATCGAAGCGGCAGCCGGGGTTGTCACCCGCCGCATTCAGCGGCGCCACAACCTCGGCGACGAACTTTGCCGCTTCCTCCAGAACCTGCCGCTGCAGGTCGTTGTCGGCATCGGCGAAGCACTCGATCGGTCGCAATTGGCCACCCGCGTCCAGCACGTCGAAAAGAATGAATTGCGTATCTTGCACAGCGGGTTGATAGGTCATACGCCCTTTCTACTGGTTGCTACGGAGCTGCAATAATAGTTATTTATAATAACCAAATTGGCAGACGAATGGCAACAGGCGCAGCCGATCCTTTCGGCTCGCGCCGCCGTGCTGGCTGCTCCTCGTTCGGGTGGAAGGCAGAGGTGGGCGCGGGAGTTGCTCCACTACCCATCGCTCGTGGCGCTCGAGTTTCATCACAACCTGTATAGAGCGGCAAATGCTGCCCCGCATTGGCGCCTGGCTTGCACCAGTGCCGGCCTCTGGCACCTGCCTTAGCGACGCTCTTTCAGCGCCGTGTGCAGGTAGTCGTAGAACATCTTTGCCGGTGCGCGCAGCGTCGTGCCACGCAAGGTGGTGAGGCCCAGTACACGCGACACCGCCGGCGCGACGAGCGCAACGCCGATGATCGACGGATGCCGTTTCGGCAAGGCCAGGCGCGGTACCGCCGCAAGCCCGAGCCCCGCTTCGACCATGCCGAGCAGCGTCGCGATGTGGCTCACTTCGAGACGGTATGAAGGGTTGATGCCCGCCTTGGCCAGCGCGTCGTCCAGCAGTTGCCGATTCCCGCTGGTACGCGATACCGCGATCAGGCGCTCGGTTTCCAGGTTCTTCCAGGACAGCGTCTTGCGGCCGGCGAGTGCGTGGCGGCGCGGCATGGCCACCACGAAGGGGTCGGTGTGGATCGGCTCGAAGTCCACCCCGGGCACCTGGTTGCCCATGAAGCTGATGCCGAAGTCCGACTCGCCCGACACCACGCTGGCCATCACCGCGCCGGCGGCTTCGTCAATCACACGGACGCGGATCAGCGGGTAGCGTTCGGAGAAAGAGCTCACGACCGTGGGCAGGAAATGGATGGCCGCGGAAGGCACGCAAGCCACCGTGACCCGGCCGGTCCGGCTACCGGCGATGTCGGTGATGCCGAGCATGGCGGACTCGAGGTCGTCCAGCGCGGCGCGTGCGCGATCAAGAAAAACGTGCCCGAGGGCCGTCAGTTCGACCTCTCGTGTGGTGCGGTTGAAAAGCCGCGCACCCAGGATGGTCTCGAGCTTGTCGATGCGCCGGCTTAAAGCGGGTGGCGAAAGGTGGATGTGGTCGGCTGCTGCGCGAAAGCTCCCGCGTTCGGCCACCGCCACGAAGGCTTCGAGTTGCTGTAAATCGAAATTGATGCGTGCCATGCACCAATACTAACAAAAGTTGCACTTCACGGATTCCACGCATTCGCCGAAGATCCGGCAACCAGAACATCCACAGGAGACAAACCATGCTGCCGAAACACCACGTCCGGACTTTGCTGATGCTGAGCTTGCTGCCGCTGGCAGCCGGCTTCTCCATGGCGGCGACCAGTCCGGCGACGCCAAAAAATTGGCCCGAAAAAGCGATCACCATCGTAGTGCCGACCTCCGCCGGCGGCGCCAATGACGCGATGGCGCGCGTCCTGGCCCAAGGACTCAGCGCACGGCTTGGCAAACCGGTCATCGTGGACAACCGGGCCGGGGCGAACGGCGCGATTGCCAGCGAGTTCGTGGCCCGCGCCGCGCCGGACGGCTACACCCTGATGTTCGGCTACATCGCTACCCACGGCATCAACCCGGCCTTGCAAAAGCTGCGCTACGACCCGGTCGCCGATTTTGAACCCATCGGCATGGTGGCGGCATCTCCGACGGTGCTGGTCGTCAGCCCGGAAGTGCCGGCCAGGACCGCCAAAGAACTGGTGCAGCTCATCAAGGCCAAGCCCGACAGCTTCAGCTTCGCGACGGCGGGGAACGGCACCGCACCGCATATCGCAGGCGAGCTGTTCAAGCTGTCCGCAGGGGTGGACGTGATCGGAATTCCCCACAAAGGCTCAGCGCCCGCCGTGATGAGCACTATCTCCGGCATCACGCAATACATGTTTCCCAGCTTGTTTACCGCGTACCCGCAAATCAAGGGCGGCAAGCTCAAGGCGCTCGGCATCGCCGGTGACAAGCGATCTCCCGTCTTGCCCGACGTTCCGACGCTGGCCGAGCAGGGAATTCCCAACGTCAGCATGTCGCAGTGGTACGCCATGTTCGCCCCCGCTAAAACCCCCAAGGTGGTGGTTGACCGGCTGAACCAGGAGATCAATCGCGTACTGGCCGAAAAAACCGTACAGAAATTCATTGAAGACCAGGGGGCCGAGGTTGAAACCAGCACGCCTGCGCAACTCAAAACCCTGGTGCAAAAGGAAGTCACGCGCTGGAAGGGCGTTGTGGCGACCGCAAAAATCAAGCTCGACTGAGTCGCGCAAGTTTTACTGAAAGGAGGGTACGCGCATGAACTTGCAAGACTGGACAGGCCGCAGCGAAACAGTGGAAGACACCGCCACTGCCACGCCGTACGCAGCGCTGTCGGCCACGCTCGACCGCGCCGACACCTCGCGCCCCGCGCCCGGCACGCCGTTGCCCTACCTCTGGCACTGGCTGTATTTCCTGCCGATCCACGCGCAATCGGAGATCGGCCCGGACGGCCATGCGCGGCGAGGCGGATTCCTGCCGCCCGTTCCGCTTCCGCGCCGCATGTGGGCCGGCAGCGATTTTGAGTTCCACGAGCCGCTGTGTGTCGGCGACGCGCTCGCGCGCACCTCAACCATCGTTGATGTGACGGAAAAGAGCGGCCGCACCGGCAGCCTGGTTTTCGTGAAGGTGCGCCATGAACTTCGCCGCAACGGTTCTGCGGGCGTAGCGTTGACCGAGCACCACAACATCGTCTACCGTGCGGCGCCGACGCCGGCCGACGTGGCTCCGCCGCCGCAGGCAGCGCCCGCGGAATTCGCGTGGGTGCGCCGCATCGTCGCCGACGACGTGCTGCTGTTCCGCTACTCGGCCCTCACGTTCAACGGGCACCGCATTCACTACGACCGAAAGTACGTCACCGAGGTCGAGGGCTACCCGGGCCTCATCGTGCACGGCCCCTTGATCGCCACGCTGCTCATGGACTTGTTGCGCCGGCACATGCCCGACGCCACGGTGCGCAAATTTGAGTTCAAGGCGGTCCGGCCCACGTTCGACGTCAACCCGTTCTCGATCCACGGGCAGCCTTCGGCCGACGGCAAGAGCGTGCGGCTGTGGGGGCGTGACCATGAAGGCTGGCTCACGATGGACGCCACCGCCACGCTGGGTTGAGGAGACGCCATGCAACCACTCAAGGGAATCACCGTCGTCACGCTCGAACACGCCATCGCGGCGCCTTTCGCCACACGGCAGCTGGCCGACATGGGCGCGCGGGTCATCAAGGTTGAGCGCCCCGGTGTGGGCGATTTCGCGCGGGCCTACGACAGTCGCGTGCGGGGCCTTGCATCGCATTTCGTCTGGACCAACCGCTCCAAGGAAAGCCTGACGCTGGACGTCAAGCACGAGGAGGCGCAGAAAATCCTCATGCGCCTGATCATTGAAGAGGCCGACGTCGTGGTGCAAAACCTCGCGCCGGGCGCTGCAGCACGGCTCGGCCTGTCGTACGAAGCGTTGGCCAAGCGCAAGCCCGGCATCATCGTGTGCGACATCTCGGGGTACGGCGATGACGGTCCTTACCGCGACAAAAAAGCCTATGACCTGCTGATCCAGAGCGAGGCTGGCTTCGTCTCGGTAACCGGTACGCCCGACACACCGTCCAAGGCCGGTCCATCCATCGCCGACATCGCTGCCGGCATGTATGCGTACACCAACATCCTGGGCGCGCTCATGCACCGTCGGCAGACCGGTGAGGGTCAGCGCATCGACATCTCGATGCTCGAGTCGCTGTCGGAGTGGATGAGCTACCCGCTCTATTACGCCTTTGAAGGCGCGGCGCCGCCCCCGCGAACGGGTGCTAGCCACGCGACCATTTACCCCTATGGCCCGTTTCTGGCCGGTGACGGCAAGACCGTGATGATGGGCTTGCAGAACGAACGCGAGTGGAAGGTGTTTTGCGAAAAAGTGCTGCTGCGGCCCGCGCTTGCCAGTGACCCGCGTTTCGCCGGCAATGCACAGCGCAGCGCCGCCCGGAGCGAACTCTCGTCAATCATCGTTGAAGCCTTCAGCACCCTGACCGCCGCGCAAGTTGTCGAGCGGCTGGAAACCGCCGGTATCGCTAACGCGCAAGTCAACACCATGAGCGAGCTGTGGAAACATCCGCAACTCCAAGCGCGCGCGCGCTGGCGTGAAATCGATACCCCGGCCGGCGCCGTGCCCGCCATGCTGCCGCCCGGTTCCTGGCAACATGGCGCCCCGCGCATGGACGCCGTGCCCGCGCTGGGCCAACACACCGACGCGATCCTGAGCCACTTCGGCTACGGCACCGAACAGATTGCCCAGTTGCGCAAGGAAGGCGCGGTATGAGCATGTCACCCGTCGTGCCGCTGAGCTACCTGTTCGTGCCGGGAAACGTGCCGGAGCGATTCGCGAAGGCGCTGGCTTCGGGTGCGGACCGCGTCATCATCGACCTGGAAGACGCAGTCTCGCCCTCCGACAAGGCTGCCGCGCGCGAAGCCATCGCAGCGTGGATACCCTCCGCCAACGAGGAGATTCGCGGCAAGCTGCTGATCCGTATCAACGACGCGAGCACGGGCTGGTACGCAGACGATCTGCAGCTACTGCGGCAGGTCCGGGCAGTCTGCGTCATGCTTCCCAAATGCGAAAGCAGACGGCAGGTGGCTGACGTTCTTGGTTCGCTCGATGCAGGTACCACCGTGTTGCCG
The DNA here is from genome assembly GCF_056405635.1 of Polaromonas sp. P1_F8. Taxonomy (NCBI): domain Bacteria; kingdom Pseudomonadati; phylum Pseudomonadota; class Betaproteobacteria; order Burkholderiales; family Comamonadaceae; genus Polaromonas; species Polaromonas sp. P1_F8. The sequence goes on along the minus strand of NZ_JBFUBS010000002.1, from coordinate 333,249 downwards.
CTGGTCGAAACAGCGCGTGGCCTGCTGGCCGCCTTCGACCTTGCCACCGCACCGGGCATTGCGCGTCTGGCCTTCGGCTCGCTCGACTACATGGCCGACCTTGATCTTCCCGCCGACAGCCCGGCCCTGCAGCACGCCGCGATTCAGCTGGCTATTGCTTCACGCGCCGCGGGCCTGCCCTCGCCCGTGGCCGGGGTCACGCCAGACATCGACGCGGACCGCGTTGCCGCCGACATGGTGCAGGCACGCAGCCTCGGCTTCGGCGCCAAGATGTGCATACACCCCGTGCAGGTTGCCGCAGTGCATCGAGCGCTGCGGCCTGACGCCGAAGTGCTGGCTTGGGCACAACGCATCCTGAGCGCCTCGCGCGCAGCCGGCGGCGGCGCCATCCAGCTCGACGGGAAGATGGTCGATCGCCCGGTTGTCCTCAAAGCCGAGCGTATCGTGGCCCTGGCTGCACGCACCCCCTGATTTTCACAAGATAAATAACCCAACATAACCCAACGGAGAACCTATGTCCGCAACCATCATCGACTCAAAAATTTTCGGCGACATGTTCAGCGATGCCGCCATGCGGCATGTCTGGTCGGACGAGAATCGCACTGCCAAATACCTGGACATCGAGCGCGCGCTCGCCAAGGTCCAGGGTGCCCTCGGCATCATTCCCAAAGAGGCGGCTGAAGAGATCGTGAAGAACTGCGAGCCCAGCCAGATCGACTGGGTCAAGCTCAAGGCCAAGACCGAGCAGATCGGCTACCCGATCATCGCCGTGGTCAACCAGATCAACGCGCATTGCAAGGATGGCCTGGGCGAATACTGCCACTGGGGCGCCACCACGCAGGACATCACCGACACGGCCGCCGTGCTGCAGATACGCGAGGGCCTCGCGCTGGTCGAGGCTGACCTCGCGGACATCTCGGCCTCGCTCGCCAAGCTCGCGCGCGACCACCGCGATACGCCGATCATCGGCCGCAGCAACTTGCAGCAGGCGACGCCCATCACCTTCGGCTACAAGATGGCCAGTATCCTCGCGGGCATCGAGCGCCACCGCGAGCGCCTCACGCAGCTCAAGCCGCGGGTGCTGGTCGGCGAGTTCGGCGGCGCGTCGGGCACCCTGTCCTCGCTTGAAAAAGGTGCGATGGAAACCCAGGCTGGCCTCATGAAGGAACTCGGCCTCGGGCAGCCATTGATTTCGTGGCACACCGTGCGCGACAACTTCGCCGAAGTTGGCGCCTTCCTCGGCATCGTCGGTGGATCTCTCGGAAAGATCGCGATGGACGTGAAGCTGCTTATGCAGACCGAAGTCGCGGAAGTGTTCGAGCCTTTCGCGCCCGGGCGCGGCTCCTCGTCAACCATGCCGCAAAAGCGCAACCCGATCTCCTGCCTCTATATCCACGCCAACATCTCCGTGGTACGCCAGCTGGCCGCATCGCTGATGGATGCCATGGTGGCTGACCACGAGCGCTCCACAGGCCCCTGGGAAATCGAATGGGTGGCGATGCCCGAGATTTTCTGTCTGATCTCGGGCGCACTCAAGCAGACGAAGTTCATCCTCGCGGGTCTGGAAGTCGATGCCGCGCAGATGCGCCGCAACATCGACATGACCCACGGCCTCGTGATGTCGGAGGCCGTGATGATGGGTCTGGGCCCCTACATCGGGCGTGAATACGCGCACGACCTGGTCTACGACATCTGCCGTGACGCCCTCCAGCAAAAGCGCCCACTGATCGATTTGCTGGCGGAGCATCCCGAAATCAAGAAGCACGTGACACGGGAGCAGCTGGCCTCGTTCTGCGATCCGATGAATAACCTGGGCCAGGCAGGCGTGATGGTCGACCGCGTGCTCGCGTCGGTCAAGGCGCCGGACTCGCAGCCCACAAGAGTGTCGTAAGAAGAGGGCGACTCAAGCTTCGTACCAAAGTTTTGTGTATGCGGTTGAAGGGTGCCGTCTCAACGTCTTAACGGAAGCTCCAGCGTCACGCAGGTTCCATGTGTGCCACTGGAAATGCGGACCTGGCCCGCCAGTTTTTGGGCGCGCATTCGCATCGCGGCCAGGCCGCGTTGGGTCTTGCCGGGTGCGGGAACGGCGTGCGTGTCGAAGCCGCAGCCGTCATCTGTGACGGACAGTTCCAGTGTGCTGGCGGTATCGCGCGCGCGAACTGTGATGGTTCTGGCCGCGCCATGGCGCACTGCATTGTTGATGGCCTCCTGGAGCGTGCGCAGGATGGAAAGGCCTGTCTCGGGTGTCAGGTAGTCCATCTCCGGCAACGGCCCCACTTGCCACTGCAAACCAACCCCGATGGCGTTGAGCCGCGGCTCCAGCCGATAACGCAAGTTGGCCAGCAGGGGCAGCAGGTCGCTTTCCTCAAGGTCCAGCGAATCGATGATGAGCCGCATGTCTTCCAGGGAGTCTTCGATCACGCGCGCGACTTCCTCTCGCGGCACTTCGTCGCGGCGGGTCATCCGCAGCGCGGTGATCAGCTGGCTGCCCATGCCGTCGTGCAGGTCGTGCAGCAGCCGGGTACGCTCGGCGGCGATCACGGCCTGGCGCTCCTCGGCCTTGCGGCGGTCGAATTCCGCGCGCATTTCTTCCAGGGCCTGCCCGTGCGCTGTGCTTACGCCGGCGACCGCAAGGTTGATCTCCTCTTCGGCGCTGGCCCTGTGCAGCGCCAGGCCCTCGAGCGTGCGCGCGACCAGGGTGGCCAGCACCAGTAGTGCGGCCACCGGGGCCATGAAGAAGCTGTCGAAGGCGTTCAGGTCGGCGGGAATGGCCAGGTCCTGCAGCACCGCGGCCCACCAGAGGACCAGCGTCACGGCCAGGAACAGCTCGTTGCGCCGGCGTGTGCGCCAAGCCCTGTGAACCTGGGCCAGCACCACGGCGATGGTCAGGGCGAAATACGGCCAGTGCAGCACGGCCGCGACGTTGGGCCGCATGTCGCCCTTCAGGTAGGCGGCGACGCCCGCTGCGAAAGACAGCGCGATGACCCCGTAGAGCACTTTGAGGTAGCGCTTCCAGGGCGGGCTGGTCCAGTGGCTGTACTCCAGCAGCAGCATGATCATGAGCGTGTTGGACACCAGGGTGCTGGCCAGCGCGAACAGCAGGGATTCGGGGCCGGGCGGCCCGGCTTCAGGCGCGAGCATCACCAGTGCCCGCGGCATCCAGCTCAGGCACAGCAGCACGAACAGCAGGTGGATGTAGCGGCGCGTCTTGAACCACAGCGGGATGGCGCCGAACAGGCAGATCGGCACCGCGAACATCAGCATCGTGGGGGCGATGCTTTGCAGGAAACGGCGCACCTGGAAGGCCGGCCCTACGGCCGCAGTGGTTCCCAGGCTCATGCGCGAAAGTCCGCCGCGGGTGTCGGCGCTGCCGCTGACGCGTACCTGCAGCAGGTTGCCTGAGGGTTTGAGTACGTGGCCTCCGAGGGGCACCCACAGCGCGCGGTTGCGGGTAAATCCGTTGCCCGTGCCAAGGTCCAGCCGTTCGCCGTTGAGCCAGAACTCGCCCAGGTCAGCCACACGCGGCACGACGAGCACAAGTTCATGCTCCGGGCCGGTAGCGCCGGCGGCCTTCAGAGGGGCGTCGAGCGCGATCGAATACCAGGCGACGCCGTCAAAACCAGGGCGGCTGCGGCGCCAGTTGTCGGGCAGCGTGACGGGCGAAGCCTTGCTGAAATCGACTTCGGCGGGGCGCCCTGCGTCTACAGTTACGACCACCGCCCGTTCCAGGGTGGCCGCCGTGGCGCTCCAGGACGGCGGCGCCAGCATCAGCGTGGCGCAGGCGCATAGCGCGGCCCATACGCCCTGCAATCGCATTCAGATGAGTCCCCGGGCGCGCGCCTGGTTCACGGCTTCGACGCGCGAGTGCACGGCCAGCTTGCCGTAAATGCTCTTGATATGGGCGGCCACGGTAGACGGCGCGACGTCGAGGTGCCGCGCTGTTTCGGGAACCGAAAGGCCTTGCGAGACGGCCGTCAGCACATCTTTTTCGCGAGGCGTCAGCGGCTCCATCAGCCAGCGCTGTGCCTCTGTCCGCGGTGCGGCGAAGCTGCGCAGGAGATAGCGCGCCACCTGCGGCGAAAGCGGGGCTGCGCCCTCGCTCACGGCGCGGATCGCACGGCCGAATTCCGCGGTCGGTGTGTCTTTGAGCAGGTAGCCGTGGGCACCCGCCTGCAGGGCGCGCACCACGTGGGCCTCGTCACCGAAGATGGTCACCACCAGGATGCTGGTGTGGCGCGAGCGGCGGGCCAGGTCCGCGATCAGTTCGGTGCCGTCGCCGTCGGGCAGGCCCAAATCAATCAGTGCAACGTCCGGCTGGGCAAATGAAAAGCTGCGCCGTGCCTCAGCGCAGGAACCCACCGCCTCCAGCAGCCTGAGGCCAACATCTTCACGCACCATGCGCGCGAATTCCTCGCGGATTGGTGTGTCGTCTTCCACCAGGGTCACGGTCAGGATGGACATGGATGCGCTTGATTCCTTCAATTGTTGTTGGGGCTGACGCCGCCGTGAATCTTAGTGGGTGTGCCTATTTGACCGCAAAAAAATTCGGTCCGTCTCCCCGAATCAGGGGAGGCGATTGCCTTCCCGGCCCGACACCATACGCGGCATGCAAACCACTACCCGATCCACGACAGGCGCTTCGCTGCCGCTGCGTCAGGGCTTTTACGCCTCTTCATGGCCCGTGCGCCGCGCCGCGGCGCTGTTGTGCGGAGCCGTGTGCCTGACCGGGCTGGAGCCGGCAGCGGCGGCCAGCCCTCCCGATGCCGGCAATGTGTTGCAGCAACTCAGGCCTGCGGCTCCCGTGCCTCGCGAAGATGCACCGGCTGCTCTGCCTGCAGCACCGGCCGTGGCATCCCCGATGCCACAGGCATCACCGGGGGATGCTGCACTCCAGGTGCGGGTGGCGCAGATAAAAATTTCGGGTGCCACCGCTTTTTCTGAAGCAGACCTGCTCACGGTGGTGCAGGACGCCATCGGCCGTGAGCTTGACTTCGCCGGGCTCGAGGAACTGGCGGTGCGCCTGAGCCGCTTCTATCGCCAGCACGGCTATACGGTGGCGCGCGCCTACCTGCCCCAGCAGGACATCCAGGATGGTGTGGTGAAAATCGCCATTGTGGAGGGCCGTTACAGCGCCATCACCGTGAAGCCGCAGGGCGAATTGCCCGCGCCGCTGCCGCTGGCCGCACTGGTGCCGGGTGAGCTGGTAAGCGACGCAGCGCTGGAGCGTTCGCTGCTGCTGGCAGCCGACGTGCCCGGCATCGCGGTGCGCTCGACCCTGCAGCCCGGCGCGTCGGTGGGCACCAGCGAACTGGTGGTGGACGTTGAGCGGGGGCCGGCTGTCACTGGCTTGCTGGAGGCCGACAATTTCGGCAGCCGCGCCACCGGCCGCGAACGGGTAGGCGCCAGCCTGTACTTCAACAACCCGGCCGGCCTGGGCGACCTGGTGTCCCTGCGCGCATTGACCGCCGGGAGCGATATGAACTACGCACGCCTGGGGTGGCAGTTACCGGTGGGCGGTAACGGCACGCGTGCGGGCGCTGCCGTCTCGGTGATGAGGTACCGCCTGGGCGGGGAGTTTGCAAACCTGGAGGCGCATGGCGACGCCTCCATAGCCACCCTGTTCGCCGCGCACCCGGTGCTGCGCTCACGCCTGCACAACCTGAACGCGCAAGTCAGTGCCGAGCACAAGCGCCTGCGTGACCGCATCGACCTCGTCGGCTCGGCCGATGACAAGCATCTGAACCTGCTCAATCTGGGCCTTTCCGGTGACGCACGCGACGGCTGGGGTGGCGGTGGCGTCTGGGGGTTTTCGGCCACTTATACGCGCGGCCAGCTGGCCATTAACAGTGCCGACGCATTGGCCATCGACGAGGCTACCGTGCGCAGCGCCGGCAGCTTCGGCAAGCTGGGCCTGCTGGCCATGCGTCAGCAAAGCGTCGGCAAGGCCAACTTGCTGGTCTCCTATACCGGCCAGTGGCCCAGCAAGAACCTGGACTCGTCCGAAAAGCTGCCGCTTGGCGGCGCTGGCGCCGTGCGCGCCTACCCGCAGGGCGAAGCGCCGTCAGACCGCGCCAGCCTGCTGACGCTGGAACTGCAATACCCGCTGGGCGCCGGCTGGCAGCTGGTCGGCTTTTACGACGCGGCCGTTGGCTACGGCAATGAGCAGCCGTTGTCCGGCGTTGGCGCGTCAAACCGGCGAAGCCTGTCGGGTGCCGGTCTGGGCCTGAACTGGGCGCATGCCGACGGCTGGAGCGCACGCTTCTTTTACGCACGCAAGCTGCACGGCGGTCCGGCCACCGCCGAGCCGGATCGCAGCAGCCGGCTGTGGCTGCAGGTGTCCAGGAGTTTTTGAGTGGCCAACGCACCGCCTATTTCGCGCTACATATTTGATAGCTGCTTGCGCACGTCCTGAAAGGGCTGCAGCCCGATTTGATTCACAACCGAAGGAAAAACCGCCATGAACCACACCTACCGCGTCATCTGGAACGAAGCCGGTGCCTGCTTTGAAGCCGTGGCCGAAACAGCCAGCGGCAAGGGCAAACGCAGCCTGGGCAAGCGTGAACGCAAGCTCCGCGCGTTGGCCCTTGCCGCCGGCTTGGCAGCGGCGCAGGCGCTGGCCGCTCCCATGGGTGGCCAGGTCAGCGCGGGCCAGGGTGGCATCACGCAAAGCGGCACCACCACCACCATTACCCAGACCACACCCAAACTCGCCATCAACTGGCAGGGCTTCGGCATCGCCGGCAACGAAACCGTCAATTTCGTGCAGCCCGGATCGAATGCCGTTGCACTCAATCGCGTGCTGGGCACTGAGGCCAGCCAGATCCTGGGCCGGCTCAATGCCAACGGCCAGGTCTTCCTGCTCAACCCCAACGGCGTGTTGTTCGGCCAGAGCGCGCAGGTCAGCGTGGGCGGGCTGGTGGCCTCGACCCTGGGCATGAGCGATACCGACTTCATGGCCGGGCGTTATGTGTTGCGCGCCAGCGGCAGTGGTGGCGGCAGCGTGCGCAACGAGGGCTCGATACGCGCGGCCGACGGCGGCAGCATCGCGCTGATTGGCGCTCAGGTCAGCAACACCGGCACGCTGGTGGCCAACCTGGGCACGGTGGCGCTGGCCGCCGGCAAGCAGGTCACGCTCGACTTCGCAGGCGACGGGCTGCTCAAGCTTGCAGTGGACGAAGGCGCGGTCAACGCACTGGTGCACAACGGCGGGCTGATGCAGGCCGACGGCGGCACCGCCCTGCTCACCGCCAAAGCCGCCGACGCGCTGGCCGGCACCGTGGTCAACAACACCGGCGTCATCCAGGCGCGCACGCTGGAAAACCGCGGCGGTGTCATCAAGCTGCTGGGCGGCTTCAACGGCGGCACGGTGCAGGTGGGCGGCACGCTGGACGCTTCCGCGCCCACCGGCGGCGACGGAGGCTTTGTCGACACCTCGGGCGCGCATGTCAAAGTGGCTGAAGGCACACGCGTCAGCACGCGCGCCGCGCAGGGCAAAACCGGCACCTGGTTGATCGACCCGGCGGACTTCACCATCGCCGCCAGCGGCGGCGACATCAGCGGCGCCACGCTCTCCGCCAACCTGGCCAACAGCGACGTCACCATCCTGTCCAGCAGCGGCAGCAACGCGGCGGGCAACGGCGACATCCACGTCAACGACAACGTGAGCTGGGCCGCCAACACGCTGACGCTGACCGCTGCGCGCGACATCAACATCCGCGCCGTGATGGACGCCACCGGCACTTCGGCCCTGGTCATGAACACCGGCACCGCCAACGGCACCGATGCGGGCGTCGCGGGCGGCAAGGTGAAGGTGCCGGTGGACCCGGTGACAGGCTTCGCCGGCCGCGTGAATTTCGACCGGGCGGGCACGGGCTTCCTGACGATCAACGGCGAGGGCTACATCGTCATCAACACCCTCGGCACCGAAGGCTCCACCGACGGGCTGCAGTCCATCAACCTCGACGGCGGCCTGCGCTACGCGCTGGGCGCGGATATCGACGCCAGCGCGACCGCGGGCTGGAACGGCAACAAGGGTGCCTCGCCGCTGACGGGGCTGGGCGGCGTGATGGACGGCCTGGGCCACGCCATCAGCAACCTGAAGCTCTGGGTGCCGACGAGCATGACGGGCATGTTCTCGGTGATCGGCGGAACGGTCAGGAACCTGGACCTCGTCAACGTGACGGGCAATGCTTTTACGGGTGCAGGCGCACTGGCCAGCGACGCCAACAATGCCACGCTGCACAACCTGCGTGCCTCAGGCACGCTGGCAGGTCCCGGGTCGAGCGTCGGTGGACTGGTGGGCTTCATGAGTGGCGGAACCTTGCAGGATGCGCACGCCCAGGTGGCCATCAACATGACCAGCAGCGGTGACATGGTGATTGGCGGCCTGGTGGGCGAGGCCATCAACGGGGCCACGCTGCGTGACGTGTCGGCCTCCGGCGCGGTCAACGGGGGCAACAACTACGACTATGTGGGCGGGCTGGTGGGCCGCCTCAGCGGCGGCGCCACCGTGCAGAATGCGCGGGCTTCGGGCGCGGTCACGGGCCGCGCCCACGTGGGCGGGCTGCTGGGCGCGAACGGCAACGCCGACGCGCTCACCGCGGGCACCACCCTGACCAACGTCAGCGCCAGCGGCACCGTCAACGGCATCGGCAGGCTCGGCGGCCAGGGTGTGAACGGAGCGGCCCGCAACGTGGGTGGCCTCGTGGGCTGGAATTTCGGCAACATCTCCCAGGCGAGCGCGACCGGAGCGGTGGTGGCCGACGGCGGCGCGACCACCACCTATACCGGGGTTGGCGGCCTCGTCGGCCAGAACTACTCGGGGGACATCACCAATTCGTATGCCACCGGCTCCGTCACGGCCACGGGACTCACCGGCGTCACGCAGTACGTCGGCGGGCTGGTCGGGCACAGTACTGGCGCGCTGTCGAATGTCTATGCGACCGGCAACGTGAGCGCCACCGGGGACTACACGGGCGGCCTGGTGGGACGCAACACCGGTGCGGTGACGGACGCGCGCTCCGACGCCGTGACCGTGCAGGGACCCGGCAATTACACCGGCGGACTGATCGGCGACCACAGCGGCGGCGCCATCCAGAACGCCCGCGCCACCGCGAACGTCACCAGCCAGCGGCAGTACAGCGGCGGGCTGATCGGCAGATCGACGGGAGCCGACCTCAGCAACGTCACAGCCACCGGCTCCGTCACCAACACAGGCAACGCCGTGGGCAATGCCGGCGCGAACGTCGGCGGCCTGGTGGGGCGGGTCGCCGGCGGGACGATCGACCAGGGGGAAGCGACGGGTGACGTGAGCGGCTATTCATTTGTTGGCGGCCTGGTCGGCAACTTCGAAGGGACCTCGCTGACGCGGTCGAGTTCGACCGGCGCGGTCGCGGGCGACAGCCTCGTCTCCGGCGCGAACGTCGGCGGTCTGGCGGGGTACGCCGGCGGCACGATCTCCGACGTCCGGGCCACCGGCAACGTCACGGGCCGCAGGTCGGTCGGGGGCCTGATCGGCAACGCCGACGCACAGCTTTCCAACGCGGTGGCGACCGGCAACGTGCAAGGCCTCACGAACGTCGGCGGACTGCTCGGGCAAACCATGGGCGTCATCAGCAACGTGCACGCCGAAGGCACCGTGCGGGCGACCGACACGGGCAACAGCGATGCCGGCGGCCTGATCGGCTCGGCTGAGGCGGCGCTCAGCAATGCCTACGCCACCGGCCGGGTGGAGGGTGCCGGCAGCCGGGTGGGCGGCCTGATCGGGCATAGCGTCGGCACCGGGGGTGTTCCCACCTCGAACGTCTATGCCACGGGAGAGGTGGTCGGTGCCGGCGGCGTGGGCGGCCTGGTCGGGGTCACCGACGCTGCCAGCGTGATTCGCGGCGCCTACGCGTCGGGGGCCGTCACCGGCACCGGCACCGCGGTGGGCGGCCTGATCGGCAGCAACAGCGGCGCGCTCAGCGACGCCTATGCGAGCGGCAGCGTGAGCGGTGGCAGCCAGGTCGGCGGCTTGATCGGCGATGTGGTGGCCGGCACGGTGGACAAGACCTACGCCACCGGCGCCGTCAGCGGCACCAGCGCCCTGGGCGGGCTGGCCGGCTCGGCCTCCGGCACGGTCACCAACAGCTACTGGGACACCGTCACGAGCGGGCAGGCCGCCAGCGCTGCCGGCACCGGCCGCACGACCGCGCAGATGCGCCAGCAGGCCACCTTTGCCGGATGGGACGTGGGTGCCACAGGCGGCACGTCCACCGTTTGGCGCATCTACGAAGGCATGACCGGCCCGCTGCTGCGCAACTTTTTGGTGGCGCAAAACGTGGCCAATGTGAACACGGTTTACAACGCGGCGACGCAGGCCGGCAGCGTGGTGGCGCCCTCGGGCACGCGCACCGGCACTGCCGCCAGTGGCCGCAACGTCGGCACCTACACCGCGTTTTCCGATCAGCAGGGGCTGGATATTGTGGGCGGCCTGCTGACCATCACGCCGGCGGCACTCACCGTGAGCGGCGTGACGGCGAGCGACAAGGTCTACGACGGCAACACTATCGCCGCGTTGAATACCGGCGCGGCAACGTTGTCTGGCGTGCTGGGCAGCGATAACGTTGCCGTCAATTTGAGCAGCGCTACCGGCAACTTTGCCGATAAAAATGTAGGCAATGCCAAAGCAGTAACAGTAAGCGGGGTGGGCTTGTTATCGGGCACCGATGCGGGCAACTACAGCGTTAGCAGCCCGACTGCGGTGGTCGCCAGCATCACACCTAAAACCTTGGCGGTCAGCGGCCTTACTGCGGACAACAAGGTGTACGACGGCAATGCCACCGCTACGCTGAACACCGGTGTGGCGGCGCTGTCAGGCGTGATCGGCCTTGAGGACGTAACGCTGAACCTGAGTGGTGTCACCGGCAGTTTCGCCGATAAAAAGGTCGGCAATGCCAAAGGGGTGACCTTGAACGGTACCGGCCTGCTGGGGGGCGCCGATGCCGGCAACTACAGCGTCAGCAATCCGGCTGGGCTGGTGGCCGACATCACGCCCAAGGCGCTGACGGTCAGCGGTATCACGGCCAGCGACAAGATCTATGACGGCAACACGACCGCTGCCGTCAACATCAGCAGCGCAAGCTACGCGGGATTGGTGAGCGGCGATGTACTCGAAGTCAACGCCACCGGCACCTTCGGCAACAAAAACGTAGGCAACGGCAAAACGGTGACGCTGGCCAGCAGCTACACCGGTGCCGACGTGGGGAATTACACCATCACGGACCAGGCCACCACCACCGCCAACATCACACCCAAGGCCTTGACGGTCAGCGGCATCACGGCCAGCGACAAGGTCTACGACGGCAACAACGCCGCCACCGTCAATGTGGCTGGCGCAAGCTACGCTGGCCTGATCATCAATGACGATCTCGCGGTCACTGCCAATGGCGCCTTCGGCAACAAAAACGTGGCCAACGGCAAGACCATCACGCTCGCCAGCAGCTACACGGGCGCCGACGTCGGCAACTACACCATCACCGGCCAGGCTACGACGACGGCGAACATCACACCGAAAGCATTGACCGTCAGCGGCATTACGGCTGCCGACAAGGTCTACGACGGCAGCACGACCGCCACTGTCAACGTTGCTGGTGCAAGCTACGCTGGCCTGATCACCAACGACGATCTCGCGGTAACTGCCACAGGCGCTTTCGCAGACAAACATGTGGGCAGCGGGAAAGCCGTCGCCCTCAGCAGCAGCTACACAGGCGCCGACGTGGGTAACTACACCATCACCGGTCAGGCGGCGGCCACGGCCAGCATCACCCCGGCCGCGCTGACTGTGACCGCGCAGGCCGACAACCGTGTTTACGACGGCACCACCGCGTCGGCAGCAGCGCCCGTGGTCACCGGCGCGCTGTACGACACAGTTGCCAGCGCAGCCACGCAGACCTTCGACAACAAAAGTGCCGGCAGCGGCAAGACGCTGACTGCCGCCGGACTGGTCATGAACGACGGTAATGGCGGCAACAACTACAGCGTCAGCTATGCCGCGAACAACAGCGGTGTCATTACGCCAGCGTCACTTTCGGTGATCGCCGATAACCAGGCCAAACAGGTCTATACGCCCGACCCTTTGCTGACTTACCGCACCGGGCCGTTTGCGGCCGGCGACAGCGCGGCCTCTGTACTGAGCGGTGCGTTGCAGCGTGTGGCGGGCGAGCAGCCTGGCAATTACGCGATCAACCAGGGTTTGCTGGCAGCCAATGGCAACTACACGATCAACTACACGCCCGGCACCTTGTTGATCACGGCCGGACTGCTGCCTGGTCAGGCTGCAGGGTCGACCGGCGGCACACCCTACCAGCAGGCAAAAGCGCAAACGCCGCTGCCAGCGCCTGAGTTCAGGCCGCTTTCTGCGTGTATCCCGCTGGCGGGTCGTGGCAACTGTGCCGGTGAACTGCCGCTAACGATTGTGGATGAGGGCATGCGCATGCCGGCGCTCGCTCAAAGCACCAACTGAAGGACTTTATTCATGCAACCCAGCTGACGGATGATTGGCTCACGGGTTTTCCGGACTTGGTGTAGAGCTCGACCGCTCGAATCCTGTCTTGGCACGAATACGTGAACTACCTCCTGATAGTCCATTTGTCTGCATCCCTTCTTGGGCAGGTTATGGGGAATCAAAACAAACCTTAAGCGCAGCATTCCTGGTGCTGGAATTCAAGGCCGGCCCCCGCTAGGTGCAAGTCATGGTCCACTGCCTGCGGGCGGCCGCCTGAAGGAAGTCGATCACAGCCCGTACGCGCGCCGCGTTGCGCAGGTTGGGCAGGGACACTGCGAACATCGTGTGGGTAACACCGGAAGCGTAAGGCGACAAGACCTCCTTCAAAAGGCCCTTGGCCACGTCCCCCGCCGCCAATGGAACCGACAGCATGCCGATGCCCGCCCCGGCCACCAGGGCGTGATGCACCAGGGCCGTGGTATTCATGGCGAGCTGTGACCTGACAGTGGCTTCGACCTTCCGTCCGGCCTTGCGGAACGCCCATGTCACAACGGGCCCCTGCGCGGTATGGGTTACCGTCTGATGCCTGCCCAGCTCCTCCGGGCTGGCAGGTTCTCCATGTTGGCGCAAATATTCAGGCGAGGCGTACAGGCGGCGTTCAAAGGAGCCAAGGGCACGGGCGACCACAGCCTCGCTATTGCCTACTGTGGTGCGCAGGGCCACATCGATCCCGTCCGTCACGAGATCGGCAACCCGGTCATCGGCCACCACCTCGATGCGCAACTCCGGGTATCGCGCGCGCAGCGCGCCCAGCTGCGGCAGAACCAGTTCCTCGCAAATCTCCTGGCTTGAAGCCAGTCGCAGCGCGCCTGCCACGCGACTTCGCTGTTTCGACACTGCGGCAGAGATGTCCTCCATCCGCGCCAGCAGTTCACGCGCTTCCTGCGCCAACTCAAGGCCTTCGGCGGTTGCTGACAGCCCATGCGTGGACCGGCGCAACAAAGTGACCCCATACCCCGTTTCGAGCCGGTTGACTCCCCGGGTAACGACCGAGACTGCCACGTCCAGCTCCCGGGCGGCCGCAGAGAACGAATTGAGGTCGAGTGAGCGAACCAGCCACCGCAGGTCCGCAGGGTCTGGCAGAAAGTGTTTCATCGGGTTTGCCTTTGCGTTTGGAGCAAAACCGATTATGCGGGACGGTGGTTTCCGGCTGTAGGGGCTCGCCCTAAAGTGAACACACCAACCCCAACAAAGGAAACAACCATGCCTATCCTCAATGTCAAGATATCGGCGAACCGCACGCCGGAACTCTCGCAACTCGTCACCGACACGCTGCTGGACCTTTCCAGCCGCTTGCTCGGAAAGCGACGTGACCTCACCGCTGTGGTGATCGATTATGTTGACCCGCGCGACTGGTTTGTCGCCGGAAAATCGCTGGCCGACCTGAAGATGACCAGCTTCTACTTCGACATCAAGGTGGTGGACGAAACCAACACCAAGGCCGAAAAGGCCCGGTTTGTCGCCGAATCATTTGAAGCGTTCGGGCGCATCCTGGGAGACCTGCACCCAGAAAGCTACGTGTACGTGCAAGACGTGCGCGGCAGCGCGTACGGCTATGGCGGGCGCACCCAGGAATATCGCCATCAACATCCAGACCAGTAAGAGGCAGAGCCATGGAACTAGCAAACACTATCGTCGCCACGGCCATGCGCCGGGCCGGACTTGACTCCTGGATTCCGGAAGGGGAAGGGAAGTGGTCACTTCCGATCCAGTTCCTGCCAGACGGCTCGGGCTGGGTCGAGTTGATGCGGCTCAAGCCGGGCACGCGGCTGGGTTTACACCGGCACACTGGCGAGGTTCACGCCCTGACCCTGGTTGGCCAGCGTCGCCTGAACGACGGTCGCATGGTGGGCGTTGGGGACTACATTCACGAGCCTGCCGGCAATGTGGACTGGTGGGAAGCTGTAGGGGACGAGGATCTGCTGGTGCACGTCGTCGTCAAGGGCAGTGTCGAATACCTCGGAGCGCACCACAGCGTACTGCAGCGGATAACTGCCGCCGGCCGGATCTCGGACTACTACCGGCATTGCGCAGTAGTCGGCGTGCAGCCTCGCGTGCTGGACTAGCTGGGCGATTCACGAATTGCCGATAGCCATGTCCTGCTTCACCCAGGCCTTGCCGGCGCTCATTGCTCTGTGCGCCGGGCGTATTGCAAATGCGCACCAAAGCCCAACTGAGCAGTCCAGCGCCACAGCACCACAACACGCCCTGGTCACATGGAGCTGCGCGCCTTGCTCGGCGGATGTCCAATCACACGCTTGAACGCCCGGCTGAACGAGGCCTCGGAGTCGAAGCCCAGCCGGTCGGCGGCGGTGGTGACACGCATGCCGTCCTGCGCGATCCAGCTGCGGGCCTGGAACATGCGAATGCGGGCCACGTACCTGGCCGGGCTCTCGCCCACCGAATCCTTGAATGCCTGGGCAAAACGTGATCGCGATGCGCCCATGATGTTCGCCATCTCCGGCACACTCCAGTCTTGCTCCGGCGTCGCGTGAATGGCGGCAAGCACCTTGCCCACGCCGGGCGAGCGCAGCGCTGCGATCCAGCCTGTCGAGTTGCTGCAAGCGCATTCCACCCAGGCGCGGATGATGCTCGCGGCGAGCACGTCGGCCATGCGGGCCAGGATGCCGCAGGCGCCGATGCGGTTGAGCGATGCTTCACGTTCCATCGCGTCAAGCAGCATGGGCACGCCCGGGTCGCGTTGGGCCAGGTCGCCGGCGCGTATCACCTCCGGCATCATGGCCAGCAAGGGGTGCAGCGGGTCGAGGTTGAAGGTCATGCTGCCGCAGAACATGACGTGGGAGGGTGCTTGCGCCATAGAAGCTCCGTCCCGCAGCAGGTAGATGTCGTCCGCGACCCGCTCGCGATCAAAGGTCGCGAGGTCTACCTGCGGCACTTCGGGTGAACTGGCCAAGGTGTGGGTCGTGCCGCGCGGCAGCAGCACCGCGTCACCGGCCTTCAGTTCCATCCACCCGGACTGCTGCGTATGCATCCAGCAATCTCCGCTGGCGACGAAGTGAAAACGTGCGGCCGGTTGCGCGGCAAAGGAAATCGCCCACGGCGCATGCATGAGGCAGCGGCCGTACTCAACGCCTTCCAGGCGCAGGCCCAGCAGGACTTTGGTGAGGGGATCGGGCCCGGCGGCAGGCAGGCCCCCGTCTTCTTGAGGAGGCTGAACGACGGGCGTGAAAGTTCTGGAGGAATCGTCAAGCATTTCGGCTCTTTCGCCATGGAAAGGTGTCGATGCTAGGCCTAAGCTGGCAACCCTGTCCTCAACAAGGCTTCATATTTCATGTCATCAACTTCCTGTTCTGCCTGTCTCGATCCGCTGGCCGCTGGTGTAACTCCTGTCAATGATCCGCCCGGTGAGGCCGCCGCGCTCTGGGCGGCGGTCGCTTCACTGTCCCTGGGCGTGTTCGGCCTGGTCACGGCGGAATTCCTGCCGGCCAGCCTGCTGACCGCCATGGCGGCCGACCTGCACGTCACGGCAGGCGCTGCGGGTCAGGCCGTCACGGCCACCGCGCTTGTCGGCGCGGTGGCCGCGCCGACCATTCCCTTGCTGACGGCGCGCTTCGATCGCAAGCGGGTGTTGCTGACGCTCACAGCCCTTTTGTTCGTATCCAACCTGTTGGCGGCGACAGCCGCCTCGCTCGCGGTGCTGCTGGTCGCGCGCGTGGTGCTTGGCATCGCGCTCGGTGGCTTTTGGTCGATGGCGGCGGCGCTGGCCATGCGCCTGGTGCCGGAACGGCTTTTTCCGCGCGCAATGTCGCTCGTGTTGACGGGCGTGTCCATTGCCACCGTCTGCGCGGCGCCCGTCGGCGCTTGGATGGGCAATCTTTGGGGATGGCGTAGTGCTTTTGTCGCGGCAGGTGCCGTCGGCCTGCTGGCTTTCGTTGTGCAGCTGGTCGCGTTGCCGCCCCTGCCGCCACGCGATCAGGCCAGTCTGAAGGGCCTGCGCGATCTGCTCACGCGGGGGCCGGTACGCATTGCGCTGCTGGCCGTGTTGCTCGTGATATCCGGCCATTTTGCGGGCTTCACTTACATCCGGCCCGTGCTTGAAGACGTGACGAAGCTGCCAGTGGCGGCGATTTCCGCTGTGCTGCTGGGCTACGGCATCGGCGGCTTCTTCGGGAACTTTGCCGGGGGCTGGCTGGCGGGGCGCAGTGAGCGATACGCGATCGTCGCAGGCAGCGCAATGATCGCCGTGCTTGCGGCTGCGCTGCTCGTTGGCGGCAGCTCCACCGTGGTCACCGCTGTCGCGGTGACGCTGTGGGGGTTCGCATTCGGCGCGTTTCCGGTCGGCTTTCAGACCTGGATCGTGCGCGCCGCACCAGACCAGGCAGAGGCCGCGGGCGGCTTGCTGGTGGCAGCGTTCCAGATCGCCATTGCCACGGGGGCCATCGCGGGAGGCCTCATCGTTGACTGGACTGGAGCGCTCGGGGCTCCTGCGTTCGCCATGGTGGCCGTGGCCCTGGGTGGCCTGCTGGCTTGGCAGCGCGGTCCCGGATCCCGCCGCGACTGAAGCACAGAGGCCATCATGACAAATCCCAAACCGGACCTGAACACCAATCGGCGCCTCATACTGGCGGCGCACCCGCGCGGCCTGCCCGTTGCCTCTGACTTCGATCTCGTGGCCGACTCCGTGCCGCGCCCGGGTGAAGGCCAGGTGCTGTTACGGACGCAGTTCCTTTCGCTGGACCCATACATGCGCAACCTGATGGACAAAATCGGGCCTGGATACGCACCACCCGTTCCATTGGGCGGCACCATGCCGGGCGGCACAGTCAGCAGCATCGTCGACTCCAGGCATCCCAAATATCGCGTTGGTGATCTCGTGCTAGCCAACGCTGGCTGGCAGGACTACGCTCTGAGCGATGGGAGCGACCTGCTGTTGATTGGTGATATGGCCCGACCATCCCTTGCGCTTGGCGCGCTCGGAATGCCGGGCTTTACAGCGCATGTCGGTCTGTTGGACATCGGCCAGCCAAAAGTTGGTGAAACTGTTGTGGTTGCAGCGGCGACCGGTGCGGTGGGCGCCATGGTCGGCCAGATCGCGAAACTCAAGGGCGCCCGCGTGGTAGGCATCGCCGGCGGTGCTGAAAAGTGCCGCCAGGCCGTCGACGATCTGGGCTTTGATGCCTGCGTCGACAGGCACGGGCCATTGTTGGGGGAACAGCTTGCTGCCGCATGCCCGGCGGGCATCGACGTGTACTTTGAAAACGTCGGAGGCGACGTATTGGCGGCAGTCCTTCCGCTCCTCAATCTTGGCGCCCGTATGCCTGTGTGCGGCTTTGTCGCACATTACAACGACTCGGCAGGTTTGCCCGGCATCAGTCAGCTGCCGCAGTTCCTGGCCGCCATCTTGCAGAAACGGTTACGGGTGCAGGGCTTCATTATTCTTGACCACTACGGTGCGCGCTTTGACGTGTTCCGCAGTGACATGGAAGAATGGATCAACGGTGGACAGGTCAAGGCGTTGGAGCACGTTGTGGATGGTCTTCTGCAAGCACCCGCCGCCCTGTCAGACCTGCTGCAGGGCCGGCACTCCGGCAAAGTCGTCGTACGCCTGGAGGCATAGTTGCAGAGGGGCAGATTTACGCTGCCTCGCGTGGCGCGGCCCTGTCCAGGGTTACAACACACCGGCCTTGTAGACGCCGGGTACCGGTTCGCCGGTGACTTCGAGCACGCCGACCGCGCCCTTGCCTGCGCGTGACAAGGCGTGGTCCACCAGTAAATACCTTCCGGGGTGTTGGACCTTGATTTCGACGATGGTCGCGCCGCCGGGTGCCACCAGCGTTGTCTGTACGTCGTGCTTGAGACCCGTGAAGGAGCCTTCGCTGTACACGGTATCGAAGATCTCACCGATAACGTGGAAAGACGAGATTTTGTTGGGGCCACCGACGCCGAAGTAGATGCGCACGGTTTCGCCTACCTTGGCCTGAAGTTTATGGGTCTTGCTCAGTGCACCGACTTCGCCGTTGAAGACGTAGTAGTCGGGCAGTTCATTGGCCATCTTCTCGAGGTCGGCCTCCTGGTGTCCCTTGGCGCCGTGTGGACGGCCGGTGTACATCTCTCCCTGCATCACGTAGTACTCGCGGTCCACCTTAGGCAAACCGCCTGCGGACTCGACCAGGATCATTCCGTACATACCGGCCGCGATGTGCTGCGGCACCAAGGGCGTGGCACAGTGGTACACATACAGGCCCGGGTTGAGCGTCTTGAAGGTGATGGTCTTTTCCTGGCCCGGAGCAACCTGCGTGTGTTCGCCGCCGCCATGGCCGCCTGTCACCGCATGCAGGTCGATCGAATGGATCATCTTGCTGTCACGGGCATTGGCCAGCGTCAGCTCAATGGTGTCGCCTACGCGGGCGCGAAGCATCGGACCGGGCACCTGGCGGTTGAAAGTCCAGTAGGTAAAGCTCGTGCCGTCGTCGAGCTTTCCGGGCAACTCGACCGTCTCCATGCGGTACTTCAGGGTCTTGGGAGCCCGGCCCCCTACGGCAGCCGGCACCGTGGCCGGGTTGGCAGCCACGCTGACTGCGGACGGGTCGGCCGCGCGCTGTGGCACGGGAGCTGGGGTGTAGAGTGCAAGTGCGGCCTGGCTGGAGTCGCTGCCAGCGGGCGCAGTCGCTTGGGCCGCGGCGGGGCCGGTGACTTGCAGCCGGCCTTCCATGCCGATCTGCCGGTGGCCGGGGATTGAGCAGTAGTAGGTAAACGTACCAGAGCGCGGAACCTTGAACCGCAGAGTGGTCTTGCCGGTGCCGGGGCTGAACTTGGACGATGCGACGTTGAGTTCGGGAATCACCAGGTCGTGCTCCGCGCCTTCGCCGCTCTCCAGCACGATCTCGATTGTGTCGTCCACGTTGGCAGCAAGGGTCGGATTCACCTGTCCTTTGTCGTCGACGAATACCATTTTCCCGTCGACGATGTTGGTGTGGAGTTCGTAGCGCTTGATCCGGGCGGGTGCCGCTGCGATTGAAGTGCTGCCGGACGCGGCAGTGGTATGCGCCGGGTGCGCGGCGGGCTGCGCCTGCACGGACAAAGCCGTGGCGAGGATACCGATGGCGGCGGCGATGGCGCCGAGGGAGAGAGTCCGTTTCATGTGGCGTTTCCTTGGTCTTTGTGCCGATTCGGCAGTTCTGACTATGCGAGTGGTGTGCCACGAGAAGCTTGTTTTAGATCAATGCCTTGCCAGATAGACGGCTTGTTCGACCTGAATAAAAATGGTTCAGAACGTTCGGATTGCAGTGTCGGGTAACACCTGCCTTCATCCCGCTTCTTTTCATTCCTGGTACGAGCCCAGTTGTCAGCGTCCGTTCATGTGTCGAGTTGCGCCAGCACGCGCCGTGTGGCGGCAAGGGTTCGGCGTGCGCGCTCGGTGGCGCCGACAGTGAGTGCCAGCGTGTGCGTTGGCACTTCGAGGCTGAGCGGGATGTTGCGCGGCGCAGCACGCAGAAGACCGAGCAGGTCCACTTCGCCATCGCCAGGAAACAGGCGCTCGGAGCGGGCCTCGGCGAGGATCGCGTCCGTCGTCGGCGGAATGGCTGCGGGCACGTCACAAAACTGCATGAAGCGCATGCGCGACGGCGGGATTTCGGCAATGTCCTTGATGCGGCTACGCGAGCGGCTCAAATGGAAGGGGTCGATCAGGACACCGGCGTTGCTGCGGCCGGTGCGCTCAACGATACGCGCAGCCTGGGTCAAATCCTTCGCGTCGGTCCAGGGCATGAATTCCAGGGCGGCTGCCAGCCCGTAGCTGTTGGCGAGATCGCAGAATGCGGCGAAGGTATCGGTGAGCCGGGCCTCGTCGGGATCGTTTCCGGCCACAAGCAACTCGCTCGCACCGAGCCGGGCGGCGGTGGCAATTGCGGCCTCGTAGCCGCCGACCAGGGTATCAGGCCTGATGCGAAAGATTTCGACATCAAGCACCTTGATGCCGGTGTCCGCCAGGCGATGTTCGACTTCGCGCAGCATCTGCGTGTCTCCCACGATGTCGTACTGCGGCTCGGTCGGCGTTGCCGGCAGCAAGCGGATGCCGACATGGCTGAAACCGGCATCAAAGGCGCAGGTCACCATTTCAGGCGGCGTCAATTCCAGCACGGTCAGGGCGGCGAGTGAAATGGGTCGGGTCATATTCCTGGCTCCGGGCTCACGTCGATGAGGGCAACTGAGACTCCTTCTTCATCATCCAGAGTTCCTGTGTGTCCAGCGCGACACGTTCTACCACTCCGTCGCTCTCGAGTCTTTCCAGCGCCTCCAGTGTTGTAGCTTCCGGAGGGACGGGCTCTTCCCAATCGATCCAGAACGAGTGGATTCCTATGGCCGTATCGACTGAGTGCGGGGCACTCTCGAGCTTTCTGCGGATACAGAGGACGGCGAAATCGACCAGTTGTTTGTTCATCAAGCAAGCTTGTTTTTTGGGGATGCCGCTGCGTGTCATTAAGCGTGTGCATGCCAGGCACTACTGCATGCCGCAATGTGTTCGAAGCGCTTGTTCTGCAGTTTCTTCGCAATAGATAACTTCATTATTGTCCCGGTCAGCTCAAAACCAATCATTTTCTTTGGAAACTAACTATTCGCAATAGTGGCATTCCATTCTTTGGAAAATTTCCGCGAGTTTCAAAGTGACGGGACATATCTGCACCAAGGCATGGATATTTTTGTCCTGCTGGTTGCACAAGCACGGACAGATGTCGAGGGCCTTCGACCGGCACGCTTTTTCGGTATGCGATGCCTTCGCTCAACTGAAAAAAGAGCAGTGCAAATTAGTCCCCCTCACCTTCAGAGGTGAAAAAAATACTCATACGAATCAATGCGTTAAGAGATTTTTAAGGTTGGCATGCCGCTTGCGAAAACAGTGCGGGAGAAATTCCGCCCGCGGCCCTCGTGGCTTGGCGAGCGTTTCTGCAAGTGCGTGCGGTATTGACTATGAGAGGCTAAAAATGGCTGAAAGTGTTCAAAAATGGCTGGAGCGTAATCGTCCGCCCCGGGTGAAGATCACCTACGAGGTGGAGACTGGCGGCGCCATCGAAAAGCAGGAGCTCCCCTTCATCGTTGGAGTGTTCGCCGACCTGGCCGGCGATCGCGATCCCGACGTGGAATTTCCGCCGTACAAGCAGCGGCAGATGGTGCCTATTGACCGGGACCTCTTCAACGACGTCATGAAGACGCAGTTGCCGCGTGTGGCTCTGGGCCGCGTTCCGCGTATCCCGTCACCACCTGGTGCAATGCAGATCGGAGCCGTCGAATCGGCCAATCTGTCCGGCGACATTACTTTCAGTTCGCTGGATGCGTTCGACCCGATCGCCATCGTGCGCGCCATTCCTGACCTCAACAAGCTCTATCGGGTACGCAGCAACATCCGCATGCTGCAGTCGCGGGCGGAGTCGAGCGACCGGCTCAACGACCAGCTGAATCTGTTGATTGCCAAAACGCCGGACGGCCAGGCCGGGCGAGCACAACTTCAGGTGCTGGCCGGGCCGGACTACCGCAACAGCGTCGTCAAAGCAGATATGGACAAGGCGCCTGGCGAACTCAAAAAGGCCACATCTTCTTTGTACGACCTGGCCATGGTGATGGGCAAGGCCGATCAGGCGGCCAAGCTCAAGGCTGCCACCGACTGGGGATACGACACAGTCAGCAACGTGGGTACGGACGGCAAGTCGGTGGTTGACCCCGATGCAACCCTGGCGCCGCTGCGCAGGCTGCTGGGGGTGTTTGCGACCCCCGACACGCCGGAGAACCTGCAGACAGTGTCAGCCCAGCTGCAGCAACTTACGCAGTGGGATGCCGGCCTGTCTTCCAAAATCCAGCTGGAACGCAATGCGATTGCCAGCAATCTCGGCGCCGACCCCACTGTGACCGCGACGCAGACCAAGCTCGCTGCAGACGCCACAGCGCTATTGGCAGCGCTCGCACCCAAAGACGGCCAGATCGATGCCGACGCGAAAAGGGCTGCTCTGTCTGTGCTCGGTATGCAGCAGACCGATGACAGCGATTCGATTGCGATGCCGGCCGACGCCGCACAAGTGCGCACAGTGGCCGAGCAGAAGCATGACGCGGTCAATCGCAGGGTGGCCAACAATATGCTGCTGGTTCTCAGCGGCGCTACCGACACGCCTGACCCGAAAGCAAAGCCGGTGCCTCCGACAAAAAAACAAGCCAGGCAGAACATTGATGCGGTCTTCGCTCTCACGGATGCGGCTGGCCTGAAAACCGACGAGGACAGGCAGAAATTCCTCGGCCCGATCGGTTTCTTTGCGACGGATGTGCTGGCGCGGCTAGATGCTCCAGGTTCCACCTATGCGCCGGTGGCCGCGATAACTGCGATTGACTCGCACATTTCCGACATCGACGGCTGGTTGAGCAGGCAATTGAGCGTGATCATGCATGCGCCGAAGTTCCAGGAGGTCGAAGCGACCTGGCGCGGCTTGCACTATTTCGTGTCAAACACCGAAACCGGCAAGATGCTCAAGCTCAGTGTCTTCAACGCCACCAGGGACGAGCTGCTGGACGACATGGAGAAGGCGGTCGACAAGGACCAAAGCAAACTCTTCAAAATGATCTACGAAGACCAGTACGGCACCTTCGGTGGCTTGCCCTACAGTCTTCTGATTGGCGGCTACGAGGTGGGGCGCGGCGCCAAGGATATCGAATTCCTGCGCAAGATCGCGGAAGTTGCGGCCTCCGCCCATGCGCCATACATCACCGCGGCCTCGGCGTCGCTGTTCGGACTCGACAGCTTTCGCGACCTCGCCAAGCCCCGTGACCTGGAAAAAATCTTTGAAAGCATTGAGCTGGCCGGCTGGCAGGAATTCCGCGAAAGCGAGGACTCCCGCTATGTGACGCTGGTGATGCCGCATGTGCTGCTGCGCCTGCCTTACGGCAAGAACAGCTGGCCGGTTGACGGCATGGATTTCGAGGAAACTGTCGGGCCTTCCAGCAGTTCACCCGATAGCGGCAGCTTCCTGTGGGGCAATGCGGCCTACATGCTGGCGCAGCGCGTGACCAACGCTTTCTCCAAGTACAACTGGACGGCAGCGATACGCGGGGTTGAAGGTGGTGGACTGGTTGAGGACCTGCCGACCTACAGCTACCGCACCGATTCCGGGGCCGAGGAGTTGTTTTGTCCAACTGAAGTGTCCATCACCGACCGGCGAGAAAAGGAGCTTAACGATCTGGGCTTCATCTCGCTGTGCCATTGCAAGGGCAAGGGGCAAGCTGCATTCTTTGGCGGGCAGACCAGCAACCAGCCGAAGAAGTATTTTTCCGACAGTGCCAATGCCAACGCACAGATTTCCGCGCTGCTGCCTTACATGCTCGCGGCCTCGCGCTTCGCGCATTACATCAAGGTCATCATGCGCGCCAAGATAGGCAGCTTCCTGACGCGGGGCAACGTGGAGGCCTACCTGAACACCTGGATATCGAACTATGTGCTGCTCGATGAGAACGCCTCCCAAGACGCAAAAGCGAGCTTTCCCTTGAGCCAGGCGAACGTGATCGTGAAGGATGTTCCGGGCGCCGTGGGTTCCTACAACGCGGTCGTCTTCCTCAGGCCGCACTTCCAGCTTGAGGAATTGACAACCTCGATCCGCCTTGTGGCGAATCTGCCGAAGTGACACATTCACTTCCCACCCAACATAGACCAACGAAAGACAAGCCATGGATCTGATACTGCTACAACCCGGCGACACTTCTGTGTTCCCCACAACCAGCAATGACTGGGCCACGGGCGGCAGCCTGATTTCGACCGGCGCCGACTGGACCGCCAACGAGGAACTCAAGCTCGGCCAATGCATCGAACTGGTGTCGGTGCACCAGGGTATGAAGCAGCAGGTGACGACGGACGTCAGCAATTCGGCGCGCACCTCTGGCAGGCCGGTGATCACGGAGTTCACCTGCGTCAAATATGTCGACAAGACTTCGGTCAAGCTCTACGACTTCTGTTTGCGCGCGAAGTCGCTGGGCGACAAGGCCAAGCCCTCGTACATCTACATCCTGCGCAACTCGGGCGACAAGGTCGGCAACATCATTACCTTCATGCTGCGCGACGCGCTTATCAGCGAAATTCAATTCCAGTCACATCCTGACGACATGCCGACCGAGCAGTTCAAGCTCAACTTCACAGAGATCGTCTGGACCTACGCTGTACAGACGCCGGACATGCAGGTCAAGGGGAACGTCACTGCCGGCTGGAGCCTGGCGCAGAACAGGCCTTTGACGGCGTTCACTTGAGCCTTGTTGCGGCCCTGCGGGCGCCGTAGTTTTTCGTTGTTTTGAGATGGCGTGCCGTTGTTGTGGCGCGCCGGCCCAAGGGGATAAACATGCAGTTCTTGCTTGAGCGCCTGGAGTTTGCGGGTGCGGCGCCGGCGCAAAGCGGCCAGAGCTTCAATCTGCGCGATGCCGTGCGGCTGCAGATTCAGCGTCTGGTTAGTTCGCACGTCTGGGCTGGTTCGACCGGTCTGGAGCTCATGCGCGTCGGCCTGCCTTCCCTGACCGGCGCCGGTTATGCCCAAAAAGATGACATACAGCGCTATTCGCTGGGCATCCGCGACATGATCGTGCGTCACGAACCACGGCTGACGGGCGTACGTGTGACTGTTGAGGAAACGCGCAGTTCCGTCATGCCTTTCCAGGTAGTCGTCACCGGCAAGCTTGCCGACCAGCCGCTGACAGAGACCTTCAGCTTCGGGTTGCCGCGCCGCTAGGCGCTTCCAGGCCATGCAAGTCTACGGAACTCAACTCAAGGACTACTACCAGCGCGAACTGGCAGGGCTGCGCAACGACGCCGCCGCATTTGCGCAGGCCTATCCGACAGAGGCGCAGGCGCTCAAACTCGATCGCACCGGCTCGCACGATCCTCACGTGGAAATGCTGCTGCAGTCCTTTGCTTTCCTGACCGGCCGTGTGCAATATGAGTCCGAAGTCAGCAAGGCGCTGATCCCGAACGTACTCCTCGGTTACCTTTATCCGCACCTGGCGGCACCCGTGCCGTCCATGTTGATTGCACAGGTTCGCGTCAAGCCGGACGACGCGGCCGGCGCGGTTCTGGAGCGCGGGCGGCAGGCCAGTGTGACGGCTGAGGACGCCCGGGGCCGGAAAAGCGTCTGCCGCTTTACGACAACCTGCGACTTGCCTTTGGTGCCGCTGGGCATTGTCGAGATTGAAATGCTGCAGGCGGGAGATTTTCCGGTCGGGCTGAGCGACGAACGTTGCCTGTCGGTGCTGCGTGTGCGGGTGCGCAGCCTGGGTATCGACCCGGTGAAGGCGCTCAAGAAATCCCGGATGCGTTTTTACATCGACACCAGCCAAAAAGACGCCTGGTATTTGCAGGAGATGCTGGGCCTGCACCTGCATGCCGTTGACATCGCACAGATTGGTGGTGAGCCGCTGCCAGGCGCAAACCAGAGCGCCGTCCACTGGCTCGGGTTTGAGGACGAAGAGGCCGCTCTCCCGGTCCGAAGCAACATGCATCCCGGACACAGGCTTCTTCAGGAATATTTTTCCTTTCCGGAAAAATTCATGTTTTTCGAAACCGGCGAGTTTGACCTCGCTCCGTTTGAGAATGGTTTTGACTTGTTGTTCCAGTTTGACGTGGCTTCCCATAAGGATCGCCAGCTCTCGTCACGTTCGCTCAAGCTCAACTGCGTCCCGATGGTGAATCTCTATCGTCAGCGCATGGAACCCCTGGCGCTAGACCACACGCAGTACGAATATCAGCTAACCGCAGACGTGCAGAACCGCCAAAACTGCGAGATTTACAGCATTGAGGAGCTGGTTTCCATTAGCGCCGACGGCAGTCAACGCAAGCTGGCGCCGTACTTCGAACTTGGAAACGCGCAGACGCGTGGCACCGACGACTATTTTTATGTCATGCGGCGCGAGGAAAACCAGCTTGGCGGTATTGCCGGTACTGAGGTGTTCATATCTTTTCTGGACGTCCGGCAGCAGATGGCACTGCCGCCGGCAGAAGTTGTTGGCGGGCGGGCGCTTTGCACCAATCGCAAGCTGGCAGAACAGCTGCTGGTCAAGCAACCCCTGCAGCTCGAAGGGGCGGGACCGATCACGGTACTCGAAGTGATAAGCCGGCCTTCGCGTCACATCACTCCCGCACTGATAGGGCGACGTCCCTGGTCGCTGGTGTCCCAGCTCGGCATGAGCCACTTGTCGATGGCAGAGGGACCGCAGGCGCTCGCTGCATTCAAAAGCATGCTGCGCGACCACATCGATCCTCTGCAGACACAGGCTTTCCGCAGCATTGAAGGAATTCAGGCGCTGCAATGTCGGCCCGGCATGCGCTACACGATACGCGATGGAGTGCGAGGCTATGTGCAATGTCTCTATATCACCCTTACGCTGAATCGAAAACAATTCGAGTCGACCAGCATGCTGCTATTTGCGTCGGTGCTGCGCTATTTTCTTGCGCTCTACTCAACAGTCAACAACATGGTCTGCGTAAGCCTGGAAACCACTGACGAGAAAGGAGTACTCAAAAGATGGCCGCCAATGGTTGGGGCCCAGATCGTTCTTTGAGCCGTCGGCTCGAGCAGCGTTTTGGGGAGTTCAATTTCCTGCAGATGATCCGTCTGTGGCTGCGCCAGCCGGATGATCGTGCCGGCGGGTCAGGCCAGACCGTGCGTTTCGAGGCTGACCTTGACGCGGGCTTTCCCGCGCGCGCGGCGAGCGCCGTGCGTGTGCAGGCCATTGCATCCGGGTCGTCTGCGGTTCCGGTGCTGATTGAAGCTGAAGGCGATCTGCATGACCGGCCCCAAATGCTGGCGATCACCACCCCGGACTTCTGTGTTGGCAGTGCGCTCGGTCCCTTGCCCGAACCTTTTCTCGAGTGGATGCGCGAGCTGGATCGCGCAGGAAAATCCGCGACGCGCGCATTTCTCGACATTTTCAATAACCGGCTAAATCTGCTGCGTTATGAAACCCGCGCCGGCTTTGAGCCTGGGCTGAACAACGAGCTGCCTGAGCGCAGCCAGCTCGCCGAATACCTTGGCGCGCTGATGGGGGTGGACAACGCCGAGCAGGCCGGGCAAATCCCGATGCCCCAGCGCCAGTGGCTCGGCATCGGGGACTTGCTGGCGAACGGCCGGCGGTCGGCAGCCGGGCTGGTTCAGGTGCTCTCGGCGCAGCTTGGATTTCCTGTCAAGCTGCAGCCCCTGGTGGGCGCATGGCGTGCAATCGATCCGGACGATCAGCACCGCCTGGGCCGCAGTGGTCACCGGCTTGGCGTTGACATGCTGCTTGGTCGCAGCACTTGGGATCAGCAGTCGCGCATCCGGCTGACCGCAGGCCCTGTTTCTTATTCCCAACTGGAGGCGCTGTTGCCGCCGCTGAAAAAAGACACAGAACCAATGCGTTCGCTGCGTCAATGGCAACGGCTGCAGCGCCAGGTCGATATCGGCAGCGAAGCGCCTGCCGTGCGCAGCTCGTATGAGGAACTGCAAGGCTTGCTACGGTTGATGCTTGACCGTCGCCACGATGCCGAAATCGAACTTTCGGTGCTTGCAGAAGAGGTGCCGCTGGCGCGGCTGGTATCGACTCAGGCCTCCGGCTTCTCCGGTATGCGCCTGGGCTTTAACGCATGGCTGAAGTCGCGGCCGACGGATGGCGCCGCTGGCGTTTCGGGCGTTTGCGTTGCGCGCTTTCTGGTCCCTGCCTATGAGTCGGGAGCCATGACGTGAACGACCGCGTCACTGGCATGACGACCGCGCTGGCTCTGCTGTCGCCGGCGCCGGTCGTCTACCTGCATGTCGCGCTGTTCCTGGAGACGGGCGTCATCCTGGGTGATGGCAGCTTCCGGCTGGTCAGTTTTAAAGGGCAGGAAAGCATTTCTGATCATTTTGAGTACGAACTGGAGTTGCACGGAAACTCGGACCCCGAGAGCGGCCTTGAGCTGGCCTTTGATGACCTGCTCGGGCGACCGGTCACTGTGGGGGTTCACTACCCGGTGTTGGATGGCCAGCAGCAGCCGACGCGCGAGGAAGCCAACGAGTGGTTTGACCAGGCCGTACACGGCCAGGACGAAGGCGTGCGGTTGTCCCTGTTCAATGGCATCGTCGCATCCTTCTCAATGGAGCAGCCAGGCGTCTATCGCGCGACCATGCGGCCGGCACTTTGGAAGCTTACGCTCACGAACAACTACTGCATCCATCGCCAGCTGAATGTGCGTGATGCTATTGCGGGCGTCCTGCGCAAGCACAACATTGACTTTTCGGTCGCGGCGCTGGTTGGCTCAGGCAATCTGGCAGTCGCGAGGCAGCAGGACTGGCTGCAGGCCGGCGAAACCGACTATGAGTTCGTGCGGCGGCTCATGTCGAAAGCGCACATTTATTATTTCTATGTGACCACCGGCACCAGTCACACAGCGGTTTTCGCCAACCGGCCTGTTTACCCGGAAGCCCTGCCCGATGGCAGGCCGCTACGCTATTGCGGCACCCAGGAAGACGCTCTCGGCCTGGCTCAGCCTGACATGATCAGCGACTATAGCTTTCAGCAGAGCCTGGCCAGCAGCGCGGTGAACTCGGTATTCACACGCGAAGAGGCGGCTTGGGAGTCGGATGCGGTGGCCGGGTTTCAGAGCTTTCATGCTCAGACCAAGCCAGCGCCTGGTACCTTGCCATTCAACCAATACCAGATCTATCAATACGGCTGCAGCGACGTTGAGGTCGATCACTATGCCCATGCAACGCAGGACACCCTGGATACGGGTAGCCAGCAATTCAGTGGTTCGAGTTATTGCCCCTACCTGCATTGCGGGCACCGCTTCTCGGTGACGCAGGAAGTGCGCTCAGGACAATGGCCATTGCAGGTCAGACCTCAGCTGGAGGGCAGGAGCTTTGTCGCAACACAGGTTCAGCATGAAGCCACGCTCGACGGCAGCTACAGCAACAAGTTCCAGGCGGCGGACGCGCAGGGACTGGTCACGCCGTTCTCCATCCAGGAGACCCAGCAGGGCAGTGTGCTCGCCAGTGTCGTCTCGGGTGGGAGCCAGGGTGTTGCGCCGGTGGGCTGGCGCTATATGCAGAAAGACAACTTTGACCCGGAGACCAGCCGCATTGTCGACAGCGAGGGTATTTCGCCGGTGCTTGAAGCGCAGGGCGTCTATGTGCGGTTCTCGACAGGCCAGGACATCTTTTCACCGGACGGCGCCGACCCGGCGGAGCCGGTCTGGGTCAAGCTGGCGCCACACATGCAGACCGTGCCGGAGATCGGTACGACCGTCATCATCACGCGGGCGCAGGATCAGTCCGAGCTGCCTGAAATTCAGAGCATCATCCAGGCTAATGGCACCAAGGTCATCATGCCATCAGGCTGGACGGCCAATACCAACGTTGGCAGCAGCTATTCGACGGCCTATGGCGACGGCAAGAGCATCCGTTTCGGCTTGCACTCCGATGCTGACCTGGACAACGCGGTTGCCATCGTTAGCCAGCAATACGACAGTGGAAAGTTCCGCGAATCATCGTATTCGCAGGGCGCGAGTTATGGCTATTCGACCTCCGAAGACGGCGCGAGCGGCCTGCTGAGCCAGTCAGACTCCTTCGGTTCGACCTACAGCACGCATAAGGGAGCGGAAAGCTGGAGCAGCACCGAGTTTGGTACGACCACCAACCACTCGATTGTGACCGGCGACGCCACCAACACCAGTACGAATCAGGGAACGATCAGTAACACGACGTCGCAAAACGTCGTGTTCAATACAACCACGACCGCGAGCCAAACCAGCGAGTCGTTCACGGTCAGCAGCGTCAACCTCGACGTAACCGGCCAGCACATCTCGACCTCGGCGGTCGGTATGGCTGTCAGCGCAAGCGCGACCGGGGTGCGGCTGTCGGGCTCGATGGAGGGAATGAGCAGCAGCAGCAGCATGGTTGGCCTCAGCGACAGTGACTCGGTTGTTGGCATGAGCATGCAGACCAGCGCAACCGGTTCAAGCAACAACGTTGCGGTGACGCTTGCTTCGGATCATGTCTCGATGACGTTGGTCGATACGGGCACCAATCTGGTTGGCGTCAGCAACAGCACCTCTCTGACCGGTGCCAGTACGGCGATGAACCTGGTTGGCGCTCACAACGAGGTCAGCCTGACCGGCCTGTCCAGCCGGGTCAGCCTCACGGGCCAGAGCAACAGTGTTTCAGTTCTGGGGTCGAGTACTGACATCTCTCTGTCGGGCGACACCACGGCGATCTCGATGAAAGGCGCATCAACCTCGATTGAAATGACCGGGGCCGGCATCCTGGTGCAACTCACCGCGTTGCAGGCGACGATGCAGATCACGGGCCTGAGCCTGACGATCACCGAGCTGAAGATCTATCTCTAGGCCGCCATGAAGATCATCAAGCCCTTGAGCCTAGGCCTGCTCTACAAGACATACCGGCAATCCGGCATAAACCGCGTGGTGGTGACGGCGCTGGGTTTTTTCCCGCTGGGTGAAGTCAGGCCGCAGCGCTTTCTCATGGAGGGCCCGCAATGGGCACGGGTACTGGCCGCATTGCCGGCGGGACAGGCGCTGGACGAGGCGATGCCCAAGACCGGGGCCGAAGCCCTGGTGCTGGGTCGCGCTTGCGCGCCGGGAAATCGTCCGGTGAGTCGCATGGAAGCGCGGCTGCAAGTCGGTCCCATCGACAAGCGTCTGACGGTTTTCGGCGACAGGCAATGGCGCTATGGCGTCTTGCCGCTCTTTGGCATCTCGCAGCCTGCGGAATTTGTACACATGCCGCTTGATTTCGCACATGCCTTCGGTGGTCCAGGTTACGAAGATAATCCGGTTGGCTGTGGCCATGACGGTAACCGGTTCGCCGCTATAGCCGGTGCGAACGAAGGGGTTATGCCGAACGTCGAGTACGCCGCCCAGCCCGTTGCCTGCCATGGGCGTCGCTATCCCCCTGCCGGCCTTGGTCCCATGCCTATCGATTGGGTGCCTCGCAAGCGCTATGCCGGTACTTACGATGAACGCTGGCTGCGCGAGGATTATCCTGGCTTGCCGCGAGATCTTGACTGGCGGCTTTATAACCAGGCAGCGGCCGACCAGCGCATCACGAATCCTTTCGCGGGCGGCGAAGCCTACCTGTTACAGGGGATGCATCCACAGATTGAGACCATTCGGGGCGCACTGCCTGAGCAGCGCGTCAAGGCTTTCGCACTTAAAAAGGACTCTCCCCCCGCTTCACTGACTGAAATCGGGCTGCGCATGGACACGGTCTGGTTCCTCCCCGAGCAGCAGCTCGGTATTGCGGCCTGGCGGGGCGAGATTCAGGTCACCGACAGCGATGCACTGGACATTGGGGTATTGATGCTGGCCTACGAAGGTGCAGGCGAAGCACCGCGTGCCTTGAACCATTACGCGGAGGTGCTCACGCTGCGCCTAGACCCCAAGACTGCACCGTTGCATGCGCTCAACGAGTCGCAGCTCGCGCCGTCGCTCGATCCAGTCGATCCCGCGCTGGCTGCCGCCGAAGCCGAAGCGGCGCTGAAAAAACGCCAGGACGTGCTTGACGAAGTTACGCGCGAATTTTGGCAGCAAAGCGGCATGAAGCCGCCCGCGGGCTACGAGCCGCCAAAAGCCGGGCCGCCCCTGCTCCAGACACCGTCGGCGAAGGCTCTGGCCGATGGCGACATGGACTTGACCAGCCTGATGCACAGCGTCGAAAAGCTGGTGGCCAGTACCCGCGAAAACGCGGCCGCTCAGCAGGCAGCACTTACTCACCAGCTAGCAGAGCTACAGGTGCTGACGGGGCAGACGGATGTTCCCGCTGGGGAGCACGGAAATGCTCCGGAGTCCGGACCGCTCTGGACGGAGGTGTTGCAGCGCGCCGATGGTACGGCGACACGAGAGGCATTGGCGCCGCTCGCGCTGGCCGCGACGCCATCCCAACATGCCGACCTCATGACAGCCGCGCAACTCAAAAGCAAAGCCCGCCATGCGTCTCCAATCCCGCTATCGCCCGCGCAGGCGCTGCCGCCCGCTGTCGCGTCGCTATTGGGGGCACAGGTGCTGGCCTGGGCGAAGGCCGGAGAAAAGCTTGCCGGCCGCGACCTTGCCGGCGCGGACCTGCGCGGTGCTGTACTTGCGGGCCTTGACCTCGGCGGATGCATGCTGGAGTACGCCGACCTCAGCGGTGCGGACCTGCGCGGCTGCAACCTGCGCCGCGCTGTACTGACGCAGGCGCGGCTCGATGGCGCACTACTTGATAAGGCCAACCTTGATGAGGCGAATCTCTGCAGCAGCCACGCATGTGAAGCGAGTTTTCGCGGGGCGAGTCTTTGTTCGGCCCGTGCTTCCAAGGCGTCCTGGACACAAGTTTTCGGCTCCGATTGCGACCTGTCAGCCGCTCAACTCGACGATGCAGATCTTTGCGGCGCAAACTTCGATCGCGCGACGCTGGATACAACAATTTTCAACCAGACCAAACTGGCTGGAAGCAGCTGGTGCGGTGCCTCGTTCAACAGATGTGTTGCCTGGAAGCTGCAGGCCCAGGGGGCCAATTTTTCGGGTTCGCGATGGCAGAGAAGTGCACTGATCGGTTCCGACCTGTCGGCCAGTCAATGGAGAGAGGCCCGGCTGGTCCAGGTCCAGGGGAATGACAGCGACTGGCGTGGCGCCGACCTGTCCGGATTGCGCGCTGAACGCGGAAGCTGGACGCAAAGCCAGTTGCAGGGTGCGCGGCTCGACGGCGCTTTCATCATGGCGTGCGATATGAGTCGGGCTGACCTTAGTGCCGCCAGCCTTGACGGTGCCTGCCTGCCGCGCACTCTCATGATGAAGGCTCAACTGCCCGGTGCGAGTGCCGTGGGCACCGACTTCTACCAGGCGTTGTTGCGAAAGGCTGACTTTGGAAAAGCCGATCTGCGCGACGCCAGCCTGTATGAAGCCGAACTCACTGAGGTCTGCCTGGTTGATGCGGACACACGCGGTGTACGTCTGGATGCGCGCAGGAGGCTCGCATGAGCAGGACTTACAGCCAGGCCTCCGCCCAGGATTGGGCCGAGATCCAGCGCCTGGTGCGGCTTGGCCGTCCGGTGCGTGGCCAGATGCTGGCCGGACTTGATGCAAGCGGCCACGATTTCACAGGTGCGGTTTTCAGCGGCTGCCAGCTGGCGGGCTCGCATTGGGCCGGTGCCCAGCTGGAGGGAGCGTCCTTTATTGATTGCGAACTCGGCGCGGCCGATTTTCGCGATGCCGGATTACGCCGCACCGCTTTTTGCCAGAGCCGCCTCGCTGGCAGCGATTGGCGTGGTACGGCCGGCACAATGCTGGCCTTCAGTCAGTGTGACCTCCGTCAAAGTCATTGGGACGGTGCGAGCCTTGAGAAATCCATGTTGACGAAGTGCGATATCGGCGGCTCTTTCTGGATTGAGGCGCGCTTGCTGCGCAGCGCATTTGCAGATTGCCAGTGGGGCGGCAGCGATTGGCAAGGTGCCGAATTGCAGCAGGTAAGCCTGAACGAAGCACAACTGCAGGAAGCCAGGCTCGCCGGCATGCGTGCCAGCACCAGCCTGTTTATCAAAGCCAGCTTCGCCGGGCAGAAACTGGCCGGCGCCAGCTTGTTGCGCTGCACTTTGCAGGGTGCTGATTTTTCAGGTGCTGATCTGAGCCGCGCCAGCATCCGTGAATCGAATTGTGCCGAAGCCCGCTTCAGTGCAACACTGATGAACGGCATTGACGCTACGCGCTGCCAGTTCGTAAAAGCGAAGTTTGACCGGGTAAATCTTGACGGCGCCCAACTCGAGGGTGCGGTATTGCAAAAAGCCCAACTCAACGGAGTTTCGCTGCGCGGAGCCGGATTGGTGAAAACGATCTGGGATCACAGCAGGCTTGACAGTGTCGTTTTCGCGGGATCGGACTTGCAGTTTGCTCAGTTCGCGCATGCGAATGGCCGGGCAATGGATTTCCGGTACTGCAAGCTCGATCGTACGAGTTTTCACTGTGCAGTCTGGACCGGTGCCGATTTCACCGGTGCCAACATAGCCGCCGCACTGGGCACCCAGGAGGCGCGCGCTGCCGCCGAAAGACGTTCACTTGAAATGGAAGCAGCATGAAACAGGCAACACAACAGCTTGACCTTCCCGTGCGCGCCGCAACCGTGCACGGCTGGGGAGAGGCGAGCATAGGCCGGTCGCTCGGACAAGCGCAATGGCGGCTGGCGGACGGCCGGCTTGCGTTGCAAGCGGTTTCCTGCCTGCTCACGCCCCTGCCTGGTGACACGGTGGCCGTGCTGCAAAGTGCTTCAGGCTTGTTCGTGACCCATATTTTGCTGCGCCCGCAGCCGGCAGCGGACACGCCGGGCGCAGGCCGCGCCGAGCTTTCCGTGCCGGGCGCGGAGCTTATGGCGATCACCCAGCCAGCGTTTGAGCTGGCCTGCACACGTCAAATCGCACTGCGTTGCCTTGGTGACGTCGAGCTGACGTCGGCCAGTGGCTCTGTCAGCGTCAACGCAAGGGATTTCCTGGCATCCGTCAGTGAGACCATGGTGCAGTCGGCACGGCATCTTGTAACGCGTGTCGAGCACGGGATCATGCAGGCCTCGGCGCTGCTGCGGCTCCATGGGCGGCAGGCGTTGGTCACGGCCGAAGAAGATATCAAGCTCGATGCTGAACGCATCAGCCTGGGATGAGTCATGTTCGCCAACACGAACCTCTGCGTCATCAATTTCGCGTTTCCCGACGTCTGTCTGGTGCCTACGCCGGTGGGGCCGGTGCCCATTCCGTTTCCCAATATCGTCATCACGATCTCGCACATTCCTTCGCAGGCCTGCGTGATCGTCGGCGGCGGACTCGCTGAAAACCTGGTGACGCAGGGTACGTTGAGCAACGGCGACGAGCCCGGCGTCAACCTGGGTGTGGTTTCGGGCATGGAAATTGGGCCGGACCGATACCTCATGGGTAGCTTCAAGGTCGCGATGGGCGGTGTGTTTGCGACACGGCTGACCAGTGTGGTCGGGCAGAACGGCATGATAGGCAACGCGATCGGCATGTCGATCACACCTTCGCAGGTATGCGTGATGGTGCTGGGATGATCATGCGCATCGTCAACGCTTTTCTCGGCACAGCGGCATTGCTGGCTGTTTCCGGCTGCGGTTTTATCAGCTACGCGCTGGGCTACAGCCCTACTACGCCGCTAAAGACGCTGAACATCGTCGCCGAACTCGATGCCAATCAGAATATGGGAACCGAGGTCGACCTGGTGTTTGTCTTCGACAAGAACGCGGCCGCCGTCTTGCCGAAGACTTCACCCGACTGGTTTGCCAATCGCGACGCGCTGCAAGCCGGTCTGGCCAGCGGCATCGCAGTGCTTGGCGTGCAGGTTGTGCCTGGCAGCACGGTCACCAACCAGCCCCTGCCCAGCGGTTACGGCAAGGCCGTCTATGTCTACAGCTACGCAAGCTATGTGAGCGCCGGCGGTCAGGCGGTCGCCGACATCACTGCCTACAAATGCGCATTGATCACCCTGCGTAGCACGCAGATCAGCTATACGAGCTGCCTTTCATGATTGGAGAACCCATGCCCGAAACCATTTCAGCGCCTAAAGCCGCCCAGCCCGCAGCGAAGCTGTTCTCAGCTGCGGCCGGTCCGGCCTTGCCCGACAGTGTTCAGTGGATCGAAGGGATGTTGCTATCACCCCAGCATTTTCAGCAAAGCGATGTTTACTGGCAGGAGCAGTTGAGGTACCGGCTATCGTGCGTCGCGCCGGATTTCTGGGGGTTGAGCCTGCTGCAGCTGGATATGGTGAAGCTCAAGGCCGGTATCGTCGCAATCAAACGGCTTGAATGCATCATGCCCGACGGCACGCCGGTTGTGTTTCCCGGCTCGTACACCGGAAAATCGCTCGAACTTGATGTCACCGGGCAGTTGCAGCGCACGCCGGATGGGGTGCGGTTGTCGCTGATCATGCCCGTGCGGGGTAACGCCTCCAATCACTGGAATACGACACCGGCACGCAATGAGGTTGTGCACGGCCTGGTATCGCTTGACGAGAACACTCTGACCGGATCGGTGCCGGTCGACCGCCTGCGGCCGGCGATCTCGCTGTCGGCCGAAGTTGCAGCCCCGACCGGCTACGAGGTCTGCCCCTTGTTCGAGCTGTTCCGGCGCGAAGAAAACAGGCATGTCGAATTCAAGCCCTACCACCCGCCCATGCTGTGCTGGCAGGCCGGCGATTTTCTCAAGGCAACCGGCTTGCGGCACCGGCTCCAGCTGCTCAATGAAGCGCTGTGGCTCAAGCTGCGCGAATTGGGCGCTAACCGGGAAAGCGACGGTCCCGAGGACGATGAATTGCAGGGTGCCCATTTCCGCAAGCACCTGGAGATGGCCCGGCGGCTGGCTGCCGTGCTGCCGCAGTTCAGCCTCATCGTGCAGCGCCCCGAGTCGAGTCCGCGCGCGGTCTACGATAGCCTGGCGCTCCTGCTTGGCGCGATGGCATCGTTCGGCGCCAATCCCATCCCGCCGGTGCTGGACGCTTATCAGCACGATGACTGTTCGCCGCAGTTCCGGCGTGCGCTGGACTATGTGGTGCGCAAGCTCAGCTATATCAATACCAGTTTCGAGCTGCAGCCGTTTGAGCGCCATGCCGACGGCACTTTTACACATGTGTTGCCTCCTGACGCGGGTGAACAACTGCTTGTCGAACTCAGGCCGCAGGGTGGCCAGGGCCTGGGGGCCGATGGACGCGCGTCAATGGAACGCTGGTTGCTTGACGCCTGCATCGCGAGCGAGGCGTTGCTGCCTGCCGCAGCCCGGCTGCGCGTGACCGCGAGGCCGCACCTCTTGACCGCTGAGGAGTTGGCGAAACGCAACCTGCGTTCGGGAGCGGCGTTGTTCGCGATCGACAACCAGGTCCTGCAGCTCAAGGAAGGCGATACCAGGCTGTTCGGCCCAGGGCAAAACCTCGTCATTAGCGGTGACAAGAAGTCGCCGGGAACCCCGCCCGCAATGATTCTGCTTTATCGTGCGCGCGCCGCAGGCACGCGGACCTGAAAGACGCAGCCATGCAGCCGGTCGCTTTGCCCGAAATGCCGCTCCTGAGCTGCTTTGCGCAGTTCTATGAGGAGGTTGCGCGCGTGCGGCAGGAAAGCGAACGCGGGTCGCTGCAAGCCTACCTGGGGGTCTCCGGTGCGGCACCGGCCGAGCCGGCCGAACTCGCGGGCCGTGTGAGCCTGCGCCTGGCCGACCTTCTGGCCGGCCAGGCACGCGATATGCGAGCTACAGCGAGTGAAGCGCAGCAACGCGCCTATACGGCAGCCAGCTATGTGATGGTGGTGCTGGCTGACGAGATTTTCATCCTTGAACTCTCGTGGCCGGCGCAGGATGCCTGGCTCGAGGTTTTGCTTGAGCACCGTCAGTTCGGTTCGCGCCAGGCTGGGCGACGCTTCTTCGACATGGCGGAGCAGGTGCTGGCTGTGGTGTCCCGATCCAATTTGCATCGCGATCTTGCTGCCTGCTTTCTGCTCGCGTTGCAGCTTGGGTTCAAGGGAATGCACCGGGGGGCGCAGGGCCAGCTGTTCCTGGACACGCTGCGCCAGCGACTGTACCGTTTTGTCAACGGCCGACCGGCAGAGCCTGACGGCAGGCTGTTTGTGCAAGCCTATGAACACACGGTCAAGTCGACTGCCGATGCGCGGGTCGCGCCCCTGCGCCCGTGGTTGCGTCTGGCAATGGGTTATGCACTTGGCTTTGTGCTGATGTCGTCGGCGCTCTGGCTATGGCTGATCCAGCCGCTGGTCAAGGTAGCGGGTGTCTGAGATGAGCAGCATGAACAGCAGTACCTGGTTTGGCGTGCTTGCTGCGGTCGCGGCAGTATTCGGCATTCTGGTGTTGTGGCTGATCGTGCGCTCGCGCCAGGCCAAACTGATCGTGGCCACCGGCGCCATCAAGCCGGTTTTGGCGGCGAGTTTCTGGCGAACGCGCTGGCAGTCGTTCCTGGCCTGGTTGCGCGGGCTGCGTACCGTGCTGTCCAGAACCGCACGGGAGCGTTACCGGCAAACCTGGATCATCCTGATCGGGCAGGCCGGCGCTGGTAAAAGCAGCTTGATCGCCTCATTGCGACAGGTCCGGCAACGGCCGGACGCCCAGGCGGCGACGATCGCCGGCGTGCCCCACACAGCCTGGCACAGCCTGGCACAGGGTGAACTCATTGACCCGCAAGGCAAGCTCAGCGCTGCCGGTCAAACCGGGCCCGACGCGGCAGACTGGCAAACCGTGCTGCGCGGACTCGTCCACCTGCGCCCCGAACGTGCACTTGACGGGGCGCTGTTGGTGGTTTCCTCCCGCAACTTGCTGGGCACGGGCCGTGAGAGTGTGCTTCAACTCGCGCTTGATGCCCGGCGACAGCTCGACGACCTGCGTGCCGCCACCAGCCTGGCCTTGCCGGTCTACGTGATCGTCAGTCAGTGCGACGCGGTCGATGGATTTGCTCCGTATTGGCGTCTGCAGGGGCGTTCGCAGAGGGAAGGCATGTTTGGCTGGTCGGCGCGCGACGGCCTGTTGCAGTCCGGCCCGGTCCAGTGGATTGACGAGGCATTTGTTGACATCGGTGAACGACTCAAGGAAATCCAGGTAGAGGCCGCTGCGGCCCAGGAGCAGATTGCCGACGCTGATGCGTTTTTTCTGTTTCCGAGGCATTTCGAGCGTTTGCATGCGCCCTTGCGCGACTACCTGGCCGAGGTCTTTCACGACACGGCGACGACGCAGCCTGCACTGTGCCGAGGTGTCTATTTCACGGGCTGCACCGAAGACACCGGTGCGTCAGCAGGCATGCCGCGTGCCGATGTCTCGTTTGCCGAAGACGTCCTGACGCAGAAGGCAATGGGGGAATGCGGGCTGGCGCGCGCCACGCTGGCGTCATTCTGGTCGCGTGAGCCGGGGCTGCTGCGGCTTCAGCAAGCCTGCATCGTGCTGGCCGGGTTGCTGCTGTTGGCACTGGTGTTATCGGGCTGGCGGCTGCAGCGCCAGGTTGATGGTCTGGGTCGCAGCATCGCCGCGCTCTACCAGTCGCAGGCGCTGGCAGGTGCACAGGAGAGCTGCGCCGGCCGCCCATTGATTGACGATGCGCTGTCCCGGGCCTCGGCCCTCGATATCGACCTGGTGTTCGCGACGATGCCGCTGTCCTGGGTCGATCGGCGTGCCAGCAACAACGCGGTGCAGGCTGTCTCCAGTACCGTGATGGCGCGCACGGTGTTTCCGGCACTGGCTTGCGGCCTGCAGGCGCGGGTCGCGCGGCTCGACGCTGGTCTGGTCGCGGCGTCCGAGCCAACGCTTGCCGGTATCACAGTCAACAACTCGGCGTATGCCAAAACCCGCGCCAACCTGAAGGTGCTTGCGCTGGAGGTGAACAACCTGGAAGACAAGCTCCAGCGTTTCGCACGCTTGACTGCCATACCCGCCGAATCCACCGTCCGCAAGCTGGATGATCTCAACCTGATTTATCTCTACGTCTACGGAGCGGGCTTGCCCCTTGCTGCGGCGCGGCCCGGCGGCGTGGTTGCCGCTTCGCTCGAGCAAGTGCCTTACAGCGGCGTGGTGAATGTGCCGGAGCGTTCGCGCGGCAACTGGGCGCGCCAGTTGGCGAATACCAGCCGGCAACTGCATGTCGATTTGCTTGCCGAGGCCTCGATGGGCCCCAGCCTCCTGGCCAGGGTTGATCCGGCAAAAGGGCCGCTTGTTGACAACACCAGGCGGTTCACCTCATGGCTGGTCTGGGTCGCCAAATCATGGGTGCCATCGGACCCGAACAACAACCCCTGCGCCGATGACGCGAAGGAACTGCGGCAACTGCTGTCGCCCCTCGTGACGCAGTACAGCTATCCGAAAGACCTGTTGGCAGGTGACGGCGGTTTTGATGAAGCAAGGTGCTACAACCCGGCCATGCAGGTGCTGCGCGGCATGCAGCTTTCGCCCTACGGGCCTCTGCTCATCGCACAGGGCCAGAGTCTCGTCATGAATCCGGCACTGTCGGCAGAGGTACGCGGCCTCGAAAGCCTGCTACAGCAGACTTTCATGCAGGTCCGGAACCCGCAGGCCTTCGCCTGCGTGAGTTCAGCGCCGGGCTGGCGTCTGGCAGACCTCGGCCGGTCCATGAATTACGCTGCTGATTACCAGCGATTCGCAGCAGGCCAGGGACTGCCGCCTCTCGGTGCGCCGGCAACCAGCAAGCCGCTGTTCGACCGGCTTGCGAGGGCGCAGCTTGAGCAGGTCATGAATGACGCGATGCGCTCGGCGCAGTCGGCAGCAAATGAGTCGTTCGTGCTTCAGGGGCTTGACGCGGTCTCGGCGGCAGACCAGCAGCTTTTGCAGCAGAGTGGTGATTTTTCGCGCGCACTGGATCCGCTGATCGGCAACCTGCGGCTCTATACCCAGTTCGGCTTTACAGCGAGCGCAGGACGCGTTTCACAGTGCGCGCGGGACTTTTCGTCGGATGCTCTGGGCCGCGTCTCGGGCCTTGTGAGTGGCAGCCGGCTTTATGACCCCGAGGCCGGTCCTGCCGACGGCCTGCTCGTGAACCTGGGCACCACACCGGTGATACGCGACTACCTCGCACGGCAGGTTGCGCGCGCGCAGGTACTCGCTGGCTACGCTGATCCTTTCGTGAATCTGTTGCGCAACACTGACGGCGTCAACGATGCGCAGCGTGACAACGCGCAAACCTTGCCGTACTGGAGTAATACGATCAATGAGGTCACCAGTTACGTGCAGTTCAAGGACCCGGGCAAGCAAGTCGGCGCTCTCGACACGCTTTTCCTCAAGACCATTGCCGATCTCACCTATGCGAACTGCGGCAAGGTGCTGGCGGCCTACCAGCCGGCCGACTACGGCAACGACATGTTCTCGGAGAGGCGGCGCGACCTGATTGCGCAACTGAACCTGCGCTGTGTCGACCGTCGTACCGAACAGGCAACCAGTGCCTACGATGCCCTGGCCAAACGCTTCAACAGCCGGCTCAAGGGGCGGTTCCCGTTCGGCGAGACCAGCAGTCCGGACGCCTCGCTGGCGGAGGTGCAGACCTTCTTCAGTGACTACGCCGCGCAACGCGAATCGCTGCAACAGTCGCTGTCCGGCCTGAGCACCCCTGGCTGGGTCGTTTCGGCACGCGGGTTCCTCAGTGAACTCGATGCAGCCGATCAGTTTCTGCGGCCAGGCTTGGGTATAGGCGCAGCACCGCAGCCTCTAAAGCTCGACATCACTTTTCGTGCGCTACCCCAGGAGTCGCCTGGCAGTGAACAGGTCGTGAGCTGGGTGGTGAGCTCAGGTTCACGGGTGGCGAGCTATCCGGGTGGAAAGCCGCCGACCGTGGACTGGAGCTACGGCCAGGTGCTCGCGCTTGATCTGAATTGGGCCGAGCTGTCTGTTTGGCGACCGGCCGCATACCCGGTGCAAAGTGGCTACCGGGTCGAAGGCAGCACAGCTTCGTTCACTGAAAGCGGGAACTGGGCGTTGCTGCGCATGCTGCAGCGCTACCAGCCTGTGCCGGCACGACCGGCCGATCCCCTCAAGCCGGGCAAGGCGTTGCTCGAATTCAGTGTGCCGATACAGCGCACGACCCAGGCGACACCCACAACAGCCCCGGCAGTCACGACGGGCCAGGCCACGTTCTACCTCGGCTTGACCCTGTCTGGCACCGATCCGAAGTCCCAGGCCAGTACCAGCCTGGTCTGGCCGGGACCTTTTCCCAAGTCTGCACCGCAGCGGCAAGATGTTTCCACGCAAAAGCGAGCAAAACCATGAACACTGAATTGATGACCCGATCACAGCGTTACTTCGGCGAACGGCTTGGATGTTCGCTCGAGACCCTGCTCGACCCGATCGATGCGGGCAATCCCGCCGGCTATTCGGTCAAAGGCAATGGTGTCTACAACACCATCCAGAACGCCAGACGCGAGGACGATGCGAGCTTGCCGTTGGGTCCGTGGGAGCACAAGCTCAAGCGAGCGGACTGGCCAGTAGTGAGCCGTGTCGCCACCGAGGCCCTTTGTTCCAAATCCAAGGACCTGCAGGTCGCTGCCTGGCTGCTTGAGGCCGAAGTGAACCAGCATGGGTTTTCCGCGATAGCTCCCAGCCTTTTGCTGCTTGATGGCTTGTTGCGTGATTACTGGGACGATCTCTACCCCCAGGACGCTGACTCCGGCGGCGAACACCGAGCCAACATCCTGCGTTCGCTCAACAACCGTTTGCCGTTTGTGCTCAAGCAGCTCGCCATGACTTCAACGGGCATGCATCGCAATTACAACCTCGCCGATTGGGAAGTTGCCATGCACCGAGAACGATTGGCCCCGGCCGCCGCGGCCGCAGCCAACAGCGCTGATGAGGAGGAGCATGCCAGCACGGAAACGATCACTGCAGCGATGGCCGCGACGCCCCTGGCCTGGTATCAGGCGCTGCACCAGCAGTTGAATGATGCGCTGGGAGCGATGCAACTGCTCAGGGACAGCATCGACCACCACTTCGCGGTGGACGGACCGAGTCTGTCGGCGCTGGCCGGCTTGCTGGCTCAACTGCACGCATTGGCCGAATCCGAGCTGCAGCGGCGCGGGATAAAGCTGGCGACGGTGAGCGGGGAATCCGATCCGGGGCCTGGCACCGTTGCGGGGGCCGATGAGACGGCCATGATGGGTGACCAGACGTGGGCCATCGATGACCGGCGCCAGGTCTATGCAATGTTGGAGCAACTGGTGGAGGCGCTGCTGAAGATGGATCCGCACAGTCCGGCGCCGTACCTGATACGCCGTGCGATCGAATGGGGACGGCTCAACACCGCAGAGCTCTACAAGGAAGTGTTTATCCGTCTTGGCGGCCAACTCAATATCTTCGAATTGGTAGGGCTTGAAACACCCCCAGCGCGGGAGGAAACATGATCGCATCATCTGAACCCCAGGGGATTTTCGTACCGGTTTCCCTGGGGACTGATCCGTCGACCCCGTCAGTGGCGGTGGATATTGCCGCTTCGGCCTGGAAAAACCTTTGCGAACTGCCGCCCCTTCTGTTTAAGGAGCGTTCGGGCATTGCTGCCGCCCTGACCGGCCCGCGCCTGGGGCGGGCCTGGGCGCGTGCCGTAGTTATGTACTGGAGCAGGCTTGAACGCCTGGGTGGCCTGGACTTGTCCCAACCACTCTACATCCTGAACATGGGTCCGGATGACGGCGCCCTGGCTGCGGTGGTGTTGACCACTTTGCGCGATGAGATGCATGCCTGTGGCATGCTCGGCTGGCCCGTCCGGTATGTGCTGTGCCCGCTGGCCGGTGAAGAACCGGCACTGGCGCTGCTCAAACAGCCGGCACTTCAGCCTTTTGTCGTGCGCGGCTGGCTTGACCAGGCAAGCTGGCAGGCTCGGCGCGGCCACCCGCTTTTGCTCGGTGCGAACCGCTTTGCCCTGTTCGGATCACGCAACCCGGTGGTCGCGATGACGGCAGGCGGGTTCTCCGCATTGCCGGCAGAACTGTACGGTGTGCACTACGGCGAACTATTGCAGGCGCGGATTCAGGCGCAGCCAGGCAGCGAAGGCCGTTTTACGCTGGCTTCTGAATGGCAGGCTCTGGCGGAGGATGAGCTTGCCTCAGCCGCTTCCGCGCTGCTGGGCCATTACCGCGCCAGCCTGATCAGTGCCACTGTTCTACTCTCGGACTCCGCGCTATCCCTGCTGGATGCACTTGCCGATTTTTCTGCCGGGCGCTATTTGCTGCTGGCGGCGGACCAGGGAATTGCCGATGAACGGCAAATCAGGCTTAACTGCATGGCGCTTCCTGAACAACTCGCTCCTGGTGAACTGGGACTGCCGGTCAATTTCCATGCGCTTGGCATGCATCAGGAAAGCGCCGGGGCGCGTATCTCAAACCGTGAGTCGGATGCATCAGGGTGCGTGCAGCATATAGCGTGCCGCGATGACGCGATCGGCATGGATCCCGCGAGCTGGGAAAGCCTGGTCAACAAAGTCGATGAAGTCCATCCAGCCGAGCGCTGGTGGCACGCCACAAGCCATGAACCCGTACAAAGCATCGACGAAATCAATTTTCGTCTGCGCTGCTCCGGCCATGACGCCTGGACCCTGCGGTCGATTCTCGACAGTCTTGATCTCAGTGGCCTGCAAGCTGCAGACGACGCTGCACGACAAACACTGCGCCGCAGCCTGGCGTGTACCTGGAAGCAGATGACTCCGTCGGAGCGATGCGACATGGGTCTTCGGCTGGCTGGCTTGTTGGTTCACTCGCGTGAGTGGGAGCTGGCTCGCGAAGTACTCGTTGAAATCTCAGACTGCGATCACTCGGTAACTGATCGAGCTGATTGGGTACTGTTACGTGCACGCCTGGAGGCGGATACTGGACGCAGCACTATCGCCTCCAGGCTGCTGCGGGGCTGCCTGCGCCAAGGCATAGATCATCAGGGCGTACGGGATAT
This sequence comes from Polaromonas sp. P1_F8, assembly GCF_056405635.1. Lineage (NCBI taxonomy): Bacteria > Pseudomonadati > Pseudomonadota > Betaproteobacteria > Burkholderiales > Comamonadaceae > Polaromonas > Polaromonas sp. P1_F8. The sequence continues at coordinate 288,314 of NZ_JBFUBS010000002.1, read as the reverse complement.
GCACGAACTGCTGGCGCTCCGAATTGCCAATTGGCAAGCTGGCAACTGGTATATGGCTGATGGGATGCGCGATGGCGAGCTCGTGCTGGAGCCTTTGGATGCTCTGCATATATCAGCTTGGCTGCACCAGTACCGTGACCCTAATATTGCCGGCATGGCCGGATTGCCCTCCATCGCTTGCGAGGCGGAAGCCATGGCATATCTCGCCCGTGTCGGCGATGGCGACGGCGTTGAATACGCAGTCGTCCATCGGGATTTTGGGCTGGTAGGTGCAATTGGCCTGCACCACGATGCCGATATGGCGCACATCCACTTCTGGATAGGTGTTGATTACCAGGGTGTCGGTTTTGGCACGCGCGCAGTCCAATTGCTTCTATGCGGCCTGCCCGACACTGAAGTTCGCCATGTCTTTACAGCCGTCTTCAAGACCAACTTGCGTTCAGGCCGGATCCTCGAAAAATTAGGGTTTGCGGTGCTCCCGCACGAGTCCCGCGGCAGCGACGGGGACTATCTCTTCATGCATCTGGCGTTAGCCGGTGCTGCTTGCTGCACCGATACCGAGCTTGCCCAACGACTCGCGCGAATTTGCGAAAGCAGTGGCGTGCCGCTGACCTTCTGAATTCCAAATTAATTAAAAAGGAGCTTTTAATGTTGTCCAGACTGCTATCCCGTACAACTGCGCGCAGCGCGGTTTTGTCGCGCCCCGTCGCCAGCTTTCGTCCACGCGTCAGCGCGCGCACCTATATGTCGGCTACTGAAATGCGCGAGAACCTGACGCCGCAGATGCATGAGCACTACTCGGCCATGATGCAGGAGCTCGGTGACGGAGCCAGCCAGCGAGAGGGTCACGGTGTGTGCGACGGGGTTTCGCGAGCTGTTTACAACAATATCCGCAGACGTCAACAGGCGGCCTCAGGTGGGGAGGCTGTGCGCGAGCACGTGTCAAACGACTGGACGCAAGCGCACGATGATGCGCTGGCACAAGGCAATCCTGCATTTGTGCGGGCAACTGGCACCACTACACCGCGAAGTGAGTGGCACACCGGCAACCAGGGACATGCAATTGTGTTGCTGGGGCACAACCAGTCAGGTGATTACGTCGCCCATGATCCGGACACCACGCACGCAGAAGGCGGTGACCGGAGTTCACCGGGCCGCAACCTGCGGATTGTTCGCCGCGCAGAAGTGCATCGCTTTGGCCCGGTCTACGCTAGCGGGGAAACCAGCACTTTTCTCGGGGGGTCGCCCGAGGCTCCACTGGATGTCTTCACACAGCACCGACCACGCGGACCCAGTCTCATGAGTCGGGCGCTGGGGTTTCTGGGTTTCGGCCAGCGATAGCCCGACAGATCATTTCTTAATCACAAGGAGTAGCACCATGGCAAGACAGCGAATAGGTTCCCAAGTCTGGACTGGTCTGACGGGTTGCGACAAGATCCGGGCAATGGTCAACGCGTTGACCAAGCATATGACTCCGGTGGGAGGGCCCGGCGGGGTGATGAATGCCTTGCAGCTGACGCAGAGGCGGCTGGCAGCAGGCAACAAAATTCCGGCCAATACATCGGGTGTTTCAACCAAAGATTCGCTTCATAAGTCCTTCATCGAGAACGATGTGCTCCACGAGTACACCGATCAGGTGCATCACACGACAGTGAGCCAGGGCAAGATCACGGGCAGCCAGCAGATTGGGGGTCCGTCGCTTATGAAGTTTGATCTCAGGAAGAAGGGCCATTACACGGGCTTCAAGCCGTTGTGATCGCCGGCAGCTCGACAGCTGGGCCTGCGGTGTCAGGTCCGCTGCCCTGACCGCGGGGAGTGCCTGATGCCTAAGCCGACCAAACTGACGAAGTCCAGAAAGACCTTGCCCGATCTGCCGGGCCCGCCTTCCCCCCAAAAGGCAAAGGCTGCAAAGGTGGCGAAACTGGCGGCGATCCAGAGGGTCGGCAAGGCAAAACCCCGCAAGCTTGGCGACCTGGCGCTCATGGGTATGCCCACTAAAAAGAGCTGGCGTCAGGGCACCGACCAATGGCTTGGCAATGTTATGGCCTATAAGGCCTCGCAAGATCGCACGCTGACACCAATGCAGGCCAAGGGGGGCTTTCGTCCCCAGGTGGTAGATATGGTCGTCGGATCGAAGGCGTTTCCCAAAGGAGCCTTCCGTTACGCTTCCAACCCGACGAGCCACGGGATCAGCAGCGGCTATCACGAGGCGTTCGTCGTGACTGACATGACTCCCAAGTTGCAAAAGCGGGTGAAACATGCCAAGGGCATGTCAGCCATGCCGGCCATGGAAGAAGCCTCCTGGAAAGCTTTTTCTCAAGTTACCTTCCCGGAAAGCAATGTAAGACCAATGATGGAGGCGGGTGACGGTGCGAGAACAGATACCGCTCGTACTATTTTGAGTGGACCGGGCGGTTCCGTTGCCGGGCACAGCGGTTCCGGGGTCCGCAGCACCGGTCAGGCTGCCGCGCATGATGTATTGCGGGCGGCCTCAATGGCCGCGTTGCAGGACACGGAGATGACGCCCGCCGCCATGGCGGTGACTGCCGCGGCCGCCACGGTTTTTACAATGGCTCCCGGCGCGCTGGCCAGCCGGGCAGAGGGAGCAGAAAAACTCAAGGATAAGCGCGCGCTTGGAACCTGGGAAGATGATCGTAACCAGGCCAAGGAGCGCCTCGCCCAGGTCCACGGTGCACTCAAACCGGCAGAAAAAGCCGTCGTGCGGCGACACTTCCAGGCGCTGGCAATCAGCGTCGGCGGGACGCGCACGCTTGATCCTGCTCAGCCCAGCTCGCCGCGCAGGAGTACCGCGCTGGAAGCCGGAAATGCGGTTGCCGGCGGCGGCTATGACGGTTCACAGATTGGCGGGAAAGCCTCCAAAGCTCCCCCCGCCAGCGGGAGCGCGCGCGACATCACTCAATACGTATCAGAGCCGTTCCGCGTGGATCGGTCATGAAATACGCGCATTCGCCGGGCTGTCAATGCTGTTTCAGCGTTCTGGCACCGGCCATCCCCAGGCTTTCAAAGGAGTAAACCATGGCATCCAAACGACAAACGCCAGCGCTGTCCAAGCCGGTCACAGCGCAGTCAGGCCCGAAGACGACGCGTACGGCATCGCCTTCCACCGCTGCTCCGCCGCGAGATCTCGTACATGCGACGATGACGGTCACAGCGCCAGGCGGAGGGCGCCTGACGGGCGGTGATGCTTCGCTGTCTGTGACTGGAAAAAACACCGCCTGGGCCAAAACACCGGTCCCGCATGGAGGCGCCGGCGTACCGAAATACCAGGCCCGCGTGGCCTATATGAAGGCCAACCACGCGGACCATCCGCTTGCACAAAAACTCATGGACCGGCATGTCCAGCAGACTCCGGCTGAGGACAAGCGCGGACTGTCCTGTGCAGAGGGCCACAGCCTTCTCGCTGCGCACCAGGAACTGAACCAGCGCGGCAACACCCATGCGGCGGCACACCTCGACGCGTTCACGGCCGGGCTGGTACCAGCCGTACCGGCTTATGTGCCGGCAGCTGCACCGACCTTCGGCGCCAACACCAAAAATGCGCGCAAGAACCTGCTCATGAGCAAGTACCAGGCGGCCGAGGCGACCCGCATTGCGGAACATGGCACGCTCGTGCAGCAACGCCAGGCTACGCTCGACGGCCTTGCCAAAAGCATGACCGGCATGGACAGCTGGCATGACTACGCGGCGAAGGAGTCGTCGTTCATGGCCTGGAACGACATCGAGCAGCACGGCGCGCTGACCAATGTGCACCACCACGCCACCAGCGAGGTCAGTGCGGGTCACGCGATGGAGTATTGTGTGAAGTGCCGTGCCGAAGTCGCCGGCGGTCTGAAAAACAAATGACCCCGATCCGGCAGACCGCTCGCCGGCGGCGGCAGGAAAACTCCGACCACAAAGAAATACATGCCGCGCATCTATGAATCCCCCACGATGGGTGACGCCGACATCCGTGTCGCGCTCGTCAGTGACCTCGGTCAGGCCGACCTTCTCGTGCACCGGGTCGGCAGTTGGGGCCTGGCCACGCGTCCCTGGCTTTGGTACATGGCCCCGAAGCAGGATGCGAACCTGTACGTCTACTTTTGCTCGCTCGGCATGGCGCAGCTCGCGGTCTGCTATGTCGACACCTACGGCCAGGCCGGTTGGGTTAACAAACAGCAGCGGCACCCGCAAGCGCACTTGCTGCGCTGAGTTGTTATTTGGGTGGGGGCGGCAATGCGATGGTGCCCATATTGGGTGGCAGCCCGAGCTTGAGCGATAGGTAGTTGCGTTGCGACAGTGCCTCGTCCGCGCTGCCAAAACGCCCGACGGTGACCACTGACCATGAACCGCCCTCGGGCTCGCCCATCAGCACGACCGTGCTGGTGACACCTTGTGCCTGTATTGACGAAGCCAACTGGCTGGCGGGCTGCGCCGTCGAAAACTGCGCCGCCTGCAGCGCGAAGCTGGGAGAAGCCGTGGCCACTGTCGGCAATATCAGGCTGGCCGCTGGCAGGGGTGACGATGCCGCAACGGCCGGCGCGCTTGCCGGGGCCGCAGCGGCTGCAGAAGCGGCACCGGCGCCCGGTGTGCTGCCAGATGTTGCGGCGGGTGCAGAAGCCGCCGGTGTACCGGGATCGGCGCGGCCCGGGATTTTTGCTCCGATTTGTTGCGCTATTTTTGCCACACCTTCCTTGAATGAGGGAGGCGCAAGCAACCCGGCGGCGAAGGCCACCATGCCGAATACCAGGGTCAACAGGACAAGTCCGTACTTCGCAAGCACGCTCGGACTCAGGCTTCACCGGTGTGGGCAGCGATGGGGGCCTGGGCCCGGCTGGGGCTCAGGCTGTGTTTGCGCACCAGCCGTCCGAAAGCGCTGCGATCCTGTCCCGCGATCAGTGCCGCCTGAGTCAGGTTGCCGTTGGTTTGCATCAGCAAGCGGCTCACATACAGCCGCTCGAACTCCTTGACGGCCTGCTGCTTGGCTGTGCGAAAGACCGCCGGTTCGGCGGCAGCGGAACGCTCGCCGCGGGGCTGGGACATTGCCTGGCTGATATCGACTTCGTTGCTGTCGCAGAGCAAGAAAGCCCGCTGGACAACATTTTCGAGCTCACGCACATTACCGGGCCACGTGTAGCTCTGGATGAATGCGATAGATGCGGGCGTCAGGCGAACCTGCGGCCTTCCGTGATGGTGGCCGAGCCGCGTCAGGAAAATCCTGGCGAGTTCGATCCCGTCATCGCCGCGCTCGCGCAACGTTGGCAGATAGACTGATAACACGTTGATGCGATACAACAAGTCCTTGCGAAAACGGCGTGCTTCGGCAAGCTCGTTGAGGTTGGCGTTGCTGGCTACGACGATACGAACGTCAGACTGTTTGGTCGAACTCCCGCCGACGCGGCGGTAACTGCCGTCTTGCAGAAAGCGCAGCAATGCGGCTTGGGCCTTGAGGCTGAGCGCGTCGACCTCGTCAAGGAAAAGTGTGCCGCCGCCGGCTTCGCTGACAAGGCCGAGCGAGGCAACTTTTGCGTCAGTGAAAGCCCCGCGCTCGTGGCCGAAGAGCTCACTTTCAACCAGGGTTTCGGCCAGCGCCCCGCAATTGACCGGAACAAAAGCGCGGTCGGCCCTCTTGCTTCCGTAGTGAATGGCCCGTGCCACCATTTCCTTTCCGGTGCCTGTCTCACCCTCGACGAGAACCGCCGCATCAACTCTGGCGACACGCTCGATCTGCGTGCGCACTTTCGCCAGGGATTCCGAAGATCCCAGCAACTGGAAGCCGAATCTTGCACTCATCAACATCCCCCGTTTTATTGCGGCTACTTCAGGGGCTTCTGCCTGCTTTCGCGAGGAAGCAAGAAGAAACCGAGTGCCTGGAAGCGCAAACATAAGAGAATTGCCACCCCCTCACATCCTCCAATTGCAGGAGCAATTAGTACCGAAAATTCTTGATTGACCTGGCTGCTGAACTGCACTGAAGGCTGACGCAACTATTCACTGAATTCCTGCTTCAAACTTCTGTAAGCAGAATGTGTGAATTGCATTCGAGGTGCGGTGATTCCCCCAGGAATTGTTTGCCTCTTCTCACGGGCCAGCCGGACAGCCTTTCGCCAATACGGCTGGCGTTTGCCAGTGCTGACCAGTTCTGACAAACCTTGTGTGGCGATGACTGCTCTTGTCTGGTCGTCGATACCTATTACGCCTTACAAACTCGCGAATGAGCATCGGGTCTTTTGGAAATTCCCAAAGCCTGTGACTTTTCAAATCGCTCCGATCACAACCCTCATCCCCCTGTCAGAACTGACAGGTAGGGCATACACGGACCGGCTCGCAAAACTCAATACTTTTCCCCGGATCCTCGACGGGCCCTGGTAAACGACAGTCAGCAAACCGACGGATCGTTGCAATCGATGTGATCATTCCAATCGCTGTGGCATGCTTGTGCGCATGACAGTGCGCGGCAAACTCGACAATTGGGCCAGGCGGATCAAGCGCGATGGATTGACGCTCTGGTTCGCCGGCAAGCACCCGGCAACACCCTGGTATGCCAAGGCGCTTGGGCTCTTCGTCGTGGGCTATGCGCTGAGCCCCATCGACCTCATCCCCGATTTCATCCCGGTGCTTGGATATCTGGACGATGCCTTGCTGCTCCCGGGGCTGATTTGGTTGACCATCAGGCTCTTGCCCCCAGAGGTGCTCGCCGATTGCCGTAAACGGGCCGATGAGTGGGTGAAGACGCAGGGCTCAAAGCCGCGCAGCCGGGTTGCTGCGGTCGTGATCGTGCTGGTCTGGATCGGATTCGCCGTGGCCTTGTGGATCTGGCTTGTCCAGCCGCGGTTATAGCCTCCGCGCAAACTACTCACCGCGGACCTCGACCCAGCACCACTGCTGCGATCGGCAACCGCGCCGCTTGCCAGTCAGCCCGCCTTCACATCCTTCAGCGTTTCAACCAGTGCCCGCAAGCCGGCGGTATAAGACCGCCAGCCAAGGCCCTGGATGGTCGCCTTTACCGCGGGCGAAATGATGGAGTGGCTGCGCCACGCTTCGCGCGCGGCGATGTTGCTCATATGAATCTCCAGCACCGGGAAGGGCATGGCCTTGATCGCGTCATGCAGCGGTACGCCGTGCTGGGTCAGGCCTGCAGGGTTCAGCAGGGCGCCCTGCGCGCTGTCGATGTTCTCGTGAAATTTATCGATCAGCGCACCTTCGTGGTTGGACTGGAATATCTCCAGTTCAACCCCAAGCTCGGCGGCCAGCGATTGCAGGCTGGCGTTGATTTCCGCCAGGGTGGTCGTGCCGTAAATATGCGGTTCACGGCGCCCGAAAAGGTTGAGGTTGGGCCCGTGCAGGACAAGAATTTTCATGATGGGCTGCCTGGCTTACTTGCGGATGCGCGCGAGTTCGGTGGTGTAGAGCTTCACGAGAGCCGGGTCGTAAGCGCTCATGAACCGTTCAACGACTGGTTTGGCCACTTGCCGCATGCGGCCCTGCTCAGCCGGGCTCAGCTCGTTGTATTGCATGCCCCTGGCCTGCAGCTCGCCCACGGCTTTTTGCGCCGCGGCGCGGCTGACCTGGCGCTGGTAGTCGCGCGTTTCGGCGGCCGCATCGTTCATGATCTTTTTCTCGACCGGTGAGAGCTTGTCCCAAAAGCGTTTGCTCACCAGCACGATATTGGCTGCATACACATGGTTGGTGGCGCTGACGTACTTCTGGATTTCGTAGAACTTGTTGGACTGGATCACGGAAAAAGGATTTTCCTGGCCGTCGACGGCTTTGGATTCCAGGGCGCCGTAGAGCTCGGCGAACGGCATGGGCACCGGGTTGGCCTTGAAGGCCTTGAAGGTCTCCAGGAACACCGGGTTGGGAATCACACGGATCTTCAGGCCGTCCAGGTCTTCCGGCCTGGTGATGGGGCGTTTGCTGTTGGTGACATTGCGAAAGCCCAGGTCCCAATAACCCAGTGCGATCAGTCCCTTCTCCGGAAGTTTTGCGATGAGCGCCTGGCCCAGCGGGCCGTCAAGAAGCGCGTCGGCCTGGGCAAAGTTTGCGACCGAAAAAGGAAAATCGACCAGCCCGAATTCCTTGACGATGCCCGCCAGAGAGGTGGTGGCCGGTGCCGACATCTCCTGCACACCGCCTTGCAGGGCCGACTGTTGCTGCAACTCATTGCCCAGCGTCGAAGCCGGAAATTCCTGCACCTTCATCTTGCCGCCGCTCTTGGCTGCCAGCAGTTCACTGAAACGCTTGACGCCAAAACTTACCGGGTGGTCGGCATTGTTGAGGTGGCCGAACTTGATGGTGCGCTCCTGGATGTCCTGGGCCAACGCCGGCGCGGATGAAAGCGCCAGCAGCGCGGCTGCCAGGGTCAGTGACCTGCGATTGAACTGCATTTGGATGTCCTTTTATTGCGGAGAAAGAGGGGGAGGGCAAAGGGGCGGGGGCAAGGCTGTTCGGCCAGATCACACCCCAGACCGGCGAATCATGCGATAAAGTGGAAAGTCTTTCCATAATGGAAAACCATTATCATTTGGCCTGCAAACCGGTTTCAAAGCCATGGCTAAATGTCGGCAGATCGGCAAACGGCAAACCAGAGAATCAACCGCATGAGCACCCTTCTCGAAAGAAGCTTCAACACCCTGGAGCAACTGGCCGCGCACCCCGAAGGCCAAACCGTGTCCATGATTGCAGCCAGCCTGGACATGCCGCTCAGCGCTACCCACCGCCTGCTGGCAGAGCTGTGCCGCTGCGGTTATGTGCGCCAGGTGCGCGAGCAGGGTGAATACGTTCTCACCATCAAACTGGTCTCGCTGGGCCTGGGGTTTTTGAGCGCCTCAGGCATCGTCGATGTCGCCCAGCCCCTGCTCGACCATCTGGCCGAAGAATCCGGCGAACTGGTGCGCCTGGCCGTCGTCGACGGCGACGACCTGACCTTCGTCGCCAAAGCGCAGGGTGCGCGCCGTGGCCTGCGCTACGACCCCGACATGGGCCTGTCGGTTCGCCTGTCTTGCAGCGCGGCGGGGCATGCCTGGCTTTCCACCATGAGCGATGAAGAAGCATTGCGCCTTGTGGCCAAACAGGGCTTTGGCCCACCCAAAGATTTCGGGCCCAAGGCCCCCACGACCGTGAAGGCGCTGCTCGGCTTTGTGCACGCGGCACGCAAGCGCGGCTTCAGCACCATCAGCGAAGTGTTCGCGCCCTCCATGTCCGCCATGGCCGCGCCCGTGCTGTCGCCCTCGGGCGCTATCGGTGTGGTCACGATTGCGGGGCCGCTGGTGCGATTGACGGAAGGCAGGATGGAGGAGTTGTCCGAGGCATTGCGGGCAACGGCCGATGAGATCCGGGCAGCCAGCGGGGCTTCGGCGCTGTTCAAGAAGCGGGCGTAGGCTTTCCGCGCCCCCACTGAGGGCAGCTGAGCGCACAGGCCTCTCGATACAGTGCAATACAAAGCAAAAGCGGCAATCGACAAATCGGCAAGGCGGCCGCTTGCATGTAGCGCTTCCGTTATAGCCCGGGGTATGTACTCCAGCAGTACATGTCGCAAACAGGCCGCGCCGATGTCACCATCTGTGTCCATACGGGCGCCCAAAAATTTGCATTTCTGATGACGCTCCCTCTGTCGGTCGTCACACGGAAAATCCTGACAAACGTCACAAAATGTGGAAGGCGAAAAGATACCTCGCAGGGCAGTAGCAACCGCCTTGTCAAAGGTATTACTGCAGCGTATCTTGCGGTCAAACAAGCACAGCAGGGGGACACGCTTGAAAAAGTTGAAGTTGCTGACTTTTCACGCCAGGTCGATTCGCTCCCACCTGTTCTGGACCTACGCCGCGCTGGGCACGGTGCTTGTTGTGGCGCTCATGGTACTGGCCGAGCTGGCCGCAAGCCGCATCGTGCTCGACGGCGCGCAGCGCGAGCTGGAGCAACTGGGCCGCCGCACGCAGGAGCAGCTGCTGCGCTTTCAGGAACCGGCCCGCGCCTGGCTGGAAGCCACCACCAATGACCCGCACGCCGGCCTCGAAGGCGAGAACGACATTTCAGTGCAGCGCATGCAGATGTCGATGCAAAACCGCTATCCCCAGATCGCCTCGCTGGTGTTCGGTTACCCGGACGGCAGTTACCTGCAGAGCATGGTGCTGCGCACCGAACGCGACCGGGCCTGGGCCAAATCACTGCCGGAAGCCCGCTATGCGGAGCAGATCATCCGGGTCGACGAGCACGAAAAGCGGGTGGAGGAATGGGTTTTTTACGACCAGCAGATGACAGCCATCGCCAGCGAACGGCGTCCCTGGGGCAACCGCTACGACCCCCGCAGCAGACCCTGGTACGAGGGGGTGAGCGAGTTGAACCTGGGCACCTTCCAGGCCACCGATCCTTTTATGCTGCAGCTTCCGGCGGAGTTCGGTATGGCGTTGTCGCGGCCGCTCAGCGGGCCGAAGGGTGGCGTCGCGGCGGTAACGTTCACGGTCGCGGGCCTCTCGGATTTTCTGCGTGCGCGCAGCCAGGAAAGCCATGCCGAGCTGATCCTCTTTGATGAGCAGGGCCGCGTCTGGGGCTGGTCCGATGCGGACCGCCTTCGCCGTTTGCTGGCGTCCGGCCGGCCCGTGAGCCTTGCCGCGCTGAATGACCCCCTGTATGCCGCGTTGCCGCCGCTGATGACGCAGGCCTCTCTGAAAGATACGCCGATTCATTCGGTCGACGGCGCCGACGGCCAGCGTTTTGCCGCAGTGGTGGTGCCGATCGAAGGCGTATTCAGCCGCAAGGCCTATGTGGCCCTCGTGTCTGACCAGAACCTGCTGCTGGCGCAGGTGCGGCGTATGCGGTGGATGCTGCTGGGGGTGGGCGTGGCCGGGCTGGTGCTGCTGATGCCCATGCTGTTCTGGATGGCCAACCGGCTGGCCAGGCCCCTGAAAAACCTGGTGCGCTCGGCCAGGCACATCCGGCAATTTGAATTCGACAGCGACATTCCCCAGGACAGCGACATCGCCGAGGTGCGCCGCCTGCAGGAATCGCTGGCGCTGGCACGCATCGCGTTGCAGGGATTTTCGCGTTACGTGCCGCGGCCGCTGGTGCAGCATTTCATTGCCAACCGCCTGACGCCGCAGGCCGGCGTCGAGCAACGCGAGCTGGCCGTGCTGTGCGCCGCGCTGGACGACGACCACGCCACGGCCATGACCTGGTCGCCGCATGCCGACCATTACCTGCAGATCCTGGCGGTGGAAGTGGCGCAGGGCAAGGGCATGATGGACCGCTATGAAAGCTGCACCGCCGTCGCGCTGTGGAACACACCGCTCAATGTGTCCAACCCGGCGGGCTACGCCTGCGAGGCGGCCCTGCGCGCGGTGGACTCCATGCGGGCGCTGGCCGAAGGCCTGGACGTGCCGGTGAAGCCACCGCGCTTCGGCCTGGATTTTGGCAATGCCACAGTCGGCAACTTCGGCACCTGGGACCACCTGACCTTTACCGCAGTGGGCGCACCGCTGGACCGGGCCCGGGCGCTGGCACGGCAGGCCAATGCGCTGGGCGTGAACATCGCCGCCAGCCGCGCGGTGGCGCTTGCGGCCGCGCGGTTTTTCCGTTTCAGGCTGGTGGCCACAGTGCCGCTGGGCCCGAAGGATGAGCTGTGCGAGGTGTATGAGCTCCTGGAAAGAATAGACCACGAACACCATGCGAAACCTGAGGGGGTGAGCCTGCCGGCCGCATGAGCTGCAGGTTTGCGCCGTCGGGTCCGCGTGGCTGTTCTTCATGTGAAAGAGGGGTCTTTATGGCCGGCAGATCAATGTTGACGCGCAGGCACTGGCTGCGCCAGGGCGCCGGCCTGGCCGGCGCAGCGACGGTGGGCGTTGCGCAGCTTGCCCGCGCGCAGGCCGGCAAGCCGTTCACCATGTCCTATGGCTGGGTTCCATGGGCAGCGGGCAACTCGCCGATCACGCAGCACATGATCAACAAAAAGCTGGTCGAAAAACACGCCGCAGGGTTCGGCTACGACCTCACGATGGATTACCGCGCCTACCCCGCTGCGGCCCCGCAGGTCGAGGCTCTGGCCGCCGGCCAGCTCGACATGGCCATGTGGGGCAACACGCCGACGCTGCGCGCCATTGTCGCGAAGCTTCCGTTCAGCCTGGTGTCGGTGGCGGAAGGGCGGCTGCGCTTTTTGCTGTGCACGCGCAAGGACTCGCCCATCCGCAACGTGCAGGACCTCAAGGGCAAGACGGTCGGCACGCTGGTGGGCGCAGACCCGTACAACGCGTTCACGCAAATCCTGCGCTACGAGCTGGGCAACCCCGACCCGGCCGCGCACGGCATCCGCATGGTGCACCTGCCCACCTTGCCCGAAGCGGCGCAGGTGCCCAGCGGCGTGGACGCCACGCTCGCCGTGTACCCGGCCTTCCTGAAAGCGCAGACCACGGGCACGGTGGCTGTGATGAACTCCTACGGCTATACCGAAGCCCAGTACGACGGCCCCGCCGGCAAGGGCGCCGGAATTTTGCTGCCCTCGGTGAAGAACTCACCCTTTTACCCCGACGGCTATTACCTGCACCGGTCCTTCCGCATCGTGCACAACAACATCGTGGAAAAACACCCCAACCTGGTGCTGGCCTTTCTGCTGGCGCAGCAGGAAGCCGTGAGCGCGCTCAGCCAGGCCGACCCCGAGGCCGTCTCGCAACTGGTCAAGTCCTACTGGGGGCTGTCGCCGGCGGATGGCGCCAGGGTGGTTCGCGACGAAGTCGTGTTCCGCCGCGGCTGGGCGTGGTCCACCGAAGGCGACGCGCTGGCCTTGTTTGCCACCTCCAAAATGATTGCCGGCGCAAAAATCATCCCGCAGCCGTTGAGCTGGGCACAGGTCAAAAGCGTGTTTGTGCAAACCGCGCCGCTGGCCAAGCAGGCTTACGAGCGGCTGGGCGCCAAACCTGCCATCACGGAGTTCCAGAGCGCGAAGGTCGGCGACCTTCGCGGCCTGCCGTCATGGGAGATGGCGCGCTGGAAGGACCGAATCTAGCGGTTTGCTGGCTGCAGTCTGCTATTAAAAATATAGCTGCTTGCGCCCGTATTCATTGAGCTGCAACTGCTTTTCATGCATAAAAAACGGGCTTTTCGAGGCGATTTTGGGTGTGCGAAGGCCCCGGAGCCCACTTTTCAGGCATAAAAAAGGCCAGTAACCCAATAACGTCGGGCGCTGGCAGCTATTTAATTGATAGCAAAACTCCGATACTCACGCTCAGATGCAGGCCAGCTCCACCCATTGATGCAGTGTGTCCGGCTGCCGTATCACCTGCACCAGGCTGGCAACCGGCCCGTTTTTGCTGATGGCCAGCACCACGGTGTGCACGGCTCGGTCATTCAGTGCCGCGCGCAGCAGGGGCATGCCGGCGCTCTCGGGTGCTTCAGCGTCAAGGGGCACCGCGCGCAAGGCTTCCACCAGCCGCGTTGCCAGCGCCACGGTCAGTGCTGCAGGCCGTTCCATGTTCAGCCGTTGCGGAAAAGGAAGCTGTAGGCATTGAGCGCCGGCACGCCGCCCAGGTGCGCATACAGCACGCGGGAGCCGGCCGGAAACTCGCCGCGCCGCACCATGTCGATCATGCCCTGCATCGATTTGCCTTCGTACACCGGGTCGGTCAGCATGCCCTCCTGGCGGGCGCACAAGCGTATCGCCTCCAGCGTGCCTTCGGACGGCAGGCCGTATTCGGGGCCGCCGTAGCGGGTGTCGAGCACGACGTCTTTTTCGGTGATGGGGCGGCCCAGCTCCACCAGCTTGGCGGTGTTCTGCGCAATGCGCACAATCTGCGCGTGGGTTTGGGCCGGCTTGGCCGACGCATCGATGCCGATCACGCGGTCGGCACGGCCGTCTGCCGCAAAGCCCACCACCATGCCGGCCTGCGTGCTGCCGGTGACGGAGCACACCACGATGTAATCAAACTTGAAGCCCAGCTCGGCCTCCTGCGCGCGCACTTCTTCGGCAAAGCCAACAAAACCCAGGCCGCCATACGGGTGCTCTGAACAGCCCGCCGGAATCGGGAAGGGCTTGCCGCCCTTCTTGCGCACGTCTTCCATCGCCTGCTCCCAGCTCGGGCGGATGCCGATGTCAAAACCCGCCGCGTCCAGGCGCACGTCGGCGCCCATGATGCGCGACATCTCGATATTGCCCACGCGGTCATACACCGCGTCGGAGTAGTTGACCCAGTTCTCCTGCACCAGCACGCACTTCATGCCCAGGTGCGCCGCCACCGCCGCGACCTGGCGCGTCTGGTTCGACTGGATGCCGCCGATCGACACCAGCGTGTCGCAGCCCTGCTCCAGCGCCTCGGGGATCAGGTATTCCATCTTGCGCGTCTTGTTGCCGCCAAACGCCAGGCCGCTGTTGCAGTCTTCGCGCTTGGCAAACAGCTCGACCTTGCCGCCCAGGTGGGCGCTCAGGCGCTTGAGCGGCTGTATCGGGCTGGGCCCGAAGGTCAGCGGGTGTTTTGCAAATTTCTGGAGCTGGAGCGGATATTGAAGCGCAGATTGGAGTGGGAGAGGCATGGAAGTTTTTCTCGGTTGAAGCCCTGGTGCGTAGACTGAAATGGCCGCAAAGAAGGAGGGCATGTGGGTAAAGGGATTGGGTGCAGTCCTGGGTCAAATCGTATCGCCGGGGCTGTGGAATGAATTGCATACTTCAGCGAATAAAGCGACTCAGAAATCTTTGAATTGGATAAATGCAAAATTTATTTTGTTAAATTGCCATCTAGTGCAAGATTTGTACAATCTCCCAATGGAAAAAGAACTCGACCGGGTAGACCGCAAACTCCTGAAGCTGCTGCAGCAGGACGCCTCATTGCCCAACATGCAGCTGGCCGAAAAAACCAACCTCAGCGCACCAGCCTGTTCCAGGCGGGTGGCCAGGCTCAAGGAACTGGGGCTGATTCGCAAGACCGTGGCGCTGGTCAACCCGCGTGCGCTGGGCTACAACGGCCTGGTCATCATCGGTGTCGTGCTCGACCGCTCCACCACCGACTCATTCGCCGCGTTTGAAAAAGCCGCCGCCGGTTTGACGGGGTGCCTTGAGGTGCAACTGGTGACCGGTGAGTTTGATTATTTTGTGAAGCTGCGCATCAAAAGCATCGACTCGTTCAACGAGATGCACACCGCCCAGCTCGTGGCCCTGCCCGGCGTGCGGCAGGTGCGCACCTTTGTGTGCCTCAAGGAGGTGTTTGAGACGAACGTCATTCCGGTCTGAAGTGGCGGACTGGTTCGGGGATAAGTGACGCCGTCAATCCTTGCGCTCTTCATAAGCCGAGTCAGCCGAATACGCCGGGCGAATCCGCGTCTTTTTAACAATGCCGGCAGGCGTGAACAGAATCACCAGCTCCGGGTTGGTCACCGTGGCTTGCGATGTCTTTTTCCGGTAGACCCACACCTCGAATCCGCTGTCGAACTTCACCGACGTGGCGGCGTCACCCAGCGCGGCCGCCACCTCGGCTTTGGTGGACTGGCCGGCCACGATGGCGCCCTGCGCGCTTTCCATCGTCATGGCCGGGTCGCGAAAAGGCGGGGGCGCCTCTTGCGAGCCGAACAATCCCCCTGGGCCCGCGCAGCCGGCAAGCCACAGGCAGGCAAGCAGCATCGCACCGGCATGCCGCAACGTTTGATGGGGCAAGGTTTTCATCACGGCCCGTCCATGTACTCAAACTCCACCAGCGTGTCGTCCGGCCAGCTCCGGTCACCCAGCGGCAGCACGTAAGTCCGGTCCACCAGCACCTCGCAATCGCAATACGGCAGGTCGCCGTTCAGGTTGGGGTCGTCGCTGGCGGCGGCGTACAGCTTGTCGATGGAAAGAATCTCCCGCCGCGGGCCATTGACCATGGCTACGCTGAACAAAGGCCGATCTGCAAAGAAAAGATAAAGCGGCGCCTTCCTGTCGCAATAAGCCGGCGTATCCAGAATCACCCGCGCCAGCCGGCCGATCACGTTGGTGGTGTTCGACACCAGCCCTGCCTCCATGCCCACCCGGCATTCCAGCCGCAAGTCCCCCAGCCGACGCGTGTTGGGCGGCAGGCCCGGCGTGCGTATCTCCGTGCGCCACGTCATGGTCTGCGCCTTCCGGTTCGGGATCACCTGCGCGTTCTCGTCAAACGCCTTGGGGTTGCGCTCCAGCGTAAAGGTATGGTCCGGCGCCACTGCCACGCCAAACGCCACCGTCGTCCCGATGACCTCCATCTCGATGCGGTTCATCTCCGTTTCGCGCTTGCGCGGCAAGAGTTTGAAGCGCAGCGACGCATTGGGCGCCATGGCGGCGCGCTGCTTCTCGAAATGGTCCATGCCGCGGACCATCTTGCGGTAGGACTTTTCGACGGGGTCGCGGTTCGCCTTGGCGGCGATGGTGACCTGCGGCAGCGTGCCTGCGGCCTTGTCCTGCGCAGCGGTGCCCAGGCACGCAGCGGCCAGGGCTGATGCCAGGATCAGCCGTGTGGCGAGGCGAAAAGAGCGGGTTGACATGGCACCGTCGGTACGGAACGGATTCACAGGTAAAACCGATCCTAGTGCGCGCGAACACGCAGCTGTGTAGGACTTGTTCCACCGGTGCGGCGGGCCGCCGTTCCGCTCGCCGGTGGGCCTGCGCAAGGGGGTTCAGGGTTGAACAGAGGTGCTATCAAATCAGGAGCAGCTTGCGCCCGTCCTGATTGGATTTCAGGCACTTTTTATGCTTGAAACAGGCGTTTTTAAGGTGTTTTCCACACCCACCGGCGGCGTAATGAAGCGCCAGCGCTCACACCAGCGCCGGCAGGCTGTCCAGCACTTTGTCCAGTGTGATCGGGTAGTGGCGCACCCGCGCGCCGGTGGCGTTGTAGACCGCATTGGCCACTGCCGCGCCCACGCCGCAGATACCGAGTTCACCCACGCCCTTGGCCTTCATCGGCGATGAGGTCGGGTCGGTCTCTTCCAGGAAGATCACGTCCTGGTGCGGAATGTCGGCGTGCACCGGCACCTCGTAGCCCGCCAGGTCGTGGTTCACGAAAAAGCCGTGACGCTTGTCGACGGCGAGTTCTTCCATCAGCGCCGCGCCCACGCCCATGGTCATCGCGCCTATCACCTGGCTGCGCGCGCTCTTGGGGTTAAGGATGCGGCCCGCGGCGCAGACGGCCAGCATGCGCCGCACGCGAATCTCGCCGGTGTAGATGTCAACGGCCACTTCCACAAAGTGCGCGCCGAAGGTCGACTGCTGGACTTTCTTGCCCAGATCGCCGAACTCGATGGTGTCTTCAGCGACGAGGCCCTGGGCGCCGGCAGCTTCAGCCAGTGGAACGGTGCGGCCACCCGCGCTGACCATGCCGTCGGCAAACGTGATGTCTCCCTGGGTCATTCCCAGTTTTTGGGCGACGGCTTCGCGCAGCTTCATGCAGGCGGCGTACACGCCCGACGTGGAGCTGTTCGCGCCCCACTGCCCGCCGGAGCCGGCCGACACGGGAAAGGCGGAGTCACCCAGCCGCACAAACACCTTTTGCAGCGGCACGCCCATGACTTCAGCGGCGGTCTGCGCAATGACGGTGTAGGTGCCGGTGCCGATATCGGTCATGTCGGTTTCCACCGTGACGAGGCCGGTGTTGTCCAGCCGCACGCGCGCACCAGACGTCATCGTCAGGTTGTTGCGAAAAGCCGAGGCGACACCCAGGCCCACCAGCCAGCGCCCTTCACGCAGCTGGCCCGGTTTGGCTACGCGCCGGCTCCAGCCGAAGGTTTGCGCGCCGGTTCTCAGGCATTGAATCAACTGGCGCTGGGAGTAAGCACGGTCGGGTTTTTCAGGGTCTACCTGCGTGTCGTTGAGGACGCGGAACTCCACCGGGTCGATGCCCAGCTTTTCGGCCATTTCATCCATCGCAATCTCGAGCGCCATCAGGCCGGGCGCCTCGCCCGGTGCGCGCATCGCATTGCCCTCGGGCAGGTCCAGCACGGCCAGCCGTGTGGCGGTCATGCGGTTGGCGCCGGCGTAGAGCAGGCGCGTCTGGTTCACCGCGGTCTCGGGCCCGCCGCCGGGCAGGTCGCCTGACCAGCCCTCATGGCCGATGGAAGTGAGCTTGCCGTCGCGCCCCGCGCCCAGGCGTATGCGCTGGATGGTGGCCGGCCGGTGGGTGGTGTTGTTCATCATCAGTGGCCGCTGCAGCGCGACCTTGACCGGCCGCCCCGCCGCGCGCGCGCCCAGCGCGGCCAGCAACACATCGGCACGCAGGAAAAGCTTGCCGCCGAAGCCCCCGCCGATAAAGGGCGACACCAGCCTGACGTTGGCTTTGGGGATACCCAGCGTCTTGGCCAGATCGCCCACGCCCCAGTCGATCATCTGGTTGGCTGTCCATACTGTGAGCTTGTCGCCCGTCCACGCTGCGATGGTGGCGTGCGGCTCCATCATCGCGTGGGACTGGTCGGGTGTGGTGTAGGTGGCGTCCAGCTGCACAGGCGCCGCGGCAAAGGCGCCCGCGAAATCGCCCATCTTCGTTTCAGGCTCTCCCGAAAAATCAGACGCCTTGGCCAGCGGCGCGCCGTCTTTTTCAGACGCCAGGTTGAACTTGCCCGGCGTGCTCTCATAGACGATGCGCACGAGTTGCGCGGCGGCGCGTGCCTGCTCAAACGTGTTGGCCACCACCAGCGCCACGGCCTGGTGGTAGTGCTCAATCTCCGGCCCGCCCAGCAGTTTGGCCGTGTTGAAGCTGCCCTTGATGAGCTTGCCGGTATTCTCTGCCGTGACGATGGCCAGCACACCCGGCGCGGTGCGGGCCGCGCGCAAATCCATCGACGCGATGCGGCCCTTGGCGATGCCGGCGCCTACGACGTAGCCGTAAGCCGCGTCCGGTGCGGCGTCGTGGCGCTCGTAGGCGTAGGGCGCGGTGCCGGTGGTTTTGAGCGGGCCGTCTATGCGGTCGGTGGGCTTGCCGATGACCTTGAGCTGGTCAATGGGGTTGGTGGTGGCGGGGGTGTCGAATTTCACGATGCGCTCCTCGCCTGGGCCAGCACGGCGGCGATGGTTCGCTCTGCCAGTGGCAATTTGAAGGCGTTGTCATGTGTCGGCGTTGCGCCGGCCAGCACGCCGGCCGCAAGAGCCCGCGCACCTTGCGGCATGGCGGCCTCTGCGGCTTCAACGCGCCAGGGCTTGTGCGCCACGCCGCCCAGGGCCACCTTGCCGGAGCCATCACGCTGCACGATGGCAGCCACGGAAACGAGCGCGAAGGCGTAGGAGGCACGGTCACGCACCTTGCGGTAGATGTGCACGCCGCCGGCCGGGCGCGGCAGCGTCACAGCGGTGATCAGCTCACCGGGCTCCAGTGTGGTTTCGATGTGCGGCGTTTCGCCTGGCAGCCGGTGAAAGTCGGCAATCGGAATGACGCGTGCACGCCCGTCGGCCCGCACGGTTTCTACCGATGCGTCGAGCACCCGCATGGCAACAGCCATATCACTCGGGTGGGTGGCGATGCAGGCCTGGCTGGTGCCGATGATGCCGTGCTGGCGGTTCACGCCCCCGATGGCACTGCAGCCGCTGCCCGGCTGGCGCTTGTTGCAGGGCTGGTCGGTGTCGTAAAAGTAGGGGCAGCGCGTGCGCTGCAGCAGGTTGCCGGCGGTGGTCGCCTTGTTGCGCAACTGTCCGGATGCGCCCGCAAGCAGGGCCCGCGACAGAACGCCGTAGTCGCGCCGCACGCGCTCGTCTGAGGCGAGCGCGGTGTTGCGAACCATCGCGCCTACACGCAGGCCGCCCTCGGGCGTCGCTTCAATCTTGTCCAGCGCCAGCCCGTTCACGTCGACAAGATGCGCAGGCGCTTCGATCTGTAGCTTCATCAAATCCAGCAGGTTGGTGCCGCCTGCGATGAATTTTGCCGCCGGGTTGCGGGCCACCGCCGCGGCGGCTTGTGCCGGCGAGCTGGCGCGTTCGTAAGTGAAGGGTTTCATGCCTGCACCCCCGCCACTTCAGTGATGGCTTCAACGATGTTGGAGTAGGCGCCGCAGCGGCAGATGTTGCCGCTCATGCGCTCCCGAAGCTCGTCAGGCGAGAGCAGCGGCCGCGCCGTGATGTCCGCGCTGACGTGGCTGGGGACGCCCCGGCGGAGCTCGTCGAGTGCGCCGACGGCAGAGCAGATCTGGCCCGGTGTGCAGTAACCGCACTGGTAGCCGTCATGCTTGACGAAGGCTGTCTGCAGCGGATGCATGCGTTGCAAGGTTCCCAGCCCTTCGATGGTGGTCACCTTGCTGCCCTCATGCATCACGGCCAGCGTCAGGCAGGAATTGATGCGCTGCCCGTCGAGCAGCACGGTGCAGGCGCCGCATTGGCCGTGGTCGCAGCCCTTTTTGGTGCCGGTGAGGTGCAGATGCTCGCGCAAGGCATCAAGCAGCGTGGTGCGCGTGTCCAGGTTCAGGGTGTGTGCCGTGCCGTTGACCTCGATGGTTACGCGCCCCTGAGGGACGGAGCCGGGTGCGGCGAGCGGTGAAGAGGGGGCTGCGGTGGCGTCTGATGGCATAGTGGTCACAGCCGCTGAAGCGGCGCTAGCGATCAGGATACCTCGCCGGGAGATGGTGAGTGCATCGGTGGGGCTTTCCATGGCTTCTGCCTTTGTCCTTAAAAATGGAATGGGGAGTGGCGAAGTAAACCGCCAGCATCCCGGAGCAGGGCCGATTGCACTGTAGGAAACAGGCTTGGTGGGGAGTCAGTTGCCGCCACTACCACCACTGCCATCACTACCGCCGCCGCGTCGAGGTCAGGAAGCACGCCTGGCGCCTCCTCCTATTTCTTTTGCCTTACTTTGCCGACAGGTTGTCAAGCGAACCAAAGCCTTGACCCCGGCGGCGCGGTGCCTCGATCCGTTGGCAGCAGCAATCCTGCAAAGGGGCTGCGCGATGCGCTCAGGCAGAAATCCTGGGCTCTTCCGTCAGGCTGTAGCAGGTGAACACCTTGTTCAGGGCCGGCAAGGGCGCCACTTCCATTTCACCCACTGCGGGTTCCATGATGACCATGGCGACTGTGGCAGACAGGTTGTCGTGGCTGCCGATGCGGGGTGGGCGGCAGACGGAGTAGGGCAGGCCAAAGTTGTCAAAAAACGCGTTCTTCAATTCCTGGCGGCCCAGCTTGTCTTGCTGGTTCAGCAGCTTGCGCACGCGCCAGTCGCGGTAGTGGCTGTCGGGTGATTGGGAAATGCCCATGTCCACCAGCTTGCTGAGCGCTACCGGGCTCATCCAGTGGTTGGCGTGCACGATCAGGTTGTCGGCGCCGGGATAAATCGGAAACGATTCGTTGGTGGTGCATTCAAAATCGATACCGAAGCCCTGCGACATGCCCAGCATGATGTTGTTGGAGCAGGACTTGGGTGTTGCGGCCACGGCCTTCATGGCCAGCGAGAAAATCTCCTGCTCCAGCACTTTGCGGCGGATGAGGGACAGCGGCACGCCCAGCTGCTTAAAGTCGCGGTCTGATTCGAGGTAGTTGGCGGTGATCGACACGCCCGCGCTGTTGAAGCCGCTGCGGGCGAGCCCGCCGGCCTCGACAAAGGTCAAAAAGTCGGGGCCGTTGTCGTTGCGCACGCGCAGTACGACGGAGGTCTCGACGCATTCGGCGCGCCAGTCCCAGTTCTGGCCATGCAGCAGGTTGCCGTTGGCCGAACGCTCGGGCAGGATGAGGGCGCCGGTGCAGCCGTCGCCCGGCTCCTGGTCGGCCTGCGTGACCTTCTCGGCGCGGGCCTTGGCCAGCACCTCGGTGCGGGCGTTGATCATCACGATGTCCTGGAAGTCCACGCCTGCGCCCTCGGCAATGCCGCGCATCTCGTCGATGTAGTGGGGTGCGAAGTTGCCGATTTCCTTGGCGAAGAAGTCGATCAAGCGCGTGCGTGCCTGTTCGCTGTAGCCCAGGTTGACCAGGGTCTGACCGTACAGGCGCGCGCTGCCGCGTACCCGGTCGGCGGCCTGCTGCCCGTACTGCAGGCCGCGTTCATGTGGAGTGCCGGAGACGGAGATAAAGGGGAATTGCTCGATGTTTGCCATGCTGGGCTGCCGTAAAAAGTTGCGTGAAGAGGGATGACAGCCGCCGCAAGGCGCACCTGTCCATGCCTTGCGCGCGGGCCTGCGCGCGAGGCGACCAAGAGGGACGCTGAAAAGACTTACTTGGCAGCCAACTTGGTGTTCCAGAGCAGTGGCTTGCCTTCCCACACCGTGAAGCCGGACACGCGCTTGCGCACGGCCCAGGAGTCGGTCACGTTGTAGAGGATGATCAGCGGCGTCTTGGCGATCATCAACGCGTGCAGCTGGTCAAACAAGGCTTGGCGCTTTTTCGGGTCGGCTTCGGTGAAGCTCTGGTCGATCAGCTTTTGCGCAGCCGGGTCGTCCCACACCTTGCGCGGCTGCTTGGCCTTGGGGCCCGAGAACTGCTCGTAGCTCTGCGCCGGGTCCAGGCGCGAGGAATAAGTGAAGGAGCTCATCTGGTAGTTGCCGCTGTTGTAGCGGTCCAGCTGGGTCGCCCATTCGAGCACTTCGATCTGCGCGTTGATGCCCACGGCCTGCATCATGGCCTGGCTCATCACCGCGACCGAGAAGCTCGGCACATGCGCACGCTTGTTGGCCTGGATCACGATGGGCTGGCCTTTGTAGCCGGCTTCCTTCAGCAGCTGTTTGGCCTTGGCCGGGTCGTGGCGGTAGCCTTTTTTCTGCGCTGCGGTGTAGAAGGCCGAGCTGTCCTGGATGGCCGAGTTGTTGACGCGGGCCAGGCCTTCGGACGCGGCCGCGACGAGCTGGTTCATGTCGAGCGACAGCGCGATGGCCTGGCGGATGCGCTCGTCTTTAAGAAGCGGGTCATTGGTCTGCATCAGCAGCGTGTTTTTGCCCGCATCCACAGCGGCGACTACACTGAGGTTTTTATTCGCCTTGAGCTCCTGCACGTCGGACGAGGTGATCTGGCCGGCATCGATGGCGCCGGACTGCAGGCCGGCTTTGGAGGTCGACATGTCGGGTACCGTCAAAAACTTGACCTGCCCGACCAGCGGTTTTTTTAGGCCGAGGTAGCCGTCGGGCTTGGTACCGGGGGGCGACTGGTAGTCGGCAAATGCGCTGAGCGTCACGTACTCGCCGCGCTTCCATTCTTCAAACTTGAAGGGGCCGGTGCCGATGGGCTTGTCCCAGCTGCCGTCTTCCTTGACGGACTTTTTGTTCAGGATGGCCGTCATGCCGCAGTCGGTGCGGGCCAGGTTGTCCAAAAAGACGGCAGAGGGTTTGTCCAGCTGCATGACCACGGTTTGTGCGTCAGGCGCGGTGACCGAGGTCACCTTGACGCCGGAGCGGCCGTCAAATTCGCTGAGGCAGCGCCAGTCGGTCTTGGGGTCCATGTAGCGCTTCCAGCTCCACAGCACGTCGGCCGAGGTCATGGGCTCGCCATTGTGGAACTTCACGTTGGTGCGCAGCTTGAAGATGTAGGTCAGGCCGTCGGGGCTGGTGACGATGGAGCGCGCCAGCAGCGGGCCGACGGTGCCGTTCTCGTGGTAGGCCACCAGGCCTTCGACGATGTTGAGCACCACGCCGTCGGTGGTGTTGTCGCGGTTGACACCGGGGTTGGTCGAGCGGATGTCTGCCGGCTGCGCGACCACGATTTGTGGGGTCTGGGCCTGGGCCGCGGAACAGGCCGTCAGCACGGCGGTGGCCAGAAGTTTCAATCGAAGGGAAAGCATGAAAAGCTCCTTAAAAATCAGACCGGAAGAGGGTGTAAGGGGTTCAGGGCGCCTGCCGGCGCATCGGGTTCGTCAAACCGCCACTTGAGCTGCATGCCGCCCTGGCCGGTGGGCGTGAGCGCAGGAATCGCCGAGAGCAGCTTGCGTGTGTAGGCGTGCTGCGGGTTATCAAACACTTCGTCGCGGCTGCCCTGCTCGATGATCTGGCCGGCCTGCATCACGATCACGCGGTCGGCCACCTGTTCGACCACACCGAGGTCGTGGCTGATGAAGAGGCAGGCAAAACCGTGACGCTCCTGCAGCTCGGCCAGCAGCGCCAGCACCTGGGCACGCACGGTCACGTCGAGTGCCGACACCGGCTCGTCGGCAATCACAAAGGCCGGCTCACGTATCAGCGCGCGGGCAATCGCCACGCGTTGGCGCTGGCCGCCCGAGAGTTCGTGCGCGTAACGTTGCGCATGCCGGGGCTCCAAACCAACCTCATCAAGCATCTTCGCTACGCGCGTTTGCCGCTCGGCTGAAGAGAGGCCAGGAACCAGTCGCAGCCCTTCACCGACCAGCTGGCCAATGCTCATGCGCGGGTTGAGTGATGAATACGGGTCCTGGAAAACCATCTGACAATTGAGCCGGTAGTCCAGCCAGCCCGCATCGCTGCGCGCGATCGAACGCCCGCGAAAACGGATGTCGCCTTCAGTGGGTTTGATCAGACCTGCAATCGCGCGGCCCAGCGTGGTCTTGCCCGAGCCAGAGCCACCCACCACCGCGACGATTTCTCGTGGACGCACCACCAGGTCGATGCCATGCAGCACGCGCTTGGCGGCAGACCTGGCAAAGAGGCGGCGCTTGCCGGGATAGTCGAACACCAGGTTGCGCACTTCGATGACGGGTTGGTCGTCGGCAATCGTGCGGGCTGGTTGCCGGCGCGGGATGGCTTCGAGCAGCTTGCGTGTGTAGTCCTGCCTGGGGCCTGCCAGCAAGGCGGCGGTGTCGCCAGCCTCAACGACCTCGCCCTGCTGCATGACGATCATGCGCTGGGTGTAGCGCGCGACCATGGGCAGGTCGTGGCTGATCAGCAGCACGGCGGTGTTGTGTTCGCGTGTCAAGCCGACCATGAGTTCCAGCACGTCGCGCTGCACCAGTGCATCCAGGGCAGTGGTCGGCTCGTCGGCGATCAGCAGTGCGGGCTCCAGCAGCATGACCGAGGCCAGCATCATGCGCTGGCGCATACCGCCCGAAAATTCATGCGGCCAGGCGGCCAGCGCGGCTTGTGGATCGGTGATACCGACGCGCGCCAGCATGGCCAGGGCCTTGTCGCGTCGCGCAGTGGGCGAGAGTTCGAGCCGGTGCAGGGCCAGGCCTTCGTCGAGCTGCCGGCCAATCGTCATCGACGGGTTGAGCGAGGTCATGGGCTCCTGGAACACCATGCCGATGCGCGCGCCGCGCAGCTGGCGCAAACGCGCGTCGCCGGCCGCCGCCATGTCTTCGCCTTCAAACAGAATGCGGCCCGCGCTGCGCACCAACGGCGGCGGTGTGAGGCCCATGATGGCCCGGGCCGCCTGGGTTTTACCGCTGCCGGATTCGCCGACGATGCCGACGATTTCGCCGGGTGCGACGGTGAAGGACACATTGCGCACGATTTCGCGGCCGCCCTTGCCTATGGAAAGGCTGAGGCCTGAGACATCCACTAGGTGGTTCATTCGATGCCCCTCATGCGCGGATCCAGCAGGTCACGCACCGCGTCGCCCAGGAAGTTGATGCCCAGCAGCGTGAGCGCAATGCACAGGCCCGGGAAGATGGAAAGGTAAGTCGCCTGCGCCATGAAGGGCCGGGCCGCGGCCAGCATATTGCCCCAGGTGGGCGCGGGCGGCGGCACACCCAGGCCCAGGAAGGAGAGCGAACTCTCCGCCAGGATGACCCAGCCGAACATCGAGGTGGCCAACACCGTGAGCGGCGCCACGCAGTTGGGCAGCACGTGGCGGTACATGGTGTAGAGCTCCGAGTTGCCCAGCACACGCGAGGACTCGATGAACTCCTTTTCGCGCAGTGACATCACCGTGCCGCGCACGATGCGGGTGACCGAAGGCGTGTAGGCCAGGCCCAGCGCCAGGATGATGCCGTACTTGTTGGCGCCAAAGACCGCCAGCAGTGCCAGCGCCAGCAGCAGGCCGGGGAAGGCCAGCAGGGCATTGATGAAGGCCATGATGATGCGGTCGGTCCAGCCGCGCACAAAGCCCGTCAGCACGCCGATGGCGGTGCCTGCGGTGATAGAAAGCAGCACCGTGAGAAAACTGATCCAGACGCTGTTGGAGGCCCCGGCCATCAGGCGCGAGAGTTCGTCGCGGCCGAACTCGTCGGTGCCCAGCCAATAGGTGGCGCTGGGCGGTTTGAGGCGCGCCAGAAAATTGATCTTGAGCGGCTCGTGCGGCGTCCAGAAGAAGGCCAGCACGGCCGCCGCGAGGATGAGGCCCACGATGAAGAGGCCGATCAGGGCCTGAGGGGTAAGGAATTTCTTCATTCGGCCAGCACCCTGGGGTCGAAGATCGGATAGCAGAGGTCGATGACCAGGTTGGTGATGACATAGATCACGGCAACCAGCAGCAGGCAACCCTGGATCACCGGGTAGTCGCGCGCGAAGATCGCGTCAACCAGCAGGCGGCCCAGGCCTGGAATCGTGAACACGGTCTCCACAACAGCCACGCCGCCCAGCAGGTTGCCCAGTACGAGGCCGATCAAAGTCCAGGTCGGGCCGAAGGAGTTGCGAAAGGCGTGGTGCACCAGCACAGCACGCTCTGACAGACCCTTGGCGCGCGCATGCGTGATGTAGTCCAGCCGCAGCACTTCCAGCGTGCTGGCCCTGGCCATGCGGATCAGCACGCCGATCTCATGCAGGAACAGCGTGAGGATGGGCATCAGCAGGTACAGCAGGCCCGACTTCCAGTCGTTCATGATCGAGACATAGCCGACCACGGGCAGCCATTCGAGCTTCAGGCCAAAGAAGAGCAGCAGCAACAGGCCGAGCCAGAAGGTGGGGATGGACACCAGCAGGGTGGCGGTGCCGACCAGCATCAGGTCAGGCAGGCGGTTTTGCTTCCACGCGGCGATCATGCCGGCGGGCACTGCGACCAGGGTGGCGAACAGCACGGCAATCAGCACAATCTGCGCGCTGACCAGGAAGCGGCTCAGCACCAGTTGCAGCACGGGTTCGCCGGTGTTGATGGAAACACCGAGGTCACCGCCCAGGACGTGGCGGCCCCAGATGCCGAACTGTACCGGCCAGCTTTTGTCGAGCCCGAGCTGGGCGCGCAAGTCGGCCAGGCGCACCGGGTCGGCGAGGTCGCCCAGCAGCAGCTGCGCCGGGTCGCCGGGGATGAGCCGGATCAGCACAAAGACCGCCACCGCAACGATCAGCAGCGTCGGTATGGCCATGAAAAGACGGGACAGCGCAAAACGCAGCATGGTCAGTCTTCAGGTTTGAGGTTGGCGTGACATCACTGAGACCGGCCTGGCGTTTTTTTCCGGATGTCGCGCAGCACGGTCGCGAGGAAGTCCTGCACCGTGTCGACGCAGGCCAGGCCGTCGTGGGGAACGTTGTCGATCAGGTCCAGCGTGACGTTGACGCCGGCCTGCACAAAGGACTGGCGCAAGGTCTCCAGCCGCTCGGGGCGGGTGCGCCCTGCGTCGTTGGCGCCGGCCATGTAGAACTTGCCGCCTTCGCGGTGGGTGATCTCCCAGGTCTCCATGTCGGCCTTGCCGGCCACCATGTGCACCGGCAGGGCTTTGAGGGCCGCAAGGTTCAGCGGTTTGCCGAAACGCTTTTCGAAGTCGCGCACACCGACCCACCAGTCTTGCTGGTTGTCGATGAGAGTCACCGAGCCTGGCGCGCCTATGGAAAGCGCCCAGAGGCGCTCGGGATGCAGCAGGCCGAAGCGGTTGACGAACTGGCCGCCGCCGGAGTAACCGAAGAGCGCGAACTTTGAAAAATCGCAACCGAACTTGACGGCTACTTCGTCGACCATGCTGAGCAGGATCTGGTCGTAGCGGATGTCGGCTTCGCGCAGGTGCTTGAAACCGTCGCGGTTGCCGTCGCCCTGCGGGCCGGCCGGGAACAGCGGGCACAACACGATGCAGTCATTCCACTTGGCGAATGCGGCGAAGGCGTCGCGGTATTCGGTGAAGGCGCGGCCGGTGCCATGCACCACGACCACCAGCTGTATGGGCTGTTTCGATTCGCCCAGGTGCGGCGGGGCATAGGTGCAATAGGAAAAGCGCGGGTCAGTGCGCGACGCAAAAATCGTGCTGTGGCCCAGGTCGTAAATGGCTGCCGCCCGTTTCTCCCCAAATGAGAGTGGTGAAGCCGTGCCGGTATTCGACAAGAGTGCATCAGACATAAATCATCGCCCCAAAAACAAGCCAGACAAGCGGCCGGGCTGCTGCTGCAGAAGCCCGGAAAAGCCGCGCGTTTCGAGGGAGATGCGCCGTTGCGGCGGGAGACATGTGTCCGTCACACAACCCTGTTAAGCCGGATTGTTCTCCATCCGGTTTGAAAAATATATCTATATTATGTTTTGAGATGATAAAGTTATTCTTTTGTATTGGGGCGGTGCGCGCATGAGCACGATCCGGTTTTTGAAGACCTTCCTGGTTGTCGCGCAGGGCGGCTCGTTCGCCGCGGCGTCCGATCGCGTCGCGCTGACACAGGCTGCAGTCGGGCTGCAGATGCGCGCGCTGGAGACCGAGCTCAAGACCGTGCTGTTCGAGCGTTCGGGGCGCGGCGTGGTGCTTTCGGACGCAGGCCGCGCGCTGGTTGCGCATGCGGAAAAAATTGTCGGGTACTACGACCAGATGCGCGAAGGCCTGGACGGCGAGGGAGAGATCGCCGGCACCGTGACGGTGGGCTCCATCGTCACGGCGATGGGGCTGCTCTCAAACACCGTCGTCAGGATGAAACCGCTCTATCCGCGTCTCAATGTGCGGCTGGTCATGCAGGAGTCCAGCGGCCTGGCGCGCAGTGTCAGGAGCGGTGAGCTCGATGCGGCGGTCTTCGTCGACGACTCGCCGCAGGAGCGAAAGGGCATGCGCTGGACGCCGCTGTACACCGAGCCGCTGACGGTGGTCGCGAGTTCCCAGGTAGCGTCGCCGGGCAGCGACTTCAAAAAGCTGCTGCGTGAGCAACCCTTCCTGCGCTTTGACCGGCGCACGCAAAGCGGGATCCGCATAGAGCAGACCTTGCGCAAGCTGGGCCTGGTGCCGCAGGACTTTCTGGAGCTCAGCTCGCTCTCGGCCATCATCGACCTGGTGCGACAGAACGTCGGTGTCACCATCGTGCCGCATGTCAAGAACGCCGACTGGGCCAACGATGCGCTTTTGCGAGTGCTGCCGCTGCCGGGCCGGCCACCGACACGGCTTATCGGCATGCTGGAGCAGGGCAAGCGCGAGCACATCACCTCGGTGATCCGGCAGCATCTGGTTCAACTGCTGGCCGAGAAAAGTTCGGCGAGCGTCGCCAGCTCCGCATCGGGTGGCCCCAGGCCCCGGCAGAAACTTGCGCAGCGGCGCTGAACTTTTTCGCTACGGGCCTGTCAGACACCTTTTTAACGGAGGGAACCTCATGGCTTTTGCCCAAAACGACCAGCTGACTTCACGCGCCTTGTCGGTGCTTCGCATTGTTTCTGCTTATTTGCTTATTCAGCACGGCACGGCCAAGCTGCTGGGCTTTCCCCACGTGGCCTATTTCGACGGGCTGCAGGTGTTGTCGCTGATCGGCTTTGCCGGGATTCTTGAACTTGTTGGCGGCGCGCTGCTGCTGGTCGGCTTGTTCACGCGGCCCGTGGCGTTTGTGCTGTCAGGCTTGCTGGCGTTTGCCTATTTCATCGGCCATGCGTCTAAAGGCTTTGTGGCGGCGCCTATGCTGAACGGTGGCGAGTCGGCTGTGCTGTTCTGTTTTGTCTTTTTGTTCTTTGCTGCTGCCGGCGGTGGTGCATGGAGCGTTGACGCGCTGCGTTCGCGGAAGTAAGCAAGACATCAACCTCAGCGTCAAGCCGGTGCATCCTTTGCGGGTGCGCCGGCTTTTTCACGCATCGCACCTTATGCGGCGCTGTCGGCTGTCTGTCTGAGGGCGGGTGGGTCTGACTTCGCCGTTTGCCGTGAAGTCAGCAGGCACAGCGCGGGTGCCAGGGCGAACATGGCGAAGAGCCATTGCGCTGCGCCCGCCGTTCCGGGTACACCACCGGGGTTGGCCAGGCCCCCGAGGTTGGCGACCATGCCGGCCAGGGCCGCGCCCATGGCGGTGGCAAACAGCTCCACCGTCATGATGGAAGAGGCTGCCAGGTCTTCTTCGCCGGGCGGCGCAATCTGCAGCACACGCGTGCTCAGGTGCGGCCAGGCGATGCCGACGGCAAAGCCCACGGCCACCATGGCGGCGCAGATGGGTGCCAGCACTTGCCAGCCGCCGTTGCTGGGTGCGGGCATCAGCACTGCCATGCCAACCAGGCCAGCCAGTGCCAGCACTGGTGCAACGCGGATGGCCAGACTTGCCCGGGTGCCGGTCGCGCTGGAGCTGATGAGTGAGCCCAGCGTCCAGCCTGCCGACATGATGGCGGCGAGGTAGCCTGAGACCAGCGGTGTCTGGGCATGCAGGACCTGGAAGAAAAGCGGCGAAAAAATCTCCGTGCTGGTGACCGTCATGCCCAGCAGCCCCATCGCGAGGTAAAGGGCGCCCAGCGCCCCCGGGCGAAACGCATCCTGCGGCAACAGGCGGTTGGCGGCGCGCTTGTCGACGATGACCAGCAAGGCGCTGAGCGCAATGGCCGTGCCCACGCCGGCCGCATTCCACGCCACCCCGGTGCTGACGCTGCCGGCGGACACGGCGAAGACCGCGCCGGCCAGCAGGAACAACTGCATCCACGGTACGGATGTCGGTGGGTTGCTGGCCGTGTTGTGCCGGGGAATCACGCAGACGGCGAGCATAGTGAACAGTGCCGCTGCGGGAATAAGCGCGCCAAACGCCCAGCGCCAGGCGTTCATCTGGGCAAACACGCCCCCTATGGCGGGCCCCACCAGCGTGGCCACGCCCCACATACCCGACAGCAGGCCGATGGCCCGGGACCACAAGGCCTCGTCATACAGCAGGCGGATCATGGCGTAGGGCAGGGCCAGCAGCAGGCCGCCGCCAAAGCCCTGCACCACACGCCCGGCCAGCATGACGGGCATCGAAGGCGCCAGCGCGCAGGCCAGCGAGCCCACGGCAAAGATCGCAGCGCCGAGCACATACGCAAAGCGCGGCCCGAGCTTGCCCAGCACCTGCGTCGCCATGGCGGCGCTGATGATGGAGGCCACCACAAAGAGGGCGGTGTTCCAGGCGTAGAACTCCAGCCCGCCAATGTCGCGCACGACGGAGGGCAGGATGGTGGTGCCGATGTAGAGGTTGATGGCATGCAAGGCCACGCCGCCGACCAGCGCCAGGGTGCGGATGGCGTTGACGCCGGTCAGCAGGGCCATCCAGCCTGTGGGAGCGGTGCCTGATGTGTTGCTTGAGGTGTTGTTCATTCCAGCGCCTCGGGTCCGAAGGCCAGTCCGTCAAGCTTGTCAGGGTTGCGCATGATGAAGATGTTGTTGGCCTTGCCTTCGTCGTTGTAGGCGAAGGTGATGGCGGCGGCGATTTCGCCGGTGCTCGTCCGCAGCTGGATGGCGCGGCCGCCGTTGATCTCGCAGGGCACCCATTCGTAGTGGGCCCAGTAGCGGGCCAGTTGCGTCGTCAGCAGGGTGAGCACGCTGCCCTTGCCCTGGAAGATGCCTTCAACCGAGCTGACCTTGCCGCCGCTGTCGGTGCTCAGGGCGATGTCGTCCGAAAGCAGGCTGGCGAGTGATTCGGTGCTGCCGGCGGTGATGGCTTCGCGAAAAGCGGTGAGCAGGTCGTCCTGCACCCTGGGTGGCGTCACGTGCCGTACCTTGCCCTGGGCGATGCTGGTGCTGGCGCGCGAGACCAGCTTGCGGCAGGCGGCTTCCTCCATGTCCAGCATCTCGGCCACTTCGGCATAGGGGGTCTCAAAAATCTCATGCAGCAGGTAGGCAGCGCGCTCTTTGGGCGTGAGGCGTTCGAGCAGCAGCAAGAAAGCCATGCTCAGCGACGAGGCCAGCAGGGCGTGTGTTTCGGGTGTGTCTTCGGTCTGGGTATGGATGGGTTCAGGCAACCAGGTGCCGACATAGTCGACCCGGCTGCGCTGCGCGTCGCGCAGCATGTCGATGCAGTGGCGCGTGCAGATGGCGGTGAGCCAGGCGGCCGGTGTCGCGATGCTCGCGTGGTCGGCCGCCAGCCATTTGATGAAGACGTCCTGCACGGCGTCTTCGGCATCGGCCCGTGAACCGAGGATGCGGTAGGCGAGGCCAAACAAATGCCTGCGCCTTTCTTCAAACACGGCGGTGGGGTCGATGTTTTGCATTGCGCGCGCCTTGCCTTGCTTTGCTCAGTGTGCCGAGACCTGGATGCGGTTCCAGAGGTTGATCATGCCGATGGTAGCGGTCAGCGCGCCAATCTCCTTGTCGCTGAACGATTGACGCAGGCGGCCGCGCAGGCTCGCGTAGTCGGTCTTGTGGTCGAGCGTGGTCAGCGCTTCCGTCCAGGCCAGTGCGGCTTTCTCGGCTTCGCTGAAATCATTGACGTGCGCCCAGACGACGAGGCGATCCAGCCTGTCCTGGGTTTCGCCGTCTTCACGGGCTTCGCGCAGATGCATCTTGACGCAGAAGGCGCAGCCGTTGATCTGCGAGGCGCGCAGGTGAATCAGGTGGTGCAGTTTTTTGTCCAGGCCCTGGGCGCCAATGGTTTGACTGACCTTGAGCAAGGCGGGGAAGACTTCGGGAATCGCGAGGTCGATGCGGACGGGGGCAGTGTTGGCGGCGGTGTTAGCGGTAGCGGTAGTCATGGTGTTTCCTTTAAAAAGAGTTCAAAAGTTGGGTGTCACACCGTATTGACGATTGAGCTTTGCTGTTTGTGACGCGCCTCTTCCAAAAAAGACAAAAAAGACAAAAAAGATGAAATAAATGAAAAATCGCCTGATTCCCAAAGGAATACAGGCGATTGCAGGGCAAGAGCCTGTGCGCTTCAGCGTTTGCTGCTCAGCATGGCGTTCATCGCCGAATAGTCCAGCTTGGGGCCGAGCAGCTGTGACAGGTCCTGTTTCAGCAAGGCTTCGACGCTGGTCCGGGCGTGTTCGTAAGCCACCTGGAAAGGCGCCGGCCCTACGCTGAGGCGCCGCACGCCGGCGGCCTGCAGGTCGGCAATGGCCGGCAACCCGGGCATGGCCATCAGGTTCAGCGGCATCGTGACGGCCGCGCAGATTTCCTTCACCTCCGGCAAGGCCGTGAGACCGGGCACAAACGCGCCGTTTGCCCCGGCCTCCTGGTACAGCTTCAGGCGGGTGATGCTGGCCTGGGCTGGCGTGCCTTCGACTTTCAGCTTGCGCAGGTAAACATCGGTACGGGCATTGATAAACAGCGGTGCGCCTTTGAGTGTGCTGCGTATGGCCTTGATCTTGTCGGCCAGCAGGGCTGGGGCGCCACCGCCGTCTTCGAGGTTGATGCCCGCCGCACCCACGGCGACCAGCTCGGCGGCCAGGCGGCCCACCTCGGCGGGGCTCTCGCTGTAGCCGTCTTCCATGTCGACGGTCAGCGGCAGGCTCAAGACACGGGTGATGCGGGCGACGGCGTCGAGCAACTCGTCGGGCGGCAAGGCGCCGCCGTCGGCATAGCCGCAGGCCCAGGCGAGCGACGCGCTGCTGGTGGCGACGGCTTTGGCACCGGAAGCCTCAAAGATTTTGGCGCTGGCAGCATCCCAGGCATTGGGCAACAGCAAAACGCCGTGGGGCGCCTGGTGGAGTTGGGCGAATTGTTGGTGGTGAAGGACTTGCATGGCGGCTCCGTCGTTGTTGGCGTGATTGGAGAATCGAGGCGCACAGCTTAGCAAGCCGGGCTGAAGCGGCAGGCCGTTTCCGGACCTTTCCTGCCCTATTTACTTCAGGTTACGGGTTGCGAAATTCCACCTCAAACCGGGCCAGGCCTGCGTAGTCAAACTGTGTGCGTTTTCCAACGGGCAGCGTCAGCACGCCGGCATAGGAGCCCGTGATCACCGCCTGGCCCGCCAGCAGGCCGACGCCGCGTTCGCTCAGGAAATTGGCCAGCCAGTACAGCGGTGTGCGCGGGTCGCCGTTCGGGTGCCCGGCTTCGGCGGTTTGCGCAGGTTCTCCGGCGACTTGCCAGGTCAATTCAAATGCCGAGACATCGGGCCCGCCCAGTTCTGGCCCCAACCACAGGCCGTTGTTGACGATGCCGTCGGCCAGCAGTTCGGGAAAAGGCAGGCTGCCGTGATCGGTGTAGCGGCTGGCGCAGATTTCCAGCGCGGCATGGACGGAGCCAATCGCCGCATCCACCTCGGCCTCGGTGTAGGGTTGCCCGCGCGGGGGCAGGTCTTTGGCCAGCACAAAAGCCAGTTCCGGTTCAACCACTACGGCATCAGCGCCCGCCGGAAAGGGCACGGCGCAGATCGCTGCGCGGCAGAGGGCGGGCTGGTAAATGGGTGCGGCCACCAGCTTGCCGGGGCTGGGCGGTGAAGCCTTCCAGCCGGCCACGGGCTGGCCCAGCCGGCGGGTGACCTCCTGCTGCACCTGCCAGCCGTCTTCCAGGTCGACAGGGCGGCAGCTGTCGGGCAAGCGTGGGCCCGCCTTTCCCGTGGTTCGCCTTGCTATTAATTCGATAGCTGCTTGCGCTCGTTGGTCAAAGGTTAGAGGCATATTTCGCTTAAAAATCAGGAGTGTGAAGGTTTGGCAGCCTCCCGGGTGGCATGAAGGCAGTGTCCCGCAAGCGGGAGCGTTTCAGTGTAGCGGCGCACGCTTGGGGCCGAGACGTGTGCGTGCGCTTTTCCTCAACCCTCAGCGGGGTGCCTGGGCTTCTCGTACTTCCTTGTACTATTGACAGCTTCATACGCTTTTGTGTGCTGCCCTTCCTGTTCTTCCCTTCCAACATCATGAAAAACTCCCTGAGCCCTGCTTCTACCCTGCCTGTTGACGCCGCTGATGCCTTGCTGGTGGGGCGTGTCTGGATAGAAGGCACTGGCCCGGTGCTGGCTTTGGTCACACCCGACGGCGTGTACGACCTTTCCAGCGTTGCGCCGACCGCCAGCCAGCTGCTGGAATTGCCGGGTGTCGCCAAGGTTGTGCGGGCCGCTGCGGCGAAGCTGCCGCGGCTGGCGGGCACGGCCGAAGTGCTGGCCAATTCCGCTGAGGATGCGCATGACACCAGGCTGCCCTGGCTGCTGGCGCCATGCGACCTGCAGGCGCTGAAAGCCTCGGGCGTGACGTTTGTGGAGTCGATGCTCGAGCGGGTGATTGAAGAACAGGCGGGCGGCGACGCCAGCAAGGCCGATGGAGCGCGCAAGGCGGTGATTGCCGTGATCGGCGAAAACCTGGGCAGCATCAAGCCCGGCTCGCCCGAAGCGGCCCAACTCAAAGATGTGCTGATCGCCCAGGGCATGTGGTCGCAGTACCTGGAAGTGGGCATCGGCCCTGACGCGGAAATCTTTACCAAGAGCCAGCCGATGAGCGCGGTCGGCACGGGCGCCGAAGTGGGCATACACCCAGGCAGCGACTGGAACAATCCCGAGCCTGAAGTCGTGCTGGCCGTGAACTCGCGCGGCGAGACGGTGGGCGCGGCGTTGGGCAACGACGTGAACCTGCGCGACTTTGAAGGCCGCAGCGCGCTGCTGCTGGGCAAGGCGAAAGACAACAACGCCTCGTGCGCGATCGGCCCCTTTATCCGCCTGCTCGACGAGCGCTTCACCATCGACCATGTGCGCAGCAGCGACCTGAGCATCACCGTGACGGGACCCGAAGGCTTTGTGATGAAGGGCGGCAGCTCGTTGAAAAAGATCAGCCGCGACCCGCTGGACCTGGTGGCGCAAGCCATTGGCCCCAACCACCAGTACCCCGACGGTTTCATGCTCTTCCTGGGCACCATGTTTGCCCCCACGCAAGACCGGCACGGCCCGGGCCAGGGCTTTACCCACGTGGTGGGTGATGTGGTGACTGTGGCCACGCCGCAGCTGGGCAGCCTGGTGAACCGGGTCACGACTTCCGACAAGGCTGCGCCGTGGACGTTCGGCATTTCGGCGCTGATGAAAAGCCTGGCCAAGCGCAAGCTGCTGTAAAAAAGGAGAGGGCGGATGCATACCTCTGCATTGGTGCTGTTTTCCGGCGGGCAGGATTCCACCACCTGCCTGGCGCAGGCGCTGTCGAAATACGAACGTGTCGAGACGGTGGCCTTTGACTACGGCCAGCGCCACAAGGTGGAGCTGGAGGCGCGGCTCAATGTGCTGCGCGAAATCAAACAGCAGTTTCCACAGTGGGCCCACAAGATCGGTGAAGACCACCTGCTGGACCTGGCGGTGCTGGGGCAGGTCAGCGACACCTCTTTGACGCGCGACGTCGCCTTCAAGATGGAAAGCTCGGGCCTGCCCAACACCTTTGTGCCGGGGCGCAACCTGCTGTTTCTCACGCTGGCGGCCGCGCTCGCCTACCGGCGAGATCTGCAGGTGCTGGTCACCGGCGTTTGCGAAACCGATTTTTCAGGCTACCCCGATTGCCGCGACGACACCATCAAGGCCATGCAGCTGGCGTTGTCGCTGGGCATGGACAAACGCTTCCTGATCGAGACGCCGCTGATGTGGATTGACAAGGCCGACACCTGGCGGCTGGCGCATGACATCGGTGAAAAATCCGGTGAGCCCAACGGCGGTGAAGCGCTGGTGAACCTGATCGTGGAGCATACGCATACCTGCTACCTGGGTGACCGTGTGCACCGGCATGCGTGGGGTTATGGCTGTGGGACGTGCCCGGCGTGCGAGCTGCGGGCGCGGGGCTATGCGGGCTATGCAGGCGGGTTGTCGAATCCGTAGTCTCGCTCGACCTTTGCAATTCGGGTCTTGTAATGCGTGTACCAGTCGCTGCGACCCGTTTGTTGCGCCACCAGGTGCTCGGCGTTCATCTTCCATGCCTTGATCGACGCCAGGTCCTGCCAATAGCTCACCGTGATGCCCAGGCCTTCGCGGGCTGATTCGACGCCCAGAAAGCCCGGTTGCTGCGCGGCCAGCGCCACCATGCGGTCGGCCATGTCGCCGTAGCCCTTGTCGCCTTCGGTTCGTAATGACGTGAAGATCACGGCGTAATAAGGGGCTGGGGGTGTGGCTGCAATCACAAAAATACTCCGTGGTTGAGGGCTAAAAAAGTGCCGCTAGCCTCGGCCGGGTGGCTCGACGATGCTGCGAGTGACAAGCGGGGGTTCTTCACCCAGGTGAAATCCGAGTTTGCGTTCGCGCAGCGCCACGTCGCTGGCCGTCACGCGGTCAAAGCGGCGCAGGTGCTCGGTCCATGACTCGTCAATGATCTGCTCGATGTAATGGCCGGGCTTGTTGACGTCGCGCAGCAGTTCCCATTCAAGTGCGCCCTGGCGCAGGCGGCTGCGTCGGCTTTCCTGCATCAGCGCGCGGAAATCGTCGGCGCACGCCAGGTCTATCTGGTAGTGAATCCTCACCACCACGCGGCCTGCACCAGGCGGCTCTTCGGCCACCGGCGCCTTGAACTGGCGCGACGGGGTCAGGTCTTCTTCAATGCTGAGGTCGGACACCAGGTACTGCGCCACCATCATCACGATCGAGCCGCTGGCGGCAGCCATCAGCAGGCCGGTGGACACGCTGGTGAGGCCTGCCACGTGGCCCCAGAGCGCCGCTCCCGCTGCGCTGGCGCCCATGATGGCCATCTGGTACATCGACATGCCGCGCGCACGCACCCAGTCGGGCAATGACAGCTGGGCCGACACGCTGAGCGAATTGGCGCAGGTGATCCAGGCCATGCCGTTGAGCAGCATGGCCGGCACGGCCACATACACATTGGGCGCGAAAGCCATGGCGGCGGTGGATGCCGTCTGCAGCAGCGTGGAGCGCATCACGAGCACGTCGCGCGGCATCATCTGGCGCAGCCGCGCCAGGTTCAGCGCCGCGATGATGGCGCCTGTGCCCATGGAGGCCAGCAGCAGCGTGAAGGCGCCGGCGTCACCGCCGTGCAGGCCGCGCGCCACCAGCGGCAGCAAAGCCAGCAGGGCGGTGGAGTGAAAAAAGAAAATCGCCACGCGCAGCAGCACCGCGCGCAGGCGCGCCGACTGGCTCACAAACTGCAGGCCGACGCGCATGGCGCTGACCAGGCGCTCGCGCCCCAGCGGGCTGGGCGCGTGGTCGCGCCGCCAGCGCATGATGACAAAGCCTGAAATGACCGACAGCACGGCGTTGAGCACGAACACGTATTCGGTGCCGGCGCCGGCAATCAAAGCGCCGGCAACGAGTGGGCCGACGATGCGCGATGCGTTCATCGAAACACCGTTGAGCGCCAGCGCGGCGGGCAACTGCACGCGCGGCACCAGCTCGGGCACGATGGCGGCAAACACCGGCCAGCGCATGGCCAGGCCCACGCCGTTGGCAAAGGTCAGCGCCAGCAACAGGGGTGGCGTCATGACATCCGAGACCACGGCGACGCACAGCAGCGTGGCCACTACCGCGACCCAGAACTGCGTCATGATGAAGTAGCGGCGCCGGTCCAGGATGTCGGCCAGCGCGCCGCTGGGCAGGCCCAGCAAAAACACCGGCAGCGTCGAGGCCGATTGCACCAGTGCCACCCAGAGGGGCGAGGTGGTCATGGAGGTCATCATCCATGCGGCCGCCACGTCGTTCATCCACATGCAGATGTTGGCGACCAGCCAGGTGCTCCACAGCATGCGGAACACGGGGCGCTTGATGGGCGCCCAGGCGGAGAGGGATTCAGCCGTTACCGGCTCGGGGGTTCTTGCAGCTTCCTCGGGCATTCAGGGCGCTTCCTGTGCGGCACGCTGGTTCAGCGTGAACAGCGCGGGTGAGCCTTCGGGCAGCTTTTCGAAAGCCCAGGTCTTGTTGTGAAAGGCCGCCACGTTGGGGCGGTGGGCGATCGAGACGATTGCACCGCCCGACGCTTTGACGAGCGCCAGCAAACGTTCATACAGCGTTTTTTCAGCCGCCTCATCGAGTGCGCTGGTGGCTTCGTCCGCAAAAATCCATTTGGGTTTCTTCAGTAATACCCGGGCAATGGAGAGCCGCTGTTGCTCACCGCCAGAAAGCTTCTGGCTCCAGGCGTCTTCTTCGTCCAGTCGAGCGGCCAGGTCGGGCAGCAGGGCTTCATTGAGGGCTTGCTTCAGTGTGTCGTCGCTGTAATTCGCCGCGGGCTCTGGGTAGGCCAGGGCATCGCGCAGGGAGCCGTTCGGGAAATACGGGCGCTGCGGGATGAACATGGCGTTTTCAGGTCGGGCGATACGGCCAGTGGCAAAGGGCCAAATGCCTGCCAAAGCGCGAAAAAGGGTGGACTTTCCGCTGCCGGAAGGGCCCTTGAGCAGAATGTGGTCGCCAGCGTTGGCATGCAGCTCGACGCCAGACAGGAGGACAGTTCCGGTCGGCAGGGCCAGATTGAGGTCGCCCGATGTGAGCGATGTGGACATGCTCGTGGCCAGGCCGGCGTTGTCTTTTGCCTGCGCAATCATGCTGTCTTCGAAGCTTGTCAGGCGATCTGTTGTCGCGCGCCAGCTGGCGAGGCTGTCGTAGTTGTCCACAAACCAGCTGAGCGAATCCTGGACCTTGCCGAACGCTTGCGATATCTGAATTAATTGACCGAGCTGGATGGCTCCACTGAAAAAACGCGGCGCCGCGACGATGAAAGGAAAGATCACTGCGGCCTGGCCGAAGAAGCTCTGGAACCAGATGAGTTTTTTGTTGGCGCGTATCAGGTTCAGGTAGTTGGCAAGCACCGTGCTGAAACGCCCGTCAAGCTGGCTGCGTTCAACGTTCTCGCCGTTGTCCAGTGCAATGGATTCGCTGTATTCGCGCACACGCACCATGTGATGGCGGAAATTGGCTTCATAGCGCTGCTGCATGAAGTTGAGTTTGATCAGCGGGCGGCCGATGTAGTGTGTCAACACGCT
Source organism: Polaromonas sp. P1_F8 (assembly GCF_056405635.1). Lineage (NCBI taxonomy): Bacteria > Pseudomonadati > Pseudomonadota > Betaproteobacteria > Burkholderiales > Comamonadaceae > Polaromonas > Polaromonas sp. P1_F8. The sequence continues at coordinate 248,625 of NZ_JBFUBS010000002.1, read as the reverse complement.
GCCGACCACGCAGTAGGCCACCGCAGCCCAGACCATAAAACCCGGGATCGTGTAGCTGTTGCCGCCCAGGGTGAAACCAAACGGGCCCGAAAGTGCCCAGAGAATGCCGATAAAACTGATCAACGTCACCGTTGCGTTCAGCAAGCCCATGCTCAGTGAAATCGTGGCTGTGGTGAACGATTGCACGTCTTCCTGGATCCGTTGGTCGGGGTTGTCCGGGCTTTCGTGGATGTTGGCCGTGGCCGAATAGCGGGCCAGTTCCATTTTGTAGAAGGCACGATGCGACAGCCAGCGGCGCAGGTAGTCGCGTGTCATCCAGGAGCGCCAGCGCATTTGCAGGAGCTGGGTCAGGTAGAACTTGTAGACGGCGATGATGATCGCGCCAAAGGCCAGATAGCTGAATCGGCCCATCTGCTGCCAGAAAACGGCCTGGTCCTTTTTTTCCAGTGCGTCGTAGAAGACCCGGTACCAGTCGTTGAACTGCACTGCCATGTAAACAGTGCCCAGGTTGAGCAGCACGATAGCCAGAAAAAGGCCGCGCGCCTTCCATTTGTCCTCAGACCTGAAGTAGGGGGCGGCCAGCGCTCCTACGCGCCGGACGAAGGTTTTGAAAGCGCTGAATTTGGCGGAAAGGCCGGATGGATTCATGAAAGCCCTTTCGCGGCTCAGGAAAGCTGGTTGGAAACACCACTGGCCACGTGGCCCGAGGGAACATGCTGCGAGGCGGAGTGCACATGACCGGTCTGGTCGTCGAAGAAAAAGTCGGGCTCGAATTCGCGCAGGAATTCGCCCTTGGCGAGACCCCCCAGGAACATGGCTTCATCGACCTCAATGTTCCAGTCCATCAGCGTGCGGATGGCGCGTTCATGCGCGGGCGCGCTGCGGGCGGTGACCAGGGCGGTGCGTATGCGCATGTGCGAGGTGCCGACCTGCTGCAAACGGTGCAGCGCTTCGAGCAGGGGTTTGAACGGGCCGGCCAGCAGCGGTTGCGTGGCCTTGTCGCGTTCGTGCTGCTGGAAGGCGGACAGGCCCTGCGCCTGGAAGACGCGTTCGGCCTCGTCCGAAAACAGCACCGCGTCACCGTCGAAGGCGATGCGCACTTCGTTGGGGTGTGCATCGCTGGCGCGCACCGAATGCGGATATACCTGCGCGGCCGGCACGCCTGCCAGCAGGGCGTCACGTACATCGCTCAGATGGGCAGACAGGAAAAGATTGGCGTGCAGGGGCTTGAGGTAGCGCCAGGGCGCCTCACCGCGGTTGAAGGTGCCGCGTTCTATCTTGAGGCCGTAGTGCTGGGCCGAACGGAAGACCCGCATGCCGGAGACGGGGTCATTGCGCGAGAGGATCACGACTTCAACGCGCTGGGTGGGTGCTGTCGGGCTGGCCGCTTCCCCGGCGCTTTCGGGTACCTCGTTGAAGGCCAGAAGTTTTTTGACCAGCGAAAACGCCACGCCGGGCTTGGCCGGCACGTCCAGCCGCTCGAGCTGCAGCTTCATGTAGGCCGCGTCTTTTTTGGCGCCGGGCAAAGGCTCGGCGGTCATGCCGGTTTCAAAAACCTGGTTTTCTTCTTCAAAGTCAAACAGCGCGCGTGACGAGATCGCCACCACGAGCTGACCATCCAGAGTTGCTGCCATTGTTTGATGCCTTGTTGTTGTCAGTGTGTTTTTCGGGATGGCTTCCCGGCGTTGATCGCCGAGCTACGGCGCGATGCAAGCAGATGCCGTGGAACTGGCTTTGCCAGGCCACAGGCATCGCCCCCTGCAAGGGGGGAAGGTGCTACGCGCAGCGAGCATCCGACGGGGGTGTTCATACAAGCTCCAGTTTGCACCATTGTCCATAGCTGGGTGCGTTGATCGGCCACTCGTCTGCCCTTGTGATCTGACGCTGGCCACGTGCAATCAGTTCCGCGGCGCGGATCACGCCTGCATGCGTGACCCACAAGGTATCAGCTTCGCCCTGCAACTCGTCAAAGGCCGAGGCCACACGCGCCATGACTTGCAGGGTGCTTTCCCCGTTTCCGCCTACGCAGTGGTGCGCAAAGCCGTCAGTCCAGGCCTGCAGCTCGGCCGGTCCAACGTCCTGCCAGCTGCGGCCTTCCCAGCTGCCGAAGTCCATCTCCTGCAATCGTGGGTCGGTTTTATAAGTCAAATCGGCCCGCAAGCCGCTCAGGACGAGCGCAAGGCGCTCACATCTTTGTAGCGGGGAACTGATGACCCTGGTCGCAAGAGGGAGCATCTCTGCCAGCATTCGGGCGCATTTGGCGGTCGCGTCAGCGTCGGCCGCCACATCCTGCCGGCCGTAGCAAACGCCAGCGTCAATCAGGGGCTTTGCGTGGCGGACCAGCCAGAGTTTCATTCAAAGACCGGCCTGGGGATGCGCTGCAAATACCAGCCAGGGCCGCGGAACCGGCTTTGCCGGGCCGCAGGCGCAGCGGCCCCCTCGGGGGGCAGCGCAGTACACGAAGTGACAAGCGTGGGGGCTCGTTTCATAAGCTCAGGGCCAGGCCCAGGTAAAAGGCGATTTCGCAAACCTGCTGGGTGGCACCCAGGCAGTCGCCGGTGAATCCTTGCAGCCTGCGCTTGAAGAAGCGGCCCATCCATAGCAACGCCAGTACGGCGAAGCTGCAGGCCACGATGAGGTTCATGACGTCAAGCACGAAGGTGGCCAGTGCCAGCGCGGCGAGGCACCAGGAAAAACCCACCAGCAGGCTGCCGGGGGAGATCTGGTCGGCCAGAGGCTTTGATTTGGACAGGGCGGTGTCGCCCACGTGCGGCAGCAGGTAAATGAGCAGCAGCGGCAGGCCGCGCGACATGATGTGGCCCGTGCACAGCGCGGCGCAGGCATACCAGCTGCCAAAGGGGGCTTCCTCCCAGTCGCCCCAGCCGGCGGGTGCACCTTCGACCGAGCCGAGGATGGCCAGCAGCGCAACCTTGCACAGCATGGCCAGCACCAGCGCCATGGCGCCAAAGGCACCCACGCGCGAGTCTTTCATGATTTCAAGCGCGCGGCCCTTGTCGTGGCTGCCGCCCAGGCCGTCGGCGACATCGGCAAGACCGTCTTCGTGGAAGCCGCCCGTCAGCAGCACGGTGGCGGCAGTGGAGAACGCCGCGGCCACCAGCGGCGAGAACGTGGTGTCGGGCAGAACGGCCTGAAACAGCGCGTACACGGCCGCGGCAAACAGGCCCACCAGAATGCCGACGCCGGGGAAGTGTCCGGCACTGGCACGCAGCAACTCGGGGCTGTAACCCACCCAGGCAGCGAGCCGGCCCGTGATGGGGATGCGCGTGAAGAACTGGACGGCGAGCAGGAACTCGCGGACAAACAGGGTGATGGATGTCATGCGAGGCCCATGATGGTTATGCGTCTTCTCGCCCGCTCACACCGGCGGAGTCAAAGCTCGCCATTTCATTGAGGAAGCCGGCCGCCGATTGCACCAGAGGCCAGGCCAGCAGCGCGCCTGTGCCTTCGCCGAGGCGCAGCTTGAGCTCGAGCAGCGGTTGGGCTTTCAGGTGCGCCAGCAGAAGGCGATGACCGTGCTCATCGGAACGGTGGCAAAACACCATGTAGTCCTGCACCGCGGGCACGAGCTCGCGGGCCACCAGCGCAGCAGCGCCGGCGATGAAGCCGTCGACCAGTATCACGCGGCGCTCGCTCGCGGCCTGCAGCATGGCGCCGGCCATCATGGCGATTTCAAAGCCGCCCAGGGCGGCCAGTGCATCCAGAGGCTGCGTTGCGTCGGCGTGGTGTGCCAGCGCGCGCGCCAGCACGGCGCGCTTGCGTTGCAGCTGCTGGTCGTCAAGGCCGGTGCCGCGCCCCGTGGCGTCGTCGATGCTGATGCCGGCAAGGCGTGCCAGCAGCAAGGCTGCAGGCGAGGTGTTGGCAATGCCCATTTCGCCAAACGCCACTACATTGCCGGGCAGCGCCTGCAGGATGTCCATGCCCGCCTTGAGCGCAGCGCGGGTTTGCGGGTGCGACATCGCTGGCCCGCTGCAGATGTTTTGGGTGCCGTGGGCGATCTTGCGCTGCAGCAGCTGCGGGTGCGCGGGCAGGTCCGCGGCCACACCGGCATCCACCACGTGCAGGGCAAAGCCGTGCTGGCGCGCGAAGACGTTGATGGCGGCGCCGCCGGCCAGCATGTTGCCCACCATCTGCACCGTGACAGCCTGCGGAAAGGCCGAAACGCCTTCGGCGGCAATGCCATGGTCGGCCGCGAAGACCACCATTTGCGGGGACAGCAGCGTGACGTTCTCACTCTGCTGGATCAGGCCCAGCTGCAGCGCCACGCTTTCGAGCAGACCGAGCGCGCCCAGCGGCTTGGTTTTGTGGTCGATCTTGTGCCGCAGCCTGGCCTCCAGCGGGAGGTCGGCAGTCGGCTCAATCGCGGGCAGGAGAAGAGGCGGCAAGTCGGGTGCGTTCATCGGTGATTTGTTTGAGGCAGGTGGGGCAGAAGCAAGACAGCGCACTGCCTTCCGGTTGGGGAGTTCGTTCAGAGGGCACGGGCATGATGTGCGGCAGTTGCACGCACCAGCATTCAGCGTCTCCTGCCGCCATGCCGCAGCGCAGGCCGGCGCCGCAGCGGGGGCACACCGAGGTGTCGGCCTGGGCGGGTGTTGGCGGGGGTGCGGCCTGTGGGCTCATGGCGGATGGGCTTGTCGGCTCTGCGGTCAGTTTTGCGGTCAGCTCTGCAAGAACAGCCGGTAAACAGGGTTGGCGGTTTCCTCGACGTGAGGGTAGCCCAGCGTGTCCAGAAAATCCTTAAAAGCCTTGTTGTCGGCCTTGGGGACCTGCAGGCCGACCAGGATGCGGCCATAGTCGGCACCCTGGTTGCGGTAGTGGAAGAGGCTGATGTTCCAGCCCGGCCGCATGCTGGAGAGGAACTTCATCAGCGCGCCCGGCCGCTCGGGGAAGATGAAGCGCAGCAGGCGCTCGTCTTTGGACAGCGCACTGTGACCGCCCACCATGTGGCGGATATGTTCCTTGGCGAGCTCGTCGTGCGTGAGGTCCAGTGTCTTGAAGCCGTGGCGCGAGAAATTCGCGGCGATCTTGCTGCTTTCCCCCTTGGCCGAGGTGGTCAGGCCCACGAAGACATGGGCTTTGGCGTCGTCGTTGATGCGGTAGTTGAATTCCGTTACGCTGCGCGGCCCGCCGGGCAGCTCGCCAATCACTTCGCAAAAGCGCCGGAAGCTGCCGCGCTCTTCGGGAATCGTCACGGCGAACAGCGCTTCGCGCTCCTCGCCGACTTCGGCGCGCTCGGCGACGAAACGCAGGCGGTCGAAATTCATGTTGGCACCGCACAAAATCGCGGCGTAGGTTTCGCCCTTGGTCTTGTGGGTGGCCGCGTACTGCTTGATGGCGGCCACGGCCATCGCGCCGGATGGTTCGACGATGCTGCGGGTGTCGACGAACACATCCTTGATGGCGGCGCAGACGGCGTCGGTGTCGACGGTGATGAATTCATCGACCAGTTCGCGGCTGATACGGAAGGTTTCTTCACCCACGAGCTTGACGGCCGTGCCGTCAGCGAAGAGGCCGACGTCGCTCAAGGTCACGCGCTTTTTGGCGTTGACTGACTGCAGCATCGCGTCGGAGTCGTTCATTTGTACGCCGATGACCTTGATCTCGGGCCGCACCGCCTTGATGTAGTTGGCTACGCCGGAAATAAGCCCGCCGCCGCCGATGGCAACAAACACGGCGTCGAGCCGGCTGGAGCCGAGGCTTTGTAGCTGCATGAGGATTTCCATGGCGATCGTGCCCTGACCGGCGATGACGTCCGGGTCGTCAAACGGATGCACGAAAGTCAGGCCCTGCTTTTTCTCGAGCACCACGGCGTGGGCGTAGGCGTCGGAGTAGCTTTCTCCGTGCAGCACGACAGTGCCGCCCCAAGCCCTGACGGCGTCCACCTTGAGTTGCGGTGTGGTGGTGGGCATCACAATCACGGCGCGTGTGCCAAGCTTTTGTGCGCTGAGTGCGACGCCTTGAGCATGGTTGCCGGCCGAGGCGCAAATCACGCCTTTTTTGAGCTGTTCGGAGCTCAGGTGAGCCATCTTGTTGTAGGCGCCCCGCAGCTTGAAGCTGAACACCGCCTGCTGGTCTTCGCGTTTGAGCAGCACGGTGTTTTTCAGGCGCAGGCTCAGGTTTTTGGCGGGCTCCAGAGCGGACTCCACTGCCACGTCATAAACCCGGGCTGTCAGGATCTTTTTCAGGTAGTCGGCCGGTTTCAGTGCCAGCTTCAACGTTTTGCCGGAAGGTTTCCCCCGGGTTTTGGCGGCTTTGGGAGTGGAGCGGGTGGCTTGTTTGGTGTGGGTTGGCATGTTTTTCTCGCAGCCTGACATCATAGTGGGCAAGAAAAAAGGCCCAGACTTTGCAGTCTGGGCCTGTAAATCCACCCTTAGAGGAGGTGGAGGAGACAACCGGTGCAAAAAGACCTTGAGTTGCCGGACAACTGATCTTGATGCGATGATTTCAGTATAGCGGGCCGATGTTGCGCTGCACAATATCTTGTGGCGTAAATTCGACATTTTTCACGGTTTAATCATAAATTTTATGCATGAGGAGAGAGATTCATGGAATGCACGGTGAGTTGGACGGGCCCGACGGCGGTCACAGGATCGCGCTCCGGAATGAGCTTTCTGGCTGAGACCGGTAGCGGCCACACCCTGGTGATGGACGGCGCGCCCGATGCCGACAAACCGGAAAACGGCGGCGCCAACCTGGCCCCCCGGCCCATGGAAACCTTGCTGGCCGGCACCGGTGGCTGCACGGCCTATGACGTGGTGCTGATCCTCAAGCGTGGCCGCCAGGATGTTCGCGGCTGCTCGGTCAAATTGAGTGCTGAAAGAGCGCCTGTCGACCCCAAGGTGTTCACCAAAATCCACATGCATTTTGTCGTGACAGGCCGTGGCCTGGCCACCAGCGCAGTGGAACGCGCGGTCGCCATGAGCCACGACAAATATTGCTCGGCCACCATCATGCTGGCGAAAACGGCAGAGATCACGACCAGCTTTGAGGTCATCGAAATTTGAGATGATTTTGGCTTCCAGCCCTTTATGGCCGGGCGCAAGCAGCTATCAAATATATAGCGAATGGATTTGCATCGGCTTGCGCTTCAGCGGAATCTTTCAGATGTAGTGCGCCGTTGTCGTCATGACGCGTGCTGCAGATCGCATCAGGGCCTTGACGGGCTCGGGTAACTGCAGGGCGCCGGCCTGTTCGGCATCGCGTGCATGCAGCGCTTCGTCGTCTTTCATTTGGGCCACGATGGCGCGCGACTCGTGGTCGCCTGCTGGCAGGCGCTCCAGGTGGCTTGCCAGGTGCGCTTCAACCTGGCGCTCCGTCTCCACGACAAAACCCAGGCTCAGGCGATCACCGAGCCGGCTCGCGACCAGGCCCAGGCCGAAGGCGCCGGCGTACCAGAGCGGATTGAGCAGGGAAGGCCGGGCGCCGAGTTCGTCGAGCCGGGTTTTTGTCCAGGCGAGATGGTCACCCTCTTCACGGCTGGCCTGCAGGAAGTGCTCTCGCAGGGCCGGGTCGCGGGTACCCAGGGCCTGTGCGGCGTACAGGGCCTGCGCACAGACCTCACCCACATGGTTGACGCGCATCAGCGCGCCTGAACGCACCTTGTCCTGCGCGGCAAGTTCGGTTTTCTCACCGGGTACGGTGGGACAGGTACGGCTGGCGCGCGGGGCGGCAAAAAGCGTACGCAGGGCGCCGTCGGCGGCATTGAGCGCGGTATCGAGTGCGGTGGTCATGGTGCTTCGGTTCTTTGGGACGATTTCTTGAGGCGGGATGGTTCCATGTTATCCCTCGTCCGGTGGAATGGAAACGGCCACAAAAAAGCCCCCATGCGGGGGCTTTTTAAAAGGAGGCCGGATCGGGATCCGGACGCAACCTTGATCTTTAGAACGTGTGGCGGATGCCCAGGGCGAGGTTGGTGGAGTTGGTGCCCGCTGTAGACGTCACGCCGCCGAGGAAGCCATTGCCACCAGGGGCCGCCTGGCCTAAACCCTTGTTGCTGAAGCGTGTCAGCACGGCGTTCAGGTTGGTGCGTTTGGACAGCGCGTAGGTATAGGTTGCACCATACGATGAGGTGTCAGCATTGTTGGGACGCTTGTCATCCAGGCGGTTGTAGGCAACCACGATGGTGTGCGGGCCGGTGGTCATGCGGTAGCCGATGTGCATGAGGTTGGCGTCCTGGCGCAGCGCGTTGGAGTAAGCTGCAAGAATCGTCGCTGCATTGGTGCCCAAAGCCGTCAGACCGGCGGTCGCTGCTGGGGTGGTCAAGTTCGGGGCGATCAGCGCCAAAGCGTCGGGGTTTTCATCCTTGATCGTGGCGTACTGACCATAAATGGTGCCTGGGCCGACGTCAACAGTCGCGCCCAAAACATTGTTGGTCAGAGATTTCTGTCCACTGCTATTGTTCTTCGTGTTGTGACCGAAGCCGACAGACCAGCCGGTAGCCTTGTACATCACCATTCCGCCCAGGAAACGGCTGGCTGAATTACCGACCGTGGCAGTGGATGCCTCACCGGCGCCATACATCAGCGAGGCGGTCACACCACTGGTCTGGATGGCGTACTGAACGGTGTTGCTCAGGCGAATATCAAAGGCAGGTGGGAAGCTCGCAACCTGACCCGCAGCCAGACTGGACTGGGTTTGCGAGGCGTCGAAGGTGGCGCCAACCAGATAGCCTGGGGTGTACTGACGGCCCAGCGTAATAGCGCCAACCGGAGTGATCAGGCCGACAAAAGCCTGGCGGTCAAACAGGTTATTGGTCGTGTTGACGCCGAGGGTGCCGCCGATACTGGCGGCAATGGGTGTGAAAAAGTTTGTCTGTAAGCCAGCTTGCTGTGCGGCGGAAAAGGTGGGTACCAGCAAATTGGCGTTGACCATGCGATCGGGCAACTGTGTGCCCGAATTCGTCCTGTTGCCCAGTGCACCGGTATCTGCTTCAAAGCGGTTTTCCAGCGTGAAGATGGCTTTGTAACCACCGCCGATGTCTTCGGTGCCACGCAGGCCGAAACGCGAGCCTTCCATGATGCCGCTGGCGATGGTGTTCACGGTGCCTTGACGCAGACCGCTTACACGGTTGTAGCCAGCGTCAACAATGCCGTAGACGGTCACAGTGCTTTGTGCCATGGCAGCGGAAGTGGACAGCAGTCCCATGATCGCAGTTGCAACGAGGGTCAGTTTTTTCATGGAGTCTCCAAGAGTTGTAATTGAGGGAAAACCTTCGCAGTCATTGCCGTAAATACACGCATACCGGCTTGACTCGATGGAGCAAAGATTAGTGGGGATGCCGCGGCACGTAAAGAGAGGCAATACGGGGGGTATCACTTTTGCGACAGGGGAAAACCCGAAGTTTTTCTGCGCTGGTTGATGCCGACGGTAAACCTTGGGAGTTTGTCAAATAATTGTGTTTTCCCTCTCAAATTCCGATGCTGGAGATCGTTTTAAGTGAGGCTGGAGAACGACGCAGTCATGGGCAATCGGTGACTAGGGTTTGACGTCTAATCCGGAGCGTATAGCGGGTTGGCAGCAGGAGAATGACTCGCGGCTACAACGGTTCATGTCGAGCTACACCAATTTGCCGCCCTTCTTGCTCGACTTTTTGAGCCATAACGCTTCCCGGAGACAAAAAAACTGGGGATTTGCGTTTTTCACCAACGCGGGGCATCCAGGGCCGGATGCCCTGCTTTGGGGCGACCTGCCTCGGCCGCCTGAAAATTTCCCTCGTACGCTCAGCCTGGCCCATTCGTTCGCATGCGCACCTCCAGTGTGCGCAAAATGCAATGCGTTGTTAGGGGCCAACAACTCGGGTATGAACGTTGCTAATAGTAGAGATAAGGCTTGGTGTGATTTGTGACTTTTTGGTTAAATCGGTCTAAGGGTAGTCACTGAGCCCTTATAAATGTTTGTTTCGTAGCAGTGTTTTGTTTTCCACCTTTTTGGAGATTTTCTAATGATGAAGAAAAGCCTAGTTGCTTTGGCTGTGCTGGCCGTTTCCGGCATGGCTTCTGCCCAGTCTACCGTGACCGTTTACGGCCTTGTGGACGCTTGGGTTGGTAGCGTGAAGGACAACAATATCAGCCAGACCGGCGTGAACGTTTCGCATCCTGCTTCCGGTAGCGGTGGTGGTCTGCAGACCAGCCGTTTCGGCCTGAAGGGTTCTGAGGACCTCGGTGGCGGCCTGAAAGCCAACTTCCTGCTGGAAGCCGGCTTTGACCCCAGCACCGGTGCTTCGAACAACTACACCAACCCCTATAGCGGCACGACCTCCAACGCGATCTTTGGCCGTCAGTCCTGGGTTGGCCTGTCTGGTGGCTTCGGTGAACTGAAGCTCGGCAAAATGTGGACCCCTTATGACGACGTCAAGGGCTCCGGCGCTGCTGGCTTCGACTCGCTCCTGTTTGCACCTGCCACCAGCGTGTGGATCAGCAGCACAAACTACCTCGACCGTCCTGGTAACGCGATCTATTACAAGACCCCTGACCTGGCTGGGTTCACTGCTGCTGCAATGTACAGCTTCGGCGAAAACAAAACCGCCACTGTCGGCGCCGGCAAAGTTACCAGCTTCAACGTTGCTTATGCAAACGGCCCTATCGGTGCGGCGCTGTCTTACCAGTCTGAAAAGGCTACCGCTAACACCACTGCCATCAAGTACACCCAGTTGAATGGTTCGTACGACTTCGGCGTGGTCAAGCTGCTCGCAGCTTACGGTAACGCGAAGAATGGCACCAGCCCAGTGACCCTTCTGGCACAGGACAAGGCTAAAGAGTACCAAATCGGTCTGGACTTCCCCGTCAACAGCACCTTCACGCTGTCTGGTGGTTTTGCCCGTTCCAAGAGCACCCGTCTGGGTGGTCTTCCTGACCTGAAGCGTACGGGCTACGGCCTGGCTGGCCTGTATGCACTGTCCAAGCGCACGAACCTGTACGCTGGTGTTCAGAGCGGCAAGGAAACCAGCTCCGGCGCGGCTGATCGCAAGACCAGCACCTACGGTGTTGGCGTTCGTCACACGTTCTAATCCAGATTGGATCTAAACCCGGGCTTGCCCGGGTTCTCTCAAAAAGCCGTTTCATTGAAACGGCTTTTTTCATTTAGGCAGCTGAAATCAGGCAAAAAGGCAAGTTTTGGTTAGCAGAATTCCCGGGTTTTCGCGGGCGTTGCTTCTTTTCCACTTGCCCCTGTCTGTTTGTGGTTTGAGCGCAACGGCTTGACTGTTTTTTCGGGCATTCCTTTGCGAATTGGGGCTCAGTCTGGTGCAATAGACCCAACTTCCCGAAACGGGGGTTGGCCCGGGTCTCTGGTGGTGCCATGAAGGCGAAAGTCTGAAATGGTCCCCGTGCCGGAGCCCTATGTTTAACCTTGGAGAAACTCTCAATGAAAAAGACTCTTATCGCCCTGGCTGCACTCGCTGCAACCGCTGGCGTTGCACATGCCCAATCCTCTGTGACCCTGTACGGCGTTGTCGATGCAATGATTGGTCAAGAGAACGTTAAAGTTCAATCGTCCACCACCAACACCAGCATCAGCAACAGCAAGATCGACGGTAGCGGCTTGAGCAGCTCGCGTTGGGGCATGCGCGGTAGCGAAGACCTCGGTGGCGGTCTGGCAGCTGTGTTCACCCTCGAAAGCGGCTTCGGTATTGACACCGGTGCTTTGGCCAACAACGGCGGCAGCTCTTCTTCTACCGCCTCCATCCTGTTTGGCCGTGTTGCTACCGTGGGCCTGAAAGGCAGCTTCGGTGAAGTTCGTCTGGGTCGTCAGTACACCGCTTATGACTCGCTGCGCGGCGCTACCAACAACACGTATGACTCCAACACGTTTGCTACCACCGGAACCATCTGGGGTGTAGGCCTGCAAGACTACAGCAACCGTGCCAACAACTCCATCCGTTATGACTCCCCCGTTTTCGGTGGTTTCAGCGGTTCGGTGATGTACGGTTTTGGCGAAGACAAGTCGGCAACGGTTTCTGCTTCCAGCAGCACCAGCGCCCACATCAAGTACGCCAATGGCCCTCTGTTGGTTGGTTACGCCTACCAGGCTGAAAAGTCTAACGGCACCGCCACATTGTTCTCCGGTGCGTCTGGCCTCGGCAGCACCGTTATCAGTTCCGCGTCTAACAACGTAGGTACCGCTGGTCTGCAGACCACCCGCAAGTACAACCTGCTGGGCGCTACGTATGACTTCGGCGTTGCGAAGCTCGTCGGTAGCTACAACACCGCCAAGGGCCTGAACACCCTCGGTTTTGATGCCAAAGACAAGGAATACCAAATCGGCGTGAGCGTTCCGTTTGGCGCCGCTTCCATCGCTGCTGGTTATGTCCGTGCCAAGAGCGACTTCAACAACACGAGCCGCAAGGGCACTGGCTACAGCCTGCTGGGTACCTATGACCTGTCCAAGCGCACCACGCTGTACACCGGTTACATCAGCCACAAAGGTGAGCCAAACAACGACTCTACCCGTACCGACAAGAAAACCTTGTTCGCTGCTGGTGTTCGCCACACGTTCTAATCTGAAGCTGGCTTAAGCCAGTTTTTGATGAGAATCTGAAAGCCGTCTCGGGGCAACCCGGGGCGGCTTTTTTCGTGAAGAAATTTACGAGACCGCCGCTTGATGTTGTGAGTCGTTGAAATTAGTCGTTCGAATTTGTGAAACTTTTTCGCATCTGCCGCGTTAAATACCAAGGTCTTGGCATTTAGACAAGACGCAACTGATACCAGGTCCATTGCTGTTCCCCCACGTTCAATGCCACTGACACATCGCCGTTTCCTTGTTCGCACGTTGCGCTTGCTGGCCGTCGGCTACCTGTTTCTTGCCGCTGGCTGCGCGGGGTTCGGGACTTCCGCCCCTATAGCCAGCACGAATGTCGACTGGACTTCTGCGTCGTCTACAAGCACTGATGCAGATGTCATTAAATGGCAGCACTGCACTTTCCCGGGCAAGAAGTCGACACGTTACCGTGCCGTTCGCCTGGACGGGCGCAATGCCGTTCTTGGTGAGTCCGATAGTGCCGCCAGCATGCTGCGGCAAAACCTGCGCATAGAGCCAGCGGAACTTGGAACCCTGGGCTTCTCCTGGAAGGTGCCGAAGATGATTGCGGGTGCGGACATGACGCAACGCGACAGCGATGATTCGCCCGTGCGTGTGGTCCTGGCCTTTGAAGGTGACAGGTCGAAGTTTTCTGCCAGGAACGCCATGCTTTCAGAGCTCGCATTGGCACTGACAGGCGAGCCGCTGCCTTACGCGACGCTCATGTATGTCTGGGGCTCTCACAGCGCGCCAGAAAGCGTGATCATCAATACACGGACCGACCGGATCCGCAAAGTGGTGATCGAATCCGGTCCCGGCCGCCTTGATCGCTGGCTCGACTACCAGCGTGACATTCGTGCCGACTACCAAAAGGCCTTCGGCGAGCCCCCCGGCGCTTTGGTCGGTGTCGCCATCATGACTGACAGCGACAACACACGCCAAATTACCAAGGCATGGTACGGCCCCGTCAGCCTCAAAAGCAAAACTGCAAGCATCGTGGCCACGCCCGCAATGGCGCCGGACTTGCTGCAGATTTCACAAACCCCTGGATTTGCACCGCTATCCCTTCGGGACTAGTATTTAACCTGCTGAACTCGGGACTCCACTGACATGCGCGCTCCGGCCAATCTTCCAAGTGCTTCATCCATTCAGCCTGCCGCAGCGGGAGATACTGCAAACCCCGATCGCCCCTCTCCGCTTCGCGCCTCCGGCCGGGCCTTTGCGCAAATAGCGCAGTACCACCCCGAACTGACCGCCTTTCGGCGCGACCTGCACGCGCACCCGGAACTCGGGTTTGAAGAGGTTTACACCTCCAGCCGGGTAGTGCACGCGCTCAAGTTGTGTGGCGTAGACGAGGTGCACACCGGTGTCGGTAAAACAGGTGTTGTGGCTGTCATCAGAGGTCAGCAGCCAGTCAAGGCTTCCGGTCAACCTGGTTTTAAGCCCATGATCGGATTGCGCGCTGACATGGACGCGCTACCCATGACAGAACACAACGAATTTGGCTGGAAGTCCGCCAAGGCCGGGTTGATGCATGGATGTGGACATGACGGGCACACCACCATGCTGGTGGGTGCTGCCCGTTACCTCGCAGAGACGCGTAATTTTGCCGGCGATGCCGTGCTGGTTTTCCAGCCCGCGGAGGAGGGGCGTGGCGGTGCTGATGCGATGATCAAGGACGGCTTGTTCGAGCGTTTTCCTGTGCAGGCCATTTACGCCATGCACAACTGGCCCGCGATGCAGCCTGGCACCATCGGGATCAATCCCGGCCCCATGATGGCCGCGGCCGACCGCATCACCATTGAGATTACCGGCAAGGGCGGCCATGGGGCACACGCCTATCTCACGGTCGATCCGGTGCTGGTGGCCGCTCACATCATCACAGCGGTGCAAGGCATCGTCTCGCGCAACGTCAAGGCCATGGACAACGCCGTGATCAGCATTTGTGCCGTCCAGGCAGGGGATCTGGGCGCCATGAGCGTGGTGCCCGGCAATGCCACACTGGTCGGCACGGTACGCACCTTCAAACCGGAAGTGCAGGACCTGGTCGAGCGGCGCCTCAAGGAGTTGTGCGCCGCAGTGGCGCAGGGCTTTGGCGCCACGGCCACCGTCAAGTACGAACGAATCTACCCGGCCACCATCAACTCACCGGTCGAATACGAGCTGGCCACCAGCGTCGCCGAACAACTGGTGGGTGCAGAGAACGTTGTGCGCAACCTTGAGCCCAGCATGGGCTCGGAAGACTTCTCCTTCATGCTCAGGGTCAAGCCGGGTGCCTACTTGCGCCTGGGCCAGGGCGAGCAGTTGCCCGATGGCAAAGGCGGAACCATGGGCGGCGTGGGCAGCCGCTTTTTGCATAACAGCTGCTATGACTTCAATGACAGCGTGCTGCCGCTGGGCTCGGCGCTGTTCGCGGGAATTGTCGAACGCTCGCTGCCGCTGCGCTGACTTGCTATTAATTTAATAGCTGCTTGCGCTCGTCCCTTATGAGCTGCGGGCGAATTCTTCTTGATATTCCAAGAGGCCGTCATCACAGGCGGGGCGATGCAGGCCACGTCTGCGCCTCACCTGTCTGTGCCCGTCTCAGGCATAACGCTTGTTACGCAGGTTGTTCTTCATTTCCTTGAGCAACGGCTGCAGCTTGCTGCCGATGCGCAGTGCCACACAGGTTGCCAGGATGTCGATGATCATCAGGTGCATCAGGCGCGACACCATGGGGCTGTAGCGGTCGTAGCCCTCGGGGTGGTCGGCTGCCAGGTGGATGTTGCCGGCTGCGGCCAACGGCGAACCGGTGACGGTGATGACGATCGTGGTCGCGCCATTCTTGCGGGCGATGTCGCAGGCGTCCATCAAATCGCGCGTGCGGCCAGAGTTGGAAATCACCACCACGCAGTCGCCCGGCCCCAGCAGCGAGGCACTCATCACCTGCATGTGGCCGTCGCTGTAGGCGATGCTGGTGATGCCCAGGCGGAAGAACTTGTGCTGAGCATCCTGCGCCACGATGCCAGAGTTGCCCACGCCGAAGAATTCAATCCGCTTGCCTGTGTTGTAAGTGGCCAGCAGCGCATCGGCGGCCCGCTCAATGGCTACGGAACTCGCATCGTTGCGGTATTTCAAAAATGCCGCCACCGTGTTGTCGATCACCTTGACCATCACGTCGCCGGTCTTGTCGTCCGCGTCCACGCTGCGGTGGATGAAAGGTACGCCCTCACTCACGCTGCCCGCCAGCTTGAGCTTGAAGTCCGACAGGCCGTCATATCCCATGCTGCGGCAAAACCGCACCACGGTGGGCTTGCTCACATGCGAACGGCTGGCCAACTCGGTGATCGGCAAATTGGCAAACGCCCGCGGGTCGGCCAGTACCAACCGGCCGACGCGCTGCTCCGCAGGCGCCAGCGAAGGCAACGAGGCCTTAATTCGATCAAGCACGGGGTATGCCTCCAGTGGTACTTGGCATCTTCCCCAACCAGCAGGGGCCGTGGAACCGGCTTTGCCGGGCCACAGGCGCAGCGGCCCCCTCGGGGGGCAGGGAGCTACACGAAGTGAACGACCGTGGGGGCCACATACTTAACATTCTTCGGACCAGCAATAGCCGTCTCTGGCAATCATCGCGCTCGCGGCACTGGGGCCCCAGGTGCCGGCGGCATAAGGCCGTGGCGCACTCGCCTGGTTGCTCCAGCTGTCCATGATGGGTTCGACCCAGCGCCAGGCTTCTTCCTGCTCGTCGCTGCGCACGAAAAGATTCAAGCGCCCGTCGATCACATCCAGCAGCAGCCGTTCATAAGCGCCCACGCGCTCGGAGCCAAAGCGTTTGTCGAAATCCAGGTCCAGTTGCACCGGCGCCAGCGAAGGCGTGCCGCGGCCCCCCGTGCGCTGGTCGGCACCCTGCGCAAGCAGGTGCAGCTCCAGGCCGTCCTTGGGTTGCAGGTTGATCACCAGCCGGTTGGCCACATTGGAGCCGGCCAGCGCCGACTTGAAAATCGCGTGCGGCGCGGGGCGAAAGTTCACCTCGATGTGCGCGTCCCGGCCGGCCAGGCGCTTGCCGGTGCGGATGTAAAACGGCACACCGGCCCACCGCCAGTTGGCGATCTCGGTGCGCAGGGCGACAAAGGTTTCGGTCCTGCTGTCAGGGGGCACGCCTTTTTCGTCGCGGTAGCCGGGCACGGCCTCGCCGTCGATGTTGCCGGCCGCGTATTGGCCGCGCACCACATGCTGGCTCAGCGTTTCAGGCGTCCAGGCTTTCAGCGATCGCAGTACCTTGAGTTTCTCGTCGCGGATGGCGTCGGCGTGTGAGTTGATGGGTGGCTCCATACCGATGGCGCACAGCAGCTGCAGCGCATGGTTTTGCACCATGTCGCGCAGCGCGCCGGTGCTGTCGTAAAACGCACCGCGCTTTTCCACGCCCAGGTCTTCGGCGATGGTGATCTGGATGTTGGCAATCGTCTCGCGGCGCCACAGCGGTTCGAACAGCGAGTTGCCGAAACGCAGCGCAAACAGGTTTTGCACCGAGGGCTTGCCCAGGTAGTGGTCGATGCGAAAGATCTGCTGCTCGCTCAAAACACTGCGTACCGTCTTGTTGATGGCGCGGTTGGATGCCAGGTCGTGGCCCAGCGGCTTTTCGAGCACCACGCGCGTCTGCGGGCCGTTCAGGCCGGCGGCGGCGATCTGCTCGCAGACCGTGGTGAAGAGGCTGGGCGCGGTGGCCACGTACATCACCACCACGTCGGCGGGCCGCTGCTGCAGTTTCGCAGCCAGTGCGGCATAGTCGGCCGGGTTGGACAAGTCCATGCGCAGGTAGCCCAACATCGCCGCGAAGCGCGAGAACTCCTCTTCGCTCGGCCGCTTGGCCAGCTCGACATTGTCAAACCGGGACTTGATCAGCGCGCGGTACTGGTCGTCCGACAAATCGTCGCGTGCCACGCCCACAATGCGCCCGCCCTCCGGCAACGAGCCGTGGCGGAAGGCCTGGAACAGGGCCGGCATGATCTTGCGCCACACCAGGTCGCCGGTGCCGCCAAACAGGATGAGGTCAAAACTCATGGTAAAAAATTGTCTTGGTAATAAAGTTTCATATTCTATGGGCATAATGGTAACTCGACATCGAACCCGTGAAATGCCTGCATCCAGGCACCGCACGGTGTTTCATCCGGACCACTCCGTGTTTTGACCAGCCACCCAGCCATGACCCAACTTGACGCCCTGAAACAGTTCACCACCGTAGTCGCTGACACCGGTGACTTCAAGCAACTGGGGCAGTTCAAGCCGCAGGACGCCACCACCAATCCTTCCCTCATCCTCAAGGCGGTGCAGAAGGCCGACTACCAGCCCCTGCTGGAAGACACCGTGAGCCGCTTCAAGGGCCGGGCGCTTGACGAGGTCATGGACCGTCTGCTGGTGCGTTTTGGCTGCGAAATCCTTTCCATCATTCCGGGCCGGGTCTCGACGGAGGTTGATGCCCGCCTGAGCTTTGACGCCAACGCAACGTATACGCGCGGCGAACGCATCATCGAGCTCTACCAGGCCGAAGGCATTCACATTGACCGCGTGCTGATCAAGGTCGCCGCCACCTGGGAAGGCATTCAGGCGGCCGAAAAGCTGGAACAGCGCGGCATTCACACCAACCTCACGCTGCTGTTTTCGTTCTGCCAGGCCATCGCCTGCGGCCAGGCCAAGGTTCAGTTGATCTCGCCGTTTGTCGGCCGTATCTACGACTGGTACAAAAAATCTGCCGGCGCCGCCTGGGACGAAGCCGCCATGTCCGGCGCCAACGACCCCGGCGTGAAGTCTGTGCGCGAGATCTACAACCATTACAAGCACTTCGGCATTGCCACCGAGGTAATGGGTGCGAGCTTTCGCAACGTGGGCCAGATCACTGCGCTCGCCGGCTGTGACCTCCTGACCATCAGCCCGGAACTGCTGGCCCAGCTTGCCGCCAGCGATGCCGCGTTGCCGCGCGCACTCGATGCCAAAGCCGCAGCGGCGCTGGACTTGCCCCCAGTGAACTTTGACGAAGCCGGATTCCGCTACGCGCTCAACGAAGATGCCATGGCCACCGAGAAGCTGGCTGAAGGCATCCGCGCTTTCGCAGCCGATGCCGTGAAGCTTGAGCAGCTGATGCTGGCCGCATAACTCTCAGGCAGGACACGTCATGAACCGACCGCGTTGCGACCAGACTCCCGCGTGGCCTGCGCTGCAGGCGCTGTATACGGCTTCAGGCGAAGATTTCGATCTGAAGGCGGCATTTGCCGCCGACCCGGATCGCTTTGCCCGTTTCAGCCAGGACGCTCCCCATGTTTTTGCAGACCTTTCCAAAAACCTGATCGACACGGCCAGCCAGGCATTGTTGTTAGAGCTTGCGCGTCAGTGCGGGCTGGAGCAGCACCGCGACGCCATGTTCGCCGGGGAGCTGATCAACGGCACCGAAAAGCGCGCTGTGATGCATTTTTTGCTGAGAAATCCGGCTGTAGACCAGGATGGACGTGCGCCGGCAGCTATTAAAGATATAGCAACCGAGTTGGCCCAGGTTCACACCACGCTGGACGCGATGCTGGCTTATGCCGAGCAGGTGCGCGCGGATGCCGCCATCACCGATGTCGTCAACATCGGCATAGGCGGCTCCGACCTGGGGCCCCAAATGGCGGTGCTGGCGCTCGGCGAATTCGCCGCCAACGGCAAACGCGTTCACTTTGTCTCCAATGTGGATGGGGACGAGCTGGCTACCGTGCTCAAGGGGCTCAAGCCGCAAAGCACGCTGTTCCTGATCGCGTCCAAAACCTTCACCACCACCGAGACCATGACCAATGCGCACTCGGCCCGGCGCTGGTTTGAGGCACAGGGCGGACGCGACATCAGCCGGCATTTCGCCGCACTGACGACCAACGTCGCGGCAGCCAACGAATTCGGCATCAGCACCACCTTTGGTTTCTGGGACTGGGTGGGCGGGCGTTATTCGCTGTGGTCGGCCATCGGCTTGCCGGTGGCCATCGCCATTGGTGCAGCCGGCTTTCGCGAGCTGCTGGCCGGCGCGCACGCCATGGACGAGCACTTTCGCACCGCACCCCTGGAACGCAACCTGCCGGTGCGCCTGGGCCTGCTCGACGTCTGGTACCGCAACTTTCATGGTTTCACCAGCCGCAGCATCGCGCCCTACAGCAGCGCCCTGCGCCGCCTGCCGGCTTACCTGCAGCAGCTGGAGATGGAGAGCAACGGCAAACGCGTGGACGCGGATGGCAAGGCCTTGCCGTTTGAAACGTCGCCGGTGCTGTGGGGCGAACCCGGCACCAACGGCCAGCACGCCTATTTCCAGATGCTGCACCAGGGGACGTCGGTGGTGCCAGTCGAGTTTGTGGCGGTCAAAACAGCCGCGCACGCACCGCATGATTTGCCGGGGCATCACGCCAAATTGCTGGCCAACGTCCTGGCCCAGGCGCAAGCCCTGATGACCGGAAAAGAAGAGGCGGGTGGCCACAGGCATTTTCCCGGCAACCGTCCCAGTACCTTCCTGTTGCTTGAGCGGCTCACACCGGCCAGCCTGGGCGCGCTGATCGCCCTGCAGGAGCACCGTGTGTTTGTCAGCGGTGCGATCTGGGGCATCAACAGTTTTGACCAGTGGGGCGTCGAGCTCGGCAAGGTGCTGGCCAAAGACATCGAGCCACGCCTGCGCAGCGGGGACGTATCCGGCCTTGATGGCTCGACCGCCGGCCTGCTGCGCAAGATTGCTGGCTGAATCCCGCAAAAGTGTGCGTTTTTCCATTGCGGGAGCGCGCGCTTCCGTGGTCAACTTGCCACATCGCCGATTTTTCGATGGCTTCGTATCATGTCCTGTTCCCTTCCGCTTCGCCGCCTTTTCCCCCGTTTTTCGATGTTCGCCGCAGCGTTTCTCACGCTGGCTCTGGTCTCCGGCTGCGCGACACGCCCGGCGCCCGACGAGGACACCGATGTCGATGAGCCGGTCAGCCGCGGCGGCACGCTGGGCCCGGCGGAAGGAGTGACCGGCACCGCCTGGGCCGAGATGTCGGCGCCGCCCAAGGCCGATGAGCTCAAACCGGACGACCTCAAGTGGGAAATCTTCCGCGTGCCGGGCAAGCAGCCGGCCAGCTACAGCTATGTGCGTCATGAAGGTCGCGACGCGGTGCTCGCAAAGGTCGAGGCGTCCGGCAGCATCCTGCGCCATCGCCACCGCATCGAGCCCGACCAGCTAGGGCTCGTGCGCTTTTCCTGGAACGTGCCGTACGCCGGTGCGGGTGCCAATCTCGCACTGCCGCAACTCGAGGACGTGCCGGTGCGGGTGGTGCTCGCGTTCGAAGGCGACCGCTCGCGGCTGTCGATGAAAAATTCCCTGCTGTCCGAGTTGAGCCGGCTGCTGACCGGCGAAGAAATGCCGTTCGCGACGCTGGTTTATTCGTGGTCGCGTGTCAACCGGCCGGGCGAAGTCGTCGTCAACGACCGCACCGACCGTATCCGCAAGATCGTTGTCGACTCGGGCGACCACGGCTACAACGAATGGCGCAGCTACGAGCGCGATATCCGTGCCGACTACCGCCAGGCCTTTGGCGAAGATCCGGGCGCCTTGCTGAGCTTCGCGGTCTTTACCGAAGGCGAAAAGAACGAGGGTCAGCTGCAGGCCTTCTACGGGCCACTCAAGCTGGTGCCGGCTTCAGCTGTCGCGCGCAAATAGCGCCGCGACCGGTCGGCGTGTTGATGCCGCCCGATCTGATTTGTTTGTCCGTTGATGCAAACGACGCAGGCTAGCGGCCTGACTTGGCAGAGCGCGTCACGTCGGCCTTGACAATTTGTTGCATCTAATGATGCGGGATTTAGGGAAATTACCACTCCTTCAATGCAACAAAGTATTGAAGTGCTCTGATCTGGTATCAAACCCGCAAGGACCTTTCTTCAAAATGCAGTGAACGGCAAAGCGGCCGTTTCGACTGACATAACGAAGGAGACACCTTATGAAGCGTTTTATCCAGGCAGGCCTGGTGCTTGCACTCTTGGGCGCCGGTATGGCCCATGCCGTGACCGAACTCGTGGTGGCGACGGTGAACAACGGCCACATGATCGAAATGCAGAAGCTCACGCCGGTTTTCGAGAAAGCCCATCCCGACATCAAGCTCAAGTGGGTCACGCTCGAAGAAGGCACGTTGCGCCAGCGCGTCACCACTGACATCGCCACCAAGGGCGGGCAGTTCGACGTGATGACCATCGGCCTGTACGAAGCGCCGATCTGGTCGAAGAAGGGCTGGCTGCAGCCCATTGCTACCGATGCCGCCTATGACGTCGACGACCTGTTGCCCGCCATCCGCGCCGGCCTGTCGCATGAAGGCAAGCTCTACGCCGCACCGTTCTATGGCGAGAGCTCGATGCTCATGTACCGCAAGGACCTCGCCGACAAGGTCGGCTTCAAGATGCCCGAGCAACCCACCTGGACACAGGTGAAGGAACTGGCCGGCAAGATCCATGACCCGAAAGCCGGTGTGTACGGCATGTGCCTGCGCGGCAAGCCGGGCTGGGGCGACAACATGGCCTTCCTGACCACGCTGGTCAATACCAACGGCGGCCAGTGGTTCGACATGCAATGGAAGCCGCAGATCGACACCAAGCCCTGGAAGGACGCGATTGGCTTTTACGTGGACCTGATGAAAGCCTACGGCCCACCCGGCGCCTCGGCCAACAGCTTCAATGAGAACCTCGCCCTCTTCAACGAAGGCAAGTGCGGCATGTGGGTGGATGCAACCATCGCTGCCTCATTCATCAGCGATCCGAAGCAGTCGAAGGTGGCCGACAAGGTGGCCTTTGCCCAGGCCCCTGTGGCCGTTACGCCCAAGGGCGCCAACTGGCTGTGGACCTGGAACCTGGCCATTCCGGCCAGCTCGACCAAGGGCGCAGCTGCCCAGACCTTCGTGAAGTGGGCCACCTCCAGGGAGTACATCAATCTGGTCGCCAAAGAACATGGCTGGGGGACGGTACCCACCGGCACGCGCAAGTCGACCTACGCAAATCCCGAGTTCCAGAAGGTTGCGAAGTTTGCTGCCGCCGAGAAGAAAGCCATCGACAGCGCCAACCTCAGCGACAGCACGCTGCCCAAGTCGCCCTACGTCGGCGTGCAGTACGCGGCCATTCCCGAGTTCCAGGCCATCGGCGTGGCGGTGGGCCAGCAGATGAGCGCAGCGCTGTCGGGCAAGGTCACGGTGGACCAGGCCCTGAAGATATCACAGACGGCGGCTGAGCGCGAGATGAAGAAGGCCGGGTACTACAAGTAAACCCTCAGACAGCATGGACCGCCCGCGGACCGGTGAAGCCGGATCCGCGGCAGTTCTGACCTGACGCCCCGGGACCCACAACATGAATCGCCTCCTGCCCCGCGCACTCATGGCGCCCGCAGTGCTCACGCTCTTCCTATGGATGATCGTGCCGCTCGTGATGACCCTGTATTTCTCGTTCGTGAGCTACAACCTCATGCAACCCGGCGAGCATCCGTTCATCGGCATCGAGAACTTCCAGTACTTCATCACCGATCCGGACTTCTGGCCTGCGACCTGGAACACGCTGCTGCTCATCGGCAGCGTGATCGTCATCACGGTGGTTTTCGGGGTGCTGCTCGCGCTGCTGGTGAACGAGCCCTTTCCGGGTCGGGGCATCGTGCGCGTGCTGCTTATCTCGCCGTTCTTCGTCATGCCCGCAGTGAACGCACTGCTGTGGAAGCACATGATGATGAACCCGATCTACGGCGTGCTTGCCGACCTCTGGCGTTTTTTCGGCGCGCAACCGGTCGACTGGCTCACCGATGTGCCGCTGTTGTCGGTGATCATCATGGTGGCCTGGCAGTGGCTGCCCTTCGCCTGCCTGATCTTCATTACCTCGCTGCAGTCGCTCGACCGCGAGCAGATGGAAGCGGCGCGCATGGACGGTGCAAGTTCGTTCCAGCGGTTTTTCTACCTCATCATTCCGCACCTCGGCCGGCCGATGGCGGTGGTGATCATGATCGAAATGATCTTTCTGCTCAGCGTGTTCGCCGAGATCGCCATCACCACCAATGGCGGCCCGGGCAACGAGAGCACCAATCTCACTTACATGATCTTCAAGCAGTCGCTGATGAACTTTGACGTGGGCGTGGCATCGGCCGGTGCGTTGTTCGCGGTGGTGGTGGCCAACATCGTGGCGGTGTTCCTCATCCGCATCGTCGGCAAGAACCTCGACTAAGGGAACGATTGTGCAACCAAGCAACTTCCTTCCGCAACTGCTACGCACTGTGGGTGCCTGGGCCGTAGCGCTGCTGCTGTTCTTTCCGCTCGGCTGGCTGTTTCTCACGGCTTTCAAGACCGAACTTCAGGCAATCCATGTGCCGCCGCTCTTTATTTTCGAGCCCACGCTCGACAACTTCAGCGAAGTGCAGCGCCGCAGCGACTACTTGCTGTATGCGCGCAACTCGCTCATCACCAGCCTGGGTTCAACCATCATCGGCCTGCTGATCGCGGCGCCCGCCGCGTACTCGATGGCCTTCTTCCGCACGAAGAGGACACGCGACATCCTGATGTGGATGCTTTCCACCAAGATGATGCCGGCGGTGGGCGCGCTGGTGCCGATTTACGTTCTCGCGCAAACCGCGGGCCTGCTGGATTCGCTCACCGCACTGACCATTGTCTTTACGCTGGCGAACCTGCCGATCATGGTGTGGATGCTCTACAGCGCCTACAAGGACATCCCGAACGAGATCCTGGAAGCCGCACGCATGGACGGTGCGAGCCTCTGGACCGAATTCCGCCATGTTGTGCTGCCGCTGTCGGTGGGCGGTCTCGCTTCGACCGGCCTGCTGTGCCTGGTGCTGAGCTGGAACGAGGCCTTCTGGGCGCTCAACCTCAGTTCGGCCAAGGCCGGCACGCTGGCGACATTGATCGCCTCGTACTCCAGCCCTGAAGGCCTGTTTTGGGCCAAATTGTCAGCCGCCTCGCTGATGGCGATCGCACCCATCGTCGTGTTCGGCTGGTTCAGCCAGAAACAGCTGGTGCAGGGTCTGACATTCGGCGCGGTGAAGTGAAAGGAATTGACTTATGGCTTATCTGGAACTCAAGAACATCGAGAAAAGTTTCGGGGAAACCCAAATCATCCGCGGTGTTGATCTTGAAATCAACAAGGGCGAGTTCATCGTCTTCGTCGGACCTTCGGGTTGCGGCAAATCGACACTGCTGCGCCTCATCGCCGGGCTGGAGCCCATCACCAAAGGCAATTTGCTGCTGGACGGAAAGGACATCACCTGGACGCCTTCGGGCAAGCGTGACCTGGCGATGGTGTTCCAGAGCTACGCGCTCTACCCGCACATGAGTGTGTACGACAACATGTCCTTTGCGCTCAAGCTTGCGGGCGTGCCGAAGGACGAGATCCAGACCAAGGTCGAGTACGCGGCCAAAACGCTGAATCTCACCCAGTACCTGGGCCGCACGCCGAAAGACCTGTCGGGTGGACAGCGGCAGCGCGTGGCGATTGGCCGCGCCATCGTGCGTGCACCCAAGGTGTTCCTGTTCGACGAGCCCTTGTCCAACCTGGATGCCGCGCTGCGCGGCAACACGCGCGTCGAAATCCACAAGCTGCACCGTGCGCTCGGCGCGACGACCATTTACGTCACGCACGACCAGGTCGAGGCGATGACGCTGGCCGACCGCGTGGTGGTGCTCAGGGACGGGCTGATCGAGCAGGTCGGTACGCCGCTCGAGCTCTACGACCACCCGGCGAACCGGTTTGTCGCGCAGTTCATCGGCATGCCGTCGATGAACATGGTGGCGGCGAGCGCAATTCCCAGCTTCTCGGCCGCCACTGGCGGGCGCCTGCCAAGCGACGGTTTCCTGGGCGTCCGGCCGGAAGGCTTGCGCGTGCATCCGAAGCAGGCCGTTGCTTTGGGTGTGCAGGGCCGCGTGGAGCTGATCGAGGCACTCGGTGCCGACACCCTGATTCACGTCGACGTCGGCGGCGTGCCGTTGATAGCGCGCCAGAACGAACGGACACCGCTGCATGCAGGTGACGATGTAGCGGTCGAGCTCGACCCCTCGGTGCTTCATCTGTTCAACCGTGAAGGCCGTGCGGTCCCGGCCTGATTCTTTCTTTCGGACATTCCCTTGACTCTCGCAACAGCGCTTCCTGCGAAAACGCCATTGGCACCTTCGGAATTCACGGTGCTTCACCTTGGACTGGGTTCGTTTCATCGAGCCCACCAGGCCGTTTATCTTCAGCGGCTGATCGATGCGGGCGATACCCGTTGGTCCATCGTGGGCGCCAACATCCGGCCCGATATGGCCGAGGTCGTCGCGGCCTTGCAGGCACAGGGCGGGCGGTACACGCTGGAAACCGTATCGCCGGCCGGCGAGTACCGCTATGAACAGATTGAGGCCATCCGCGAAGTGTTTCCCTGGGAAGCCTCGCTGGCTGCGGTGATCTCTCGCGGTGCGGCGCCGTCCACCCGCATCGTTTCATTCACCGTGACCGAGGCAGGCTACTACCTCGACACGAAAGGCAAGCTGGACTTGTCTTTCAATGATCTCGCGGCAGACCTTGAGCGTGCACGCCGCGGCGAGGCGGGCGGGGAGGGCGTGACCATCTATGGTGCCGTCTGCGCGATCCTGCGTGCGCGCAAGGCGGCGCAGGCCGGCCCGGTGACCCTGCTCAACTGCGACAACCTGCGTCACAACGGCGACCGCTTCGGTGCCGGGTTGCGCGAATTCATTGAACTCACAGGCGATACCGGGCTGCTTTCGTGGGTCGCGGGGAACACCCGCAGTCCCAACACGATGGTCGACCGCATCACGCCGCGTCCGCCACCCGAGCTGCGCGCTCGCGTCAAGGCCGCCACGGGGAGGGATGATGCGGCCGCGATCACTGGCGAGAGTTTCATCCAGTGGGTGATCGAAGACAATTTCGCGGCCGGACGCCCCGACTGGGGCCGTGTGGGCGTTGAGCTGGTGGAATCGGTGCAGCCTTACGAGGAAGCCAAGATCCGCATCCTCAATGCCACGCACAGCTGCATTGCATGGGCCGGCACATTGGCCGGGCTGGACTTCATCCACGAAGGAACACACCACGCGGCAATCCGGAAGATGGCCTACGACTATGTGACCGACGACGTGATTCCCTGCCTGAGTTCTCCCGACTCTCCCGGGCCGATCGACCTCGCGGCGTACCGCGATGTGGTACTCGAGCGCTTTGGCAACCCTGCGATCCGCGACACCAACCAACGCGTGGCGGCGGACGGTTTCTCGAAGATTCCAGGGTTTATCGCGCCCACGGTACGGGAGCGGCTCGCCGCGGGACAGCCCATCGACAGCGTCGCAGTGCTGCCTGCGCTGTTCCTTGTTTTCCTGCGGCGCTGGCATCGGGGGGCGCTGCCCTACGCCTACCAGGACCAGGGTATGGACGAGGCCGTGGCCCGCGCGATCTGCGACGCTGTCGATCCTGTGCGCGCGCTGTGCTCCGACGCGGGGCTATGGGGGAGTGCCGCAGGCGATACACGGCTGACGGATGCCGTGCGCGGAGCGATCGGGCGAGTAGCCGATTTTGTCAATTCAGGGGTAAAAAAAGCATGAGCGAACGTCTGAAGAACCGTCATGTGCTTCTGACGGGCGCCGGTGGTGGCATCGGTCTGGCGGTGGCTGAAGCCTGCATCGCCGAGGGCGCGCACTGCAGCGTGGTCGACCGGGCAGTGGCGACGCCTGAAGCCGTGCAGGCACTGCAGAAACGTCATTCCGGCTGCCTGGCCTACATCGCGGCGGACGTGACGGACGCCCAGGCGATTGCGCGCCTGCTGGTGCAGGCACAGGCCGCTCTTGGCCCCATTCATACCCTGTTCAACAACGCGGCCGTGTTCGACCTCGCGCCTTTGCTTGACAGCGACGAGGCTTCTTTCGACAGGCTCTTTGCCGTCAACGTGAAAGGCATGTTCTTTGTCATGCAGGCCGTGCTTCGTCACATGGTCGAGGCCGGCACCCAGGGCGCGTCGGTCATCAACATGGCCTCGCAAGCCGGGCGGCGCGGCGAGGCCCTGGTGTCGCACTACTGCGCCACCAAGGCCGCGGTCATCAGCTACACCCAGAGTGCTGCGCTGGCCATGGCGCCGCATGGCATTCGCGTCAACGGCATCGCACCCGGCGTGGTCGATACGCCGATGTGGGACCATGTCGACAGCCTTTTCGCCAGGGCAGAAGGGTTGCCCCCGGGGGAAAAGAAGCGGCGCGTGGGCCTTGATGTGCCACTCGGCCGCATGGGTGTACCGGCCGACATCGCGGGAGCGGCCGTATTTCTGGCCAGCGACGAGGCGCGCTACATCACGGCGCAGACCCTGAATGTCGATGGCGGCAATGTCATGAGCTGATTTGGCCGACGACGGCGCCTTGCATTGACCGAGAATTCACCATGCGCATTGCAATCACGGGCGAGGCCCTTATCGATTTCACCGCCAGCGAGGCCGGCACGCTGGCGTTCCTGGGCCACGAGGGCGGCTCGCCGCTCAACACGGCTGTGGCCTGCGCGCGCCTCGGGCAGCCCACCGGTTTTCTTACACAGTTGTCGACCGACCTGTTCGGTGAACGCTTGATGCGTTTTCTCGAACGAAACGGTGTGGAGACCCGTTTCATCCTGCGCAGCCACGCGCCGTCGACCCTGGCCTTCGTTGAGCGCACACCACAGACCAACCGCTATGCCTTCTACACGCACGGCAGCGCCGATGCGACCTGGGCACCCGAGCCACTGCCGCAGTTGCCGGCGGAATGCCGCTTCCTGCATTTCGGCTCAATCGCGCTCCTGCAGGAACCTGCTGCCACGTGCATCACCGGGCTGATGACCGCCAATGCCGGGCGCCGTGTGATCGTGTTCGATCCCAACGTGCGGCCCAGCCTGATTTCCGACATGACAGCCTACCGCGCGCGCGTCATGAGCTGGTTTGCAATGGCCGATCTGGTCAAGCTCAGCGACGAAGACGCCGGACTGCTGGCACCCGGCAGGCCAGTCGATGCGCTGGCGGCAGATTGCCTGCAAGCCGGTGCGCGAGCGGTGATTGTTACGCGCGGCGCCCGCGGTGCCACGCTCTGGCGTACGGGGCACGAGCCGTTGACCGTGGCGGCACCGCGTGTCAAGGTGGTCGACACCATCGGCGCGGGCGATACTTTTACGGCCGGGCTTTCGGTCTCGCTGCTTGCGCATGGCGTCGAACACCCCGCCCAGCTTGGCGAGCTGAGCGGCGACGCCTGGCACGCGGTGATGCGCTTTGCCGCCACGGCCGCCGCGCTGAACTGCACCCGCGAAGGCGCCGATCCGCCCACGCTGGAGGCCGTTCACGCCGCGCTCGTGCGGGAGGACAATGAGGCCATTGCTTCACGGTCCTGACCCAGACTGCAATGACAACGTCCACATCCAGACGCTCGATCCCCCGTCAGCGCCAGCCCGAGCTGGAGCGCGATATTGCGCGTTCCCCGGCGCTGGGTTACGAGGCACCTGAAACCGGTCTGGTGCGCTGTCTTGCACACGGCTTCCCGAGCCCGCTGGTACGCTGGCATTTTCATGAAGAGTATGAACTGCACCTGATCACCGAGACCTCGGGCAAGGCGTTTGTCGGCGACTGGATCGGACCGTTCCAGCCAGGTCATCTGGTGTTGTGCGGCCCGCGCCTGCCGCACAACTGGATTTCGCTCGACGCCCCCGAAGGCGGCGCCGCGGGACGCGACCGGGTGATCCAGTTCCACCACGAACCCATTGAGCGCGCGGCAGCCGGGATTCCCGAATTGCGCGAGGTGATGCAGTTGCTCGAACGGGCGCGCCATGGCATCGAGTTCTTCGGCATGTCGCAGCAGGCGCAGACGCATTGGGACAACATCAAGGCCGCACGCGGCGTGCGCCGCCTCGGCCACTTTTTTGAGTTCATGGCCGACCTGGCGCAATGGACGGACTACCGGCTGCTGTCGAGCGTACAGATGCAGGGCACACAGGGCGCCGATGGCGACGCGCAGGTTGACCAGATCAACGGCATCGTCAACCGCATTACCGCCAACATGGCGGAACCGATCTCGATGTCAGTCGTGGCGGCCGAGCTCGGCATGAGCGAGAGCCGCTTCAGCCGCTTCTTCCAGCGCTCCACCGGCAACAGCTTTACCGACTTCGTCAACCGTGTGCGCATCAACAGCGCCTGCCACCTGCTGATGCAGACCGACCACAACGTCACCGACATCTGCTATCAGGTCGGTTTCAACAATGTTGCAAACTTCAACCGGCGTTTCCTGGAGATCAAGGGCATGACGCCTACCGAGTTCAGGCGGCAGACAGACGACCGTTTTGGCCGGTTATCCTGAAGGTCCTGTAGCGTGAAATTAAAACTTGTACCCCAGTTGCAAGGTGAAGCAATCAGGGTCAAGGCCCACATCGATGGTCTGGTTGGTACTGAGCGTGCCGCGGGTTTTCAGGAAAGTCTTGGTATAGCTGGCTTCCACAAACCATTTTTTGTCGAGGTTGAAAATACCACCCAATTGCAACGCAGGGGCAAATTTCGACTTGAAGGATACGCTTGTGGCGGGGCCGCCTGGGTTGGTCAACGCGGTCAGCAGGGCTGTGCCGCGTTCCTTGTAGAACTTCACGTAGGAGAGGCCCGCGCCCAGGTAGGGACGAAACCGGGCGTCGGCATCAAGAAACCGGTATTGCGCGATCAGCGTGATGGGCAAGGCCCGGGTGTCGGCCACCGTGCCAACGCCAGCGAGCACACCTGCACCGCTGACGTCATGCCTGAAGCCCAAACCGAGCGGCAGGTGCAGGCTGATGTGATCGGTGACCATGTAGTTCACGGCGGCCGTTAACCTGGAACTGCTGCTGACGTCGACTTTCGCGTCCTGAATTACGCCAGTTCCGGACGGCGCCGAAAGGCTGCCGCTGTTCACGGAAGGGGCGATGCGCGTGACACCGCCCGACACGGACCACGTGCCGGCCTGTTGTGCAAAGCCGTATACGGAAGAAACCGCCAGGGCGGCCGCTATGAATAGTTTCTGGGAGGGATTCATGGGCGAGTGCAATGCGAGGATGTGTTCGGGTTGCTATGGCGTCATTGTTTGTGCCGGCGGTATGCGCGCCGCCGCACGGGGCGAGGGAAGTCATCCGGTGGCTCATGAGAAATCATGGTAGTGGCAAGCGCCAATGCGCAGCATCTTCCTTCCCGATTTTGTGAAGAGAGTGTGGCGCCGCCGACGAAGGGTCTCGCTGTGTGAAAACGTTTTTCGTACAAAGTGAGCGGACAATAAAAAAAGGGCCGCGAAAGCGGCCCTTTTTGATGGAGCGAGAAGCTCAGGCAGGTATTACATGCCCATGTCGCCCATGCCGCCCATTCCACCCATGCCGCCTGGCATGCCGCCGCCGGCGCCGGACTCTTCCTTCGGAGCTTCGGCGATCATGGCTTCGGTCGTCAGCATCAGCGATGCGACGGAGGCTGCGTTCTGCAGTGCGGTGCGGGTGACCTTCGTGGGATCCAGGATACCCATTTCGATCATGTCGCCGTAGGTGTCATTGGCGGCGTTGAAGCCATAGTTGCCCTTGCCGGCCAGAACAGCGTTCACCACCACAGAGGCTTCGCCGCCTGCGTTGTAAACGATTTCGCGCAGGGGGGCTTCAATGGCGCGCAGCACCAGCTTGATACCGGCATCCTGGTCAGGATTGTCGCCGGCGATCTTGCCAGCAGCTTGCTTGGCGCGCAGCAGGGCCACGCCGCCGCCGGCCACAATGCCTTCTTCCACGGCAGCGCGGGTAGCGTGCAGTGCGTCTTCCACGCGGGCCTTCTTTTCCTTCATTTCGACTTCGGTAGCAGCGCCAACCTTGATCACGGCAACACCGCCGGCCAGCTTGGCCACGCGCTCTTGCAGTTTTTCACGGTCGTAGTCGCTGGTCGCTTCTTCGATCTGGACGCGCACTTGCTTGACGCGTGCTTCGATGTCGGCAGCGGCGCCGGAGCCGTCGATGATGATGGTGTTTTCCTTGCCCACTTCGATGCGCTTGGCCTGGCCGAGGTCAGCCAGCGTCACTTTTTCGAGCGACATGCCGACTTCTTCAGCGATGACCTTGCCGCCGGTCAGGCAGGCGATGTCTTCCAGCATGGCTTTGCGGCGGTCGCCGAAGCCAGGGGCCTTCACAGCCACAACCTTCAGGATGCCGCGCAGGGTGTTCACGACCAGAGTAGCCAGGGCTTCGCCTTCGACTTCTTCAGCAATGATCAGCAGCGGACGGCCGGCCTTGGCGACTTGCTCCAGGGTAGGCAGCAGGTCACGGATGTTGCTGATCTTCTTGTCGTAGAGCAGAACAAAGGGGTTGTCCAGCAGTGCGGACTGCTTTTCAGGGTTGTTGATGAAGTAAGGGGAGAGGTAGCCGCGGTCGAACTGCATGCCTTCGACGACGTCGAGCTCGTTTTGCAGGGACTTGCCGTCTTCCACGGTGATCACGCCTTCTTTACCAACCTTGTCCATTGCGTCGGCAATGATCTTGCCGATGGATTCGTCGGAGTTGGCGGAGATGGAGCCGACCTGGGCGATTTCTTTCGAAGTCGTGGTGGGCTTGGAAGCCTTCTTGAGCTCTTCGGTCAGGGCCAGCACGGCCTTGTCGATACCGCGCTTCAGGTCCATCGGGTTCATGCCCGCGGCCACGTACTTCATGCCTTCGCGGACGATGGCTTGAGCCAGAACGGTGGCGGTGGTGGTGCCGTCGCCGGCGTTGTCGGAGGTCTTGGAAGCGACTTCCTTGACCATCTGCGCGCCCATGTTCTGCAGCTTGTCTTTCAGTTCGATCTCTTTGGCGACGGACACACCGTCCTTGGTCACCGTGGGGGCGCCGAACGAGCGCTCCAGAACCACGTTACGGCCTTTGGGGCCCAGGGTTACCTTGACGGCGTTGGCCAGGATGTTCACACCCTCGACCATGCGTGCGCGGGCTTCGCCGCCGAAAATTACGTCTTTTGCTGCCATGATGCAGATTCCTTAAAGTTTATGGATGAAATCGCCTGCCAGCCCATATACAACGTGCGCCAGCAGCTATCAAATAAATAGCAGAAGAGAGATTACTTCTCGACCACTGCAAACAGGTCTTCTTCTTTCATGACGAGCAGTTCGTCGCCGTCGACCTTGACGGTCTGGCCGCTGTATTTGCCGAACAGCACGCGGTCGCCAACTTTCACACCCACGGGGCTCAGTTCGCCCTTGTCGTTCTTCTTGCCTGGGCCAACGGCCAGCACTTCGCCCTGATCAGGCTTTTCAGCGGCGCTGTCAGGAATGACGATGCCGGAAGCGGTTTTGGTTTCGTTTTCCACGCGTTTGACGATCACGCGGTCGTGCAAAGGACGAAGTTTCATGAGAGCTCCTTGTTTGAGAACAATGGTTTTGGGAATCAAAAAGCACCCGCGTAAAAGTGAGTGCCTGTTAACTTGGTGGATTGACTGGGCTTTGTTAGCACTCAATACCATCGAGTGCTAATCATAGAGGCAATCAGACCCGTTTTCAAGGTGGTGCTACTGAAAACCGCTGTTTTGGTGCTTTACCCGTGAACCGGACTGATTCTTGGATTCCCACCCCCGGGCCGTCCGGCGGCGTCCCGGAGGGGGCGAGTGGAGAAACGCTGACGGGAGACGAAGGGACGGCGTGTCGTCCTACGCTCAACTCAGGCTCTGCAAACCGGAGATTTTGGAGGCTGCTGGCTACTATTTATCCAGGTGTTACAAGCCGCTTCGTTCTTTAACGGGGTGTTGCGGATTGTTCTTTCCGTGCCATGTTGGCTCACAACCGCATCCCTGTAACCATGACCACAAAGACCTCAACCGAGCTTCAGTTCCTTTCAACCGGCATCCCAGGCCTGGATAACATCCTTGGAGGCGGCCTCATCAAGGACCGGATCTACCTGATTGAAGGTGAGCCTGGCACCGGCAAGACCACCACCGGCCTGCAATTTCTGGTGGAAGGCGCCCGGCAGGGTGAGTCCGTTGTGTACATCACACTGGCCGAAACGGCGGCAGAACTGGCCGGGGTTGCCGAGTCCCATGGCTGGGACATGGGGGGCATTCACATCCATGAGGTACTGCCGTCTGAAAACCTGCTGATGCCGGAGGCGGAATACACCATGTTCCACCCTTCGGAGGTAGAGATGGGCACCACCACACAGATGATTCTGTCCGTGATTGAAGAGCGAAAACCGACCCGGGTGGTGATTGATTCCCTCTCCGAATTGCAATTGCTGGCCGATACGCCGCTACGCTATCGCCGCCAGGTGCTGGCGCTCAAGCAGTTCTTCGCCAGCCGTTCCTGCACCGTGATGTTGCTCGACGACCGCACGGCTGCCGGCATAGACCTTCAGGTGCGCAGCATTGCGCACGGCGTGATCACGCTGGACCAGTCCGTGAAGGACTACGGGGCCGAGCGGCGCCGGGTGCGCGTGGTGAAGTACCGCGGCATCGCCTTTCGTGGCGGCCTGCATGACTACGACATCCAGTACGGGGGCCTGTGCGTGTACCCGCGCCTGGTGGCGGCCGAGTCGCGCGTGATGGGAAAACGGGCACAGCTCAAAAGCGGCCTTCCCGAACTCGACACTCTCCTGGGCGGCGGCCTGGAAGAGGGCACCAGCACGCTGATTGCCGGCCCCCCGGGTACCGGCAAGTCGTCGCTGGCGGCCCAGTTCGTCACCGCCGCAGCGGAACGCGGGCAGACCAGCGCCATGTTCCTGTTTGAAGAAGCGGCAAACAATTTGCTGAACCGCGCAGACGGCCTGGGCATGAAAATCCGCGAGCCCTATGAAAGCGGCGTGCTGAGCATTCAGCAGATTGACCCGGCCGAGCTGTCCCCTGGGGAGTTCACGACCGTAGTGTGCCGGGCCGCAGACCGGGGCTGCAAAGTCATCGTCATCGACAGCATCAACGGTTACCTCAATGCCATGCCGGACGAGCGTTTTCTGACAACGCATTTGCACGAATTGCTGACCTACCTGGGCCAGCGCGGTGTGGTGACCATCCTGATAGGCGTTCAGCAAGGCATGCTGGGCGGCCAGATGTCCACCACGGTGGATGCCAGTTACCTGGCCGACAACGTACTCATGCTGCGCTACTTCGAGCATGACGGCGAAGTCAAGCAGGCCGTATCGGTGTTCAAAAAGCGAGGCAGCCTGCACGAGCGCACCATCCGCGAATTCTCGATGTCGCACAAGGGCATCCATGTCGGCGCGCCGCTGCGCGGCTTCCGCGGCATTCTGACGGGGGTGCCCGTCTACCTCGGCAACGATCCTGAGGTGGGTGCTGCCCGCGGAGCAAGATAGGTGGAGCGGCGAATCGTCATTTGTGCGCCTACAGGGCGGGACGCGGCGCTGACCGCCAGGGTGCTTCAGTCGGTGGGTATCCACAGCATTGTGTGTGCAAACAGCGATGAGCTTATGACGCAACTCCCGCTGGGTGCCGGCGCCCTCTTGCTGGTGGAAGAGGTTGTCAGTGGTGCCGCCATGCGGCCATTGGCTGACTACGTGGCCTCACAACCCACCTGGTCGGACATCCCCATCCTGCTGCTGACGCGCAGCGGCGCAGATTCGCTGGATGTGCAGCGGGCGGTCGAGCATCTTGGCAATGTGACGCTGGTGGAACGGCCCGTGCGCACCATTGCCCTGATTACCGCCACCCGCTCGGCCGTGCGGGCACGCGAAAGGCAATACCAGGTGCGCGATGCCGACAAGCGCAAGGACGAGTTCCTGGCTACGCTCGCGCATGAGCTGCGCAATCCGCTGGCGCCGATCCGTACGTCCATGGGAATCCTCAGGCATCTTTACCCGGACTCGGGCCAGATCACGCAACTGCGCAATGTCGTGGACCGCCAGGTGGCTCACCTGACGCGATTGGTGGATGACCTGTTGGACGTGGCCCGCATCACCAGCGGCAAGGTCACCCTGAAAAGGGGGCAGATCACACTGCAATCAGTGATTAACCATGCGGTGGAGATTTCTGGTACCGCCATGGAAAGCAAGCAGCACCGGTTGGACGTGCAGGAGCCGGACGCACCGTATCTGCTGGATGCCGATCACGCGCGCCTGGTGCAAAGCGTCGCCAACCTTCTGGTCAACGCCGCCAAGTTCACGCATCCAGGCGGTCATATCGTGCTGCGCGCGGACGTCGAGGGGCCTGTGGTGACTTTCCGTGTCGCCGACAACGGGATCGGGCTTGAGGCGTCTTCTCTGGTAAAAATCTTTGACCTGTTTGCCCAGACGCCCGTGCCTGGCGAAGCGCCGACCGGTCTGGGAATCGGTCTGAGCCTGGCCAGGCAGTTTGCCGAGATGCACGGCGGCACTCTGCATGCCAGCAGTGAAGGCCTTGGTCATGGCAGTGAGTTCGTCCTGGCGCTGCCGGTGGTTCTGGAGGGCGGGCATCCTGTATCGCCTGTTCAAGTGGCGGGCCCCGCCCGGTCCGGAAACGCCAAAAAAATCCTGGTGGTGGACGACAACGTGGACGCGGCCAATACCTTGGGAGCTTTGCTTGGCATGGATGGTTTTGCAGTGACAACGGCGTATGACGGTGTGGCCGCCGTTGCCGCCGCCAAGGCTCACAGGCCGGACGTTATCGTCATGGACATCGGAATGCCCGGCATGAACGGGTACGACGCAGCACGCTTGATCCGCCAGCAGCCGGCCACTGAAACCATGGTCCTTATTGCACTCACTGGTTGGGGACAGACAACAGACAAAGCCCTTGCCAGTCTGGCCGGGTTTAACCATCACCTGGTCAAACCGGTGGATTACGAAAGCCTGATGTCCTGCCTCGTTGCCTGATGTGGGTAAAAAGCAGCGGCCGGAATGCCGGGAATTAAAGCTCCAACCAAAGGAAGTGGTGCCTGATTCGAGCTTGTCCTACACGCATTTCCTATCCCGCTGACGCATCGCGGCCAGGCGTGAACCTACAGTCAAAACCCAGCCACTCAAAGCCTTCATTGGCGCCGCCATGTTTCTAGACAGCTTTCCCCTGCATGAACCGGAAATCCGGGCAACCCGGCCTGCACGCGAAATCG
The DNA here is from genome assembly GCF_056405635.1 of Polaromonas sp. P1_F8. Lineage (NCBI taxonomy): Bacteria > Pseudomonadati > Pseudomonadota > Betaproteobacteria > Burkholderiales > Comamonadaceae > Polaromonas > Polaromonas sp. P1_F8. The sequence continues at coordinate 212,068 of NZ_JBFUBS010000002.1, read as the reverse complement.
CCATGGAAACGGGGAAATCCCGCAGTGCCTGGCCGTTCATCGTTACCGGCAACGGTTTTGGTGTATCGCACGCTGCCCGTGATTCCAGGGGGGGAATGCCATCAATGTCGGCATCTGCATTTCCCGCCGCGGATTTCAGCAGCTTTGTTACCTGATGTCCGGCGACACGAAGGACACAAGATGGGCCTGAAAAAACGCATCGATCCAAAGAGTGATCGTGACCGCAAGAACGGGTCAGCCGCACAGCCTGACGCCATATCTGCCGAGGAATACGGCAGAGAGGGCACCAACAAGACCATCGCGCAGCCCAAAGCCGACAACGCGCCGTCCGAAGAGTTGGGCAATACCCCGCATGTCGGGAAAAGCCCCTACACGCGCGGTTGAATCGCGGGGTGATCTTCTGGATTAGCGAGGGGGAGGGACCTCTTGGTCCTTAACTTCGCAGCGCGAAGCAAGCCTGCGCTGAAAGCCGCACAAGCTTGTTTCGTTCGGGGCCTTACAGGCCTGCAGCCGCGCGAAGCGCAGCTGCTTTATCGGTCGTTTAGCGTCGGCGCAGGCCTTCGGCCCTTAACTTCGCTGCGCGAAGTGAGCCTGCGCTGAAGAACTGATACCGGGCTGTCCGCCCGGCGGCCTTACAGGCCGGCTGCAGCGCGAAGCGCAGCAGCTTTATCAGTTCTTTCCCACGTAAATTCCGGTTCGTCGCGGCCGAAGTGGCCGTAGGCTGCCGTCTTCTCGTAGATGGGGCGCAGCAGGTCCAGCATCTGGATGATGCCCTTGGGGCGCAGGTCAAAGTGTTCGTTGACGAGGGCCGAGAGTTTCTCGTCGGAGATCACGCCGGTGCCTTCGGTGTAGACCGTGACGTTCATGGGGCGGGCTACGCCGATGGCATACGCCACCTGGATCTGGCACTGGCGTGCCAGGCCCGCGGCCACAATATTTTTGGCCACATAACGGGCTGCGTAGGCGGCTGAGCGATCCACCTTGCTGGGGTCTTTGCCGCTGAACGCGCCGCCGCCGTGTGGGCAGGCGCCGCCGTAGGTGTCGACGATGATCTTGCGGCCGGTCAGGCCGCAGTCGCCCTGCGGGCCGCCGATAACGAAGCGGCCTGTCGGGTTGATCAGGTACTTGGTGTCCTTGAGCCACTCTTTGGGCAGTACCGGCTTGATGATCTCTTCAATGATGGCTTCGGTGAACGAGGCCTTCATCTTGTGGGCGGTTTCGCTCTGGTCGGGGCTGTGCTGGGTCGACAGCACCACGGTGTCGATGCTGTGCGGCTTGCCGTCCACGTAGCGCATGGTCACCTGGCTCTTGGCATCGGGGCGCAGGAAAGGCAGGCGGCCATCCTTGCGCAGCTGGGCCTGGCGCTCGACGAGGCGGTGAGCGTAGTAAATCGGCGCGGGCATCAGGTCCGGGGTTTCGTCGCAGGCATAGCCGAACATGAGGCCCTGGTCGCCGGCGCCGATGTTCAGGTGGTCGTCACTGGCATGGTCTACGCCCTGGGCGATGTCGTTGGACTGCTTGTCATAGCAAACCATGACGGCGCAGCCCTTGTAATCGATGCCGTATTCGGTGTTGTCGTAGCCGATGCGCTTGATGGTGTCGCGCGCGACCTGGATGTAGTCGACATGCGCGTTGGTGGTGATCTCACCGGCCAGCACGACGAGGCCGGTGTTGGTCAGGGTTTCGGCGGCGACGCGGCTGCGTGGGTCCTGCTTGAAAATTGCGTCGAGGATTGCGTCGGAAATCTGGTCGGCGACCTTGTCGGGATGGCCTTCAGAGACGGATTCGGATGTAAAGAGAAAATCGTTCGCCATTGCGTACACTCCATGAAGTTTGTCGGCGCGTTGCCGGCTGGAATGCCTCGGCGAACGCTTTAGCAGTTTGGTTTAATGTCGCCCTGCAAGTAGTTCAGTAACTCGGCGACAGCCCGCATTATATGACGGCTGGTTTTTGGCCGGCGTAACCTTTCGATACCCCTTTCGCCTGATTCATGCCCTGGTTGTTTCGCTTCTTTTCCCTCTGGCCGCTGGCCGCCCTGCATGCGCTGGGCGGCATGCTGGGCTGGCTGGTGTGGGGCTTGAGTCCGCGCTACCGCGCCCAGTTCAGGGCACATGTGGCGCAGGCCGGACTGCCGTTCGCGGTCGCCCGCCCGGCGATTGCCGAGGCTGGGCGCTTTATTGCCGAACTACCCAAACTGTGGATGCGGCCGGCTTCGGAGTCCTGCCTGGGTAATGTCCGTGTTGAAGGCCAGGTGCACGCGGAGCAGGCTTTTGCCGAAGGCCGCGGGGTGATATTTTTTGGCCCGCATTGCGGCAGCTTCGAGCTGGGCCCTCAGGCGCTCGCCGAACTGTATGGGCCCATTACCGCGATTTACCGGCCCGCGCGCAAGGCCTGGCTGGCCCGTCTGGAACGCCTTGCGCGTGACCGGGCCAACCTCACTGTCGTGCCCGCCTCCCTGAGCGGTATCCGCCTCATGCATAAAACCCTCAAGGCCAACCAGGCCGTGGCTCTGCTGACGGACCAGGTGCCGCCCGAAGGCCTGGGCGTGTGGGCGCCTTTTTTTGGCAAGCCGGCCTACACGATGACACTGGCTGCGCGGCTGGCGTTGCAAAGCGGTGCGGTGCTGCTGCCCGTCAGTTGCGAGCGCCTGGCCCGCGGCAAAGGGTATTTCCTCAAGATATGGCCACCGGTGCAGGGGATGGACGCCTCAGATTCCGGCGCGCGCGCCGACCTGCTGCATGGGGTGACACAGATCAACCGGGCGATCGAAGCCATTGTGCTGAGCCAGCCTGGCCAGTATTTGTGGGGCTATGCACGCTACAAGACACCTCGCAAGGAAACTCCCCTTTGAAGACTCCCCGCCAGATGGCCAGCCGGATCGTGACCCGCGGCGGCATTTTTTTCATGCGCGTGTTGGCGCTGCTGCCGCTTTCCTGGACGCGTGGCCTGGGCGTGCTGCTCGGCTGGATGTTGTATGCGGTGGTAGGCTCGCGCCGGCGCGTGGTGGCCACCAATTTCGCGTTGTGCTTTCCCGATTACCCGGTCGCAGAGCGGCGCCGCCTCACGGTGCTGACATTTGTATTTTTTGCCCAGGCCTGGCTGGACCGCGCGTGGCTCTGGCATGCGCCCCAGGCCTGGGTGCAGCGGCGCGTTCAGGTGACGGGGGCTGTGCAGGAATTGGAGGGCAATGAGCCCACGGTGATATTCCTGCCGCATTTCGTCGGCCTGGATGCAGCATGGGCCGGTGTGGCGCTGCAGATGCCGCGGCCCTCGACCACCATTTACACCGACCAGTCGAACAAACTGGTCGACCGCTGGATACTGCGAGGCCGGCGGCGGTTTGGCAACCTGCGGCTTTTTGGGCGGGGTGATGGCGTCAAACCCATTGTGGCCGCCCTTCGGGAAGGGCAGCCGCTTTACCTGTTGCCCGACATGGACTTCGGCCCCGACGATTCAGTGTTCGTGCCTTTTTACGGCATACCCACCGCAACGGTCCCATCTCTCTCTCGATTTGCACGCCTGGGCCGCGCCAAGGTGCTGCCCCTGTTGCCCCGGATCACCCCGACGGGTTATAAGGTGGAGGTGCTGCCGGCCTGGGTGGATTTCCCCAGCGACGACCCGGTGGCCGACACCGCGCGCATGAATGCGCAGCTGCAGGACTACATCAACACCATGCCGGCCCAGTACTACTGGGTGCACAAGCGCTTTAAAACCCGGCCCGAAGGCGAGCCGTCCCTGTATTGATGGCTGGCGGGTTGGGGCCAAAATTTTAGGGAAACAGGCCTTCAGGCCAGGCAGGACGAGCGCAAGCAGCTATTAAATCAATAGCAATCTAGCGCAGGAAATCCTGCAGGTGGGCCGCCACCAATGCGGGCTGCTCGTGCACGATCCAGTGGGTTGCGCCTTCGATGCGGCGTAAATCCATCTGCGGCACGTAGTCGCCCAGGCCCTCCAGCAGCGCGGGCGGCAAGGCCGTATCGTCCAGTGCCCAGAGCACCAGCGTCGGCAGGTGAACTTGCAGCATGTCGCGCGGAATGCTCACTGCGGCGGCGGCCGGGTCGTTGTGCGGCGGCCCGGGCCGGGGCGGGCGCAAGGGCGAAGCACGGTAGTAATTGCAGGGGCCTGTCAGGCCCTGGCGCCAGATTTCGCGGTATTGGTTCTTGACGGCTTCGGTCAGCCAGGCGTGCGGCCCATCGGCTGCGCCCATCTTGGTAAAAAAATCCCAGAGCCGCCGAAAGTCATCTTCGGCCAGCAAGGCTTCGGCATCGGGGCGAATCAGGAAGTTCATGTAGGCACTGGCGGCTTGCTGTGCCGGTGAATGCTGCAGTTCGCGCAGAAAAGTGCCGGGGTGCGGCGAGTTGATGATGGCCAGCTTTTTCATCAGCGCGGGGTGGCCCGCGGCCAGGTTCCAGGCCACCGCGCCGCCCCAGTCATGGGCCACCAGACAAGCTAGTTGGCCACCCTCCAGCGCAATCAGCGCTGCAATGTCCTGCACCAGGTGTTTGGGCCGGTAGGCGGCCGCCTCCAGCGGCGCGCTGGAATGTTCAAAGCCGCGCAGGTTGGGTGCCACACACCGAAAACCGCCGTTTTCAGGCCGCGCAAAGTGTTCCAGCAAGCCGTCCCAGACAAAAGCTGCTTCCGGAAAGCCGTGCAGGAACATCAGGACAGGGCGGCCTTTTTCACCGGCAGTCCGGCAAGACAAGGTGATGCCGTGGGGCAATGTGCACAAGCTGGTGGCGATCATGTTGCTATATTTTTTATAGCTGCTTGCGCCCGCTCCTGTGGGGTTAAAGCCGCTTTTTCCTTAAAAATCCAGGCCCCGGCACTCCTTGCGGCTGAAACTGCTCAGTCGTTAATCTCAGGCAGCTCTTCAGGTGCCGCTTTGGCGGGTTTTACCGGCTTCTCTGCCGGATGGGCCCAGTCCCACAAATGCTGGGCTACTTCCTCGACACCGCGGCGCTTCAGCGAAGAAAAGAGTTTGACGTCTCCGCCGCCGGCCTGCAGTCGCACAATGGACAGCGCCTTGGCCGCTTCGGTCTTGTTGAGCTTGTCGGACTTGGTCAGCAGCACGAGGAACTTCAGGCCGTCTTCCACCCGCGGCCGGATCACGTCCAGCAGGATTTCGTCGAGCTCGGTCAGGCCCAGGCGCGGGTCGCACAGCAGCACCACGGCCTTGAGGTTGTCGCGCGTCTGCAGATAGTTGCCCATCACCTGCTGCCAGCGGTACTTGGCTTCCTTGGGCACGGCCGCATAGCCGTAGCCCGGCAGGTCGGCCAGCACGGCATCCGTCACGCCCTGTTTGCCCAGGCTGAAGAGGTTGATGCTTTGCGTGCGGCCCGGTGTCTTGGAGGCAAATGCCAGCCGGTGTTGCTGCGTCAGCGTGTTGATACAGGTGGACTTACCGGCGTTGGAACGGCCGACAAAGGCGATTTCGGGCACGTCGACACGGGGCAGGTGCTTGAGCTCGGGCGCTGTGGTCAGGAATTTGGCCGTGTGCAGCCAGCCCATCGCGATTTTGGGGTCGGGCGCGCCGGTTGCCGCTAAAGATGGTTTGGATGGAGAAGGTGAGGTCATGATCGGGCGGTCCCTGGAGATCGGTTGCACGCTACCGGCATGCGTTGGAGGGAGCAATGGCTTCGGGGACGGAACCCGGGAAGCGCTGAGGCGGTGCGGAGCTGCTGGCCCGTTGCCGCGGCAAGACCCGAATAATCGGGGGTGCCCTGAAGCCATTGTAAAATCAGAAAGTTATAAGTTTTGTGCGCCAACCAATTAAAACCCCCGATATGAAGCTGTTCGTTACTTCTCTCCTGGCCGCCTTGCTGGCCGTGCCTGCCGTGTCGTCTTTTGCTGCCGGTGAAGCCGCACCTGCACACGGCGCCGCTTCGGCTCCTGCAGCAGCCCCGGCCAAGGTTGCCAAGCCTGATCTGGTCAAGGGCGAGGCCAGCTTCACCGCGGTTTGCGCCAGCTGCCACGGCGCTGACGGAAATTCCGGCACCCCTGCCAACCCCAAGCTGGCGCAGCAGCACCCCGAATACCTGGTCAAGCAGCTGCAGGAATTCAAGGCCGGCAAGCGCAAGAACCCCATCATGCAGGGCTTTGCGGCGGCACTGTCTGAAGACGACATGAAAAACATCGCTTACTGGGCGACGTCCAAGAAAGCCAAAACCGGCTTTGCCAAAGACAAGGAACTGGTTGCACTCGGCGAGCGTATCTACCGCGGCGGCGTGCAGGACCGCCAGATCGCAGCCTGCGCAGGCTGCCACAGCCCGACTGGCGCCGGCATTCCTTCCCAATATCCCCGCCTGAGCGGCCAGCATTCTGACTACACAGTGACGCAGTTGACGGCTTTCCGTGACGGCGGCCGAGGCAACAGCCTGCCCATGAGCCAGGTGGCTGCCAAGCTGAACGACCGTGAAATCCGTGCGCTGGCCGACTACATTGCCGGCCTGCGTTAAGCAAAGTACAGCAAAGGACTGGCAGGCGAGCGTTTTTTTGCTGAAAGTACCCGCAGGCTGCCTGCAGTATTGAACCCAAGCCTCCAAAACCAATCACACCAAGGCGGGTCTTTCTGATGAAAGCCCGCCTTTTTTCTTTTTCCCTTCTTTTTCTGGTTCGCAGGCTTTCCTGAGCCAACCGCAGGTTCCATTTCAAGCATGACAGTTTCCACCGAGGGTATGAAGGTCAATTGGGGCTCCCGCAGCTGGCGGGCGGCGGTGGAACTGCTGTCGTCAATGCGGTTTTCCATTTCGCTGCTGACGGTGATCTGCATTGCATCGATCATCGGCACGGTGCTCAAGCAGGCAGAGCCGCTGGGCAACTACGTGAACCAGTTCGGCCCGTTCTGGGCGCAGGTGTTCAGCCTGCTCAGCCTCAACACCGTGTATAGCGCCTGGTGGTTCCTGTTGATCCTGGCTTTTCTGGTGGTCTCTACTTCTTTGTGCATTGCGCGCAACGCCCCCAAGATCTTCGCGGACCTGAACCAGCTCAAGGAAAACGTCCGGGAGCAAAGCCTCAAGGCCTTTGGCCACCGTGCCGAGGCTGCATTGGCAGAGTCACCCGAAACGGCTGCGCGCCGCATTGGCCAGACGCTGGTGCAAAGCGGCTGGAAGGTGAAACTGCAGCAGCGCGCCGGCAACGGCTGGATGGTGGCGGCCAAAAAAGGCGCGGCCAACAAACTGGGCTACATCGCAGCGCACAGCGCCATCGTGCTGGTCTGCGTGGGCGGCCTGCTCGACGGCGACATGATCGTGCGCGCGCAGATGTGGCTGAACGGCAAGTCGATTTATGCCGGCGGCGGCCTGATTGCCGATGTGCCGGCCCAGCACCGGCTCAGCGACAAAAACCCGACGTTTCGCGCCAACCTGCTGGTGGCCGAAGGCACTCAGTCCAGCACCGCCATCCTGAACCAGCCGGGCGGCGTATTGCTGCAGGAACTGCCGTTTTCCATTGAGCTCAAGAAGTTCATCGTTGAGTATTACTCGACCGGCATGCCCAAGCTCTTTGCCAGCGACATCATCATCCACGACAAGGAAACCGGCGAAAAGATCCCGGCGCGGGTGGAGGTCAATCACCCGGCCAACCACCGCGGGATCGAGATTTACCAGTCGAGCTTCGACGACGGCGGCTCCAGCGTGACGCTCAAGGCCATTCCGATGGCTGCGGCGAGCAAGCCGTTTGAAATTCAGGGCACGATTGGCGGCTCAAGCGGCCTGACCAACGGGCAGGGCGATGGCGCCGAAAAGCTGACGCTGGAATACACCGCGCTGCGGGTCATCAACGTGGAAAATTTCGCGTCGGGCGGGAGCATGGGTTCCGGCGCTGACGTGCGCAAGGTCGACCTGCACCAGGCGATTGACACACGGCTTGGCGCGGCGAACAAGACCGTGACGCAAAAAGAGCTGCGCAACGTAGGCCCCAGCGTGAGCTACAAGCTGCGCGATGCATCCGGGCAGGCCCGTGAATTTCACAACTACATGCTGCCGGTCAAGACGGATCCGGCGGAAGACAGCCCGGCGGTCTACCTGATGGGCGTGCGCGAAACACCGTCCGCGCCTTTCCAGTACCTCCGGATCCCGGTGGATGCCGAAGGCGGCATGGAGACCTTTTTGCGGCTGCGCGCGGCGCTCGCCAATCCGGCGCAGCGTGAGCTGGCGGTCAGGCGCTACGCAAGCCAGGCCATTGGCCGGGAGCGGCCGGAGCTGACGCAGCAGCTTGCTGCGTCGACGTCGCGGGCACTGGCCCTTTTTGCCGGTGACGTTGCAGACGCAGCGGGCGCAGCGCAAGGCTCGACGGGCAAGCCCAAAACCGCTGCAGGCCTGCAGGCCATCTCTGATTTCATGGAGGCCAACGTGCCCGAGGCCGAGCGCAACCGCGCCGGCGAGGTGCTGATCCGTATCCTCAACGGCGCGTTGTTTGAGCTGACGCAGATGACCCGCGAGCAGGCCGGGCTCAAGCCGCTGGGCCAGGATGAAAAGACGCGGGCCTTTATGTCGCAAATGGTGCTGAGCCTGTCGGACGCCAATTTCTATCCCGCGCCCATGGCGTTTGAGCTGAAAGACTTCACCCAGGTCCAGGCCAGTGTGTTCCAGGTGGCGCGTGCACCGGGCAAGACCATCGTCTACCTGGGTTGCGCCTTCCTGATCCTGGGCGTGTTCGCCATGCTTTATGTGCGCGAACGCCGCGTCTGGGTCTGGCTGGCACCGCGCGGCGCAGGGGGCGGTCCGGCAGAAGATGGCAATGTTGCGGGTTCAATGCCAGAATCGGCCGAAGGCCACAGTCAGGCCACCATGGCCTTGTCGACCAACCGCAAGACCATGGACGGTGACAAGGAGTTTGAGATGTTGAAAACGAAACTGTTGCAGGCGCCTTTATGAATACCTCCACGATCAACCACACCGCAGTGAACACCACCACGCTGAAGGCCGGCGGCGACAGCACGCTGAGCCTGAACGAGGGCTATTTCGCCCGGCGCAATGTATTGGACTGGGTGTTTGCTGCGCTGGTCACCGGCGGCTTGCTGTATGCCTTCGCCCGCTACAGTGATTTCATGGATGTCTATGAAAAAGGCATCCTGTTCGCGGCCATTCCGGCGGCTATCGCCATGGGCTGGTTCTGGCGGCCGTTGCGGGTGCTGATGATGGTGGTCAGCGCCTTCGCGCTGCTGGGCATCGCGTCCTACCAGGGAGATCTGGCGCGCGCCGAACAGGTGTTCTGGCTCAAGTATTTCCTCTCCAGCCAGTCGGCCATTTTGTGGATGAGCGTGCTGTTCTTCATGAGCACGATTTTTTATTGGCTGGGCATGTTCGCAAGCGGCGCGACCAATGCGCAGGGCCATAGCAGCCATAGCGCCGTGCTCGAGTCGGTAGGTTCAAAAATTGCCTGGGCCGCCGTCAGCATGGCGTTGATCGGTACGCTGGTGCGCTGGTACGAAAGTTACCTGATAGGCGCAGATGTGGGACACATTCCGGTCAGCAACCTGTATGAAGTGTTCGTGCTTTTCTGCTGGCTGACCACCACCTTTTATCTCTATTTCGAAGCGCAGTACAACACGCGCACTTTAGGGGCGTTTGTCATGTTGGTGGTCAGCGCAGCCGTCGGTTTTCTGCTTTGGTACACCGTTGTGCGGGAAGCGCATGAGATCCAGCCGCTAGTGCCTGCGCTCAAAAGCTGGTGGATGAAATTGCATGTGCCGGCCAACTTTATCGGCTACGGGACTTTCGCACTCTCCGCGATGGTTGCGCTGACCATGTTGCTGAAAACCGCGACCAGCAAATCTCTGTGGATTGGCCTGGTTGCCTTGCCGACCGTCCTTGTTGTCTTGCCTTTGACGGCCGTGATGTTTTTCGGATCGGCTGAAATGGCTCCCGCCATGGGTAAGGCTCTGCGCATGGTCGTTCCCACCGTCATCTTCTTTGTGGCCGTCATTTGGGCGCGCAAGGCGATTAATGCGCACACACCGGATGCCGTCGTTATGGACGACCTGATGTACAAGGCCATCGCTGTAGGCTTTGCCTTCTTCACCATCGCCACGGTGCTGGGTGCCTTGTGGGCCGCCGAGGCCTGGGGCGGCTACTGGAGCTGGGACCCCAAAGAAACCTGGGCATTGATTGTCTGGCTCAACTACGCCGCCTGGCTGCACATGCGGCTGATGAAAGGGCTGCGCGGCACGGTCGCTGCCTGGTGGGCGCTGGTGGGGCTGGTCGTGACTTCCTTTGCCTTCCTGGGCGTCAACATGTTCCTCTCTGGCCTGCACAGCTACGGAACCTTGTAGCCGGCAGCAAGTCCTTGTAAGGTCGGGTTAATTCGCCGGCCGGGTTGAATCCCTGTAAGAAGTTGCTGCGTATTCAGACTAACCCTTAAACGGATTTCAAGGACCTCACATGCTCATCAGGACCCACGCCAGCGGCTTCGACCACCCCGTTCCCAGCGAGATCACGCCGCAGGGCATTTATCATGGCCGGCGCGACCTCATCAAACTGATGGCCACTGGCGCCGCAGGTGCTGCCATGGCCGGATGGGCCGGGCGCCAGGCGATGGCGCAAACGGTACAAAAACCCGGCAAGCTGGCGGCGCTGGCCGGTGGCAAATCGGCGGTGGCCGGTGCGGTGACCATGGAAAAGATCACCGACTACAAAGACGCCTCTACCTACAACAATTACTATGAGTTCGGCACCGACAAGGCCGACCCCGCCAAGAACGCCCACACCCTGGTGACCAAGCCCTGGTCGGTGGCTGTCGAAGGCCTGGTCAAACAGCCCAAGACTTTCACGCTCGAAGACCTGATCAAGCTGGCGCCGCAGGAAGAGCGTATTTACCGCCTGCGTTGTGTCGAGGGCTGGTCCATGGTGATCCCGTGGGTGGGGTATTCGCTGTCGGAACTCATCAAGAAGGTCGAGCCGCTCGGCAACGCCAAATACGTTGAATTCGTCACCCTGGCCGATCCCAAGACCATGCCGTTTGTAGGCTCCCGCGTGCTCGACTGGCCGTATGTGGAAGCCCTGCGCATGGACGAAGCCATGCACCCGCTGGCGCTGCTGGCTTTCGGCATGTATGGCGAAGTGCTCCCCAACCAGAACGGCGCACCGGTGCGCATGGTGCTGCCCTGGAAGTACGGCTTCAAGAGCGGCAAGAGCATCGTCAAGATCCGCTTTACCGACAAGGAGCCACGCACCGCCTGGAACAAGGCCGCTGCGCAGGAATACGGTTTTTATTCCAACGTGAACCCGGACGTCGACCACCCGCGCTGGAGCCAGGCCACCGAACGCCGTATCGGTGAAGACGGCCTCTTTGCCAAGAAGCGCAAGACGCTGATGTTCAATGGTTACGAAGCGCAGGTTGGCCAGCTTTACGCTGGCATGGACCTCAAGAAGAACTTCTAAAAGATATGGCCCCCACGCTTGTCGCTTCGCGTACTGCGCTGCCCCCCGAGGGGGCCGCTGCGCCTGCGGCCCGGCAAAGCCGGTTCCGCGGCCCCTGCTGGGTTGGGACGCACGCTGCGCTGTGTTTCGATGTAGGTCGACCCGGCGGTGGATTGCTGTGATGTCGACGGCGCAAAAATGGTTGCTGCACCCTGCCGCCAAACCGGTGCTGTTCCTCGTCTGCCTGCTGCCCTTTGCCTGGCTGTTCTACGGCGCCTTCACCAACCAGCTGGGCGCCAACCCGGCCGAGGCGTTGATACGCGCCACCGGCGACTGGACGTTGCGCTTTATCTGCATCGTCCTGACGGTCACGCCGCTTCGGGTCATCACCAGCACGCCTGCACTTGCGCGCTTTCGGCGCATGCTGGGGCTGTTCGCGTATTTTTATGTAGTCGTCCACCTGTTGAGTTACAGCTGGTTTGACATGGGCTTTGACTTTGCCGATATTGCCAAAGACATCGCCAAGCGGCCGTTCATCCTGGTCGGGTTCTCGGCCTTTGTGTTGCTGACGCCCCTGGCGGCGACGTCCTTCAACGCGGCCATCAAAGCCATGGGTGCCAAACGCTGGCAGTGGCTGCACAAGCTGGTTTACCTGATCGCCGGGCTGGGGCTGCTGCATTTTTTCTGGATGCGCGCCGGCAAGAACAATTTTGCCGAAGTGTTCGTTTACGCTGTGATCATCGCCGTACTGCTCGGCTGGCGTGCGCAGCAGTTCTTGAGGAAAAAGAGGCTGAAACCCATATACGACGTGCGCAACCAGCTATCATAATAATAGCAATATGCGCGCTTCACGAGGCCGGCTTGTGACCGGTGAGCCCGGCTCCAGTCTCAACCCGCTACCAGCTGTTCCTGCCGCATCTGGTCTTCGGCGGTTTCCCGGCGGCGTATGAGGTGCACTTCGCCACCGTCAACCAGAAGTTCGGCGGCCCGGCCACGTGTGTTGTAGTTGCTGGCCATGCTCATGCAATACGCACCTGCCGACATCACGGCCAACTGGTCACCCGCCGTGACAGACAGCACGCGGTCGCGGCCTATCCAGTCACCGCTTTCGCAGACGGGGCCCACGACGTCATACGTCGCTTCGGCAGTTTTGCCTTCGGCCAACACGGGCACGATGGCGTGGAAAGCCTGGTACATCGCGGGGCGCGGCAGGTCGTTCATCGCCGCATCGACGATGCAGAAGTTCTTGTGTTCGCCCGGCTTGACGTAGAGCACTTCCGTCAGGCAAACCCCTGCATTGCCGACCAGCGAACGGCCCGGCTCGATCATCAGTTTTTTGCTGCCATAGCCGCGTGCGTCGATCTTCGTGAGCAGCTGCTGCCAGAGCGCGTCGGCTTCGGGCGGGGTGTCGTTGTTGTAGTTGATGCCCAGGCCACCTCCGAAATCGATATGTTCGAGCGGGATGCCCGCGGTTTCAATGGCCGCCACCAGGTCGAGCACCCGGTCCATGGCGTCAAGGTACGGCGTGGTGTCGGTGATCTGCGAGCCGATGTGGCAATCGATGCCCACGACCTGCAAACCTTTGAGCGAAGCCGCATGCCGGTAAATACGCAATGCGTCTTCGTGTGCCACGCCGAACTTGTTGTCTTTAAGGCCCGTGGAAATGTAGGGGTGCGTCTTGGGGTCCACATCGGGGTTGACGCGAATGCTGACGGGCGCACGCATGTCCATGGCCAAGGCTACCCCGGACAGCACATCCAGCTCGGCTTCGCTTTCGACATTGAAGCAGCCGATGCCGGCGCTCAGGGCCTGGCGCATTTCGCCGCGGGTTTTGCCCACACCCGAAAAAATAATCTTCCGCGCTTCGCCGCCGGCGGCCAGTACGCGGTTGAGTTCTCCGCCCGAAACGATGTCGAAGCCGCAACCCGCCCGGGCAAACGCCTGCAGGATGCCGAGGGAGGAGTTGGCCTTCATGGCATAGCAAATTTGCGCGTTGCGCCCTGCAAAGCCACGCTGGTAAGCCGCCAGCGCCGAAAGCATGGCCGCCTTGGAATACACAAACAGCGGCGTGCCGTGTGCCGCGGCCAGATCGCGAAGCCGGATATTTTCAACAAACAGCTCGGTATCGCGGTAAGCGAAATGGGGGTGGCCGGGGAGAGGTTGGCGGGTCATGAAGAATGGGCTTTGAAGCGGTTGGAGTTATTGGCAACTATCTTAAGGAGCGCAGGGCTTGCGCGCCATGATCGATTGACGGCATGAACGGTCGGGCGCCTTTAGATTGAAGGCCCAGCCACCGGATGGCCTGAATCTTCAATGAATCGGCCAGGTTGCAGGTCAGCGAGCGGCTGACGCCGGCGGTGTTGCAGGCGCGGCAGCCGGCGGCGCTGTGGTGGCCGTGGCCGGCACCTTCGGGGGAACTGGCAGGTAAAGTGCGCCTTTTTGTCCGCAACCGGCCAGCAAGGCCGCGCCGACCACAATTGCAGCAAGGCCATAGCGGGAGGCCGAAGGGCGGATGCGGCCTAAAATTTGAGCTGAAGAAACCATGATGGGATTGTAATGACGGACCTTGAATACCAGGATCTGGCCGAGAGCGCGCTCAGGGCCGTTGAAACCGCCTGTGACCGGATCAATGATGAGACCGACGCGGATATCGATAACCAGCGCACTGGCGGCATGGTCACACTGACTTTCTCCAACCGCAGCCAGATCATCATCAACCTCCAGAAACCCTTGCAGGAAATATGGATGGCGGCCAAGGCCGGCGGATTCCACTACAAATTCAGGGACGGGCACTGGGCTGACACCAAGGACTCGAGCGAGTTTTTTGCCAATTTGTCTCGCTATGCCAGCGAGCAGGCCGGCCAGACATTGGTGTTCGCGGCTTCGGCGGAAGCAAATAAGGCGTAGCAGCAGGAGCTTGCAGGTGTGCCGTGCTTGGCGTTGAAACAAAAAAGGGCTCCGTGGAGCCCTTTTTTGATGCGTTTCATCTCAGTTTTTGAACAGATCCAGAATGCGCTTTTTCTCGTCCGAAGGCGGTAGCACCTGGATCGCGCCTGGCGCTGCCGGCGTGGCCGCTGCTGCCGGGTCCTGTTGTATACCGACCGTGCTGACCCCGGAGCCTTTGGCATATTCGCTGTAATACCACTCTCCGCCAACGTTGACGACACCTTCGGGCGGCGGGTATTCGGTCACCGGCACGCCCTTGAGGGCGTATTCCATGAAGTTGATCCAGATCGGCAGGCTCAGGCCGCCGCCGGTTTCACGGTCGCCGAGTTTTTTCGGCGTGTCGTAACCCATCCACACCGCCGCCGTCAGAGTAGGCTGGAAACCCACGAACCAGGTGTCGATCGAGTCATTGGTGGTACCGGTCTTGCCGAAAAGGTCGGGGCGCTTGAGCGTGGCTTGCGCTTTGGCCGCGGTACCCGAGCGTGCGACTTCCTGCAGCAGGCTGTCCATGATGAACGCATTGCGCGCATCGATGGCCCGGGCCGATTCGTCCAGCACGGGGGGCTTGCTTTCCAGCAGGACTTTGCCGCGTTGGTCGGTGATTTTGGTGACCAGGTAGGGATTGACGCGGTAACCGCCGTTGGCAAATACCGAATAAGCGGTGGCCATTTGTATCGGGGTGACCGATCCGGCGCCCAGCGCCATCGTCAGGTAGGCGGGATGTTTTTCGGCCTCAAAGCCGAAGTGGGTGATCCAATCCTGCGCATACGGGGCACCGATAGCCTGCAGTATGCGGATGGAAATCATGTTCTTGGATTTCTTCAGGCCGGTCCGCAGACTCATGGGGCCGTCGAAAGTGCCGTCGTAGTTTTTGGGCTCCCAAGGCTGGCCCCCAGTGACGCCGGCGTCGAAAAACAGCGGGGCGTCATTCACCACGGTCGCTGGGGTAAAGCCCTTCTCGAGGGCGGCGGAGTATATAAAAGGCTTGAAGCTGGAACCCGGCTGGCGCCAGGCCTGGGTCACATGGTTGAACTTGTTTTTTTCGAAATCAAACCCGCCCACCAGTGCCCGGATGGAACCGTCGCGCGGATCAAGGGCCACAAAAGCGCCTTCCACTTCAGGCAACTGGGTGATTTCCCAGGTGTTTTTTTGTGTTTTCGCCACGCGGATCAGGGCGCCGCGGCGAATCTTGATGTTGGGCCCCGCCTTGTCAGCCAGCCCGGATTGAGCGGGTTTCAGGCCGTCGCCGGTAATTTCAACCGTTTCGCTGTTTTGGCGCATGGCCAGAATCCGTTTGGGATTGGCTTCCAGCACGATCGCCGACATCACATCTCCGTTGTCGGGGTTGTCGGTCAGTGCGTCGTCAATCGCATCTTCTGTTTCCTGCGCATTGGCCGGCAGATCGATGAACTTCTCGGGGCCCCGGTAAATTTGCCGGCGCTCATAGTCCATGATGCCCTTGCGCAAGGCTTTGTAGGCGACCATCTGGTCGGTGGCACGCAGGGTGGTATAGACATTCAGGCCGCGGGTGTAGGTTTCGTCCCCGTACTGGTTGTAAACCAGCTGGCGCACGGTTTCAGCGACATATTCCGCGTGTACCCGGCCCGCGTCTGGCCCGGTCCTGACCTTGAGCTCTTCTTCCTTGGCGGCCTTGGCCTGTTCGGCGGTAATGAAGCCGTTTTCTTCCATGCGCTCGATGATGTAGAGCTGGCGGGCCCGGGCTCGCTTGGGATTGATGATGGGGTTGTAGGCCGAAGGCGCCTTGGGCAGGCCCGCCAGCATGGCTGCCTCGGAGATGGAGATGTTCTTCAGGGGCTTGCCGAAATAGGCCTCTGAGGCCGCGGCAAAGCCATAAGCCCGGTTCCCCAGAAAAATCTGATTCATATAGATCTCAAGGATCTGGTCCTTGGTCAGCAGGTGCTCCAGCTTGAAGGTCAGCAGGATTTCATAGATCTTGCGGGTATAGCTTTTCTCGGCTGACAGATAGACATTGCGGGCCACCTGCATGGTGATAGTGGAGGCGCCCTGGCTCTTGGCTCGACCCACATTGGCAAAGCCGGCCCGGATCACGCCCAGGTAATCCACGCCGCCATGCGAGAAAAAGCGGGCATCTTCAATGGCCAGCACCGCGTCCTTCATGACCTGCGGGATGTCCTTGATCGGGGTGAGACTGCGGCGTTCTTCCCCGAACTCGCCAATAACCACCCCATCGGCGGAGTAAACCCGCAATGGCAACTTTGGCCGGTAGTCTGACAGGTCAGAGATATCCGGCAGATTGGGGTAGGCAACCGACAGCGCTACAGCCACAAACAGCAAGACGGCGGCAACACCAGCCAGCAACAGGCCGCCACTCCACAAAAAGAGCATGACCAGCCAGCGGGGGACGAGGGACTTTGCGCGACCTTGC
Source organism: Polaromonas sp. P1_F8 (assembly GCF_056405635.1). Classification (NCBI taxonomy): domain Bacteria; kingdom Pseudomonadati; phylum Pseudomonadota; class Betaproteobacteria; order Burkholderiales; family Comamonadaceae; genus Polaromonas; species Polaromonas sp. P1_F8. The sequence continues at coordinate 195,358 of NZ_JBFUBS010000002.1, read as the reverse complement.
TTGACCGGGGCAGAGTTTGAATCAGAAGACGTGGGTGTGGAGGGCATGTAGACAATCGTAAAGTCGCGTCACCATTATAAAAATCCTGACAAGCCGGGCGGGCGGGGTGTCAGCGCAAGCCCCATACTTTTACGTTTGCAGACATCGTTTTGGGGAACCCTGTCAGGACATGGCTCGGTAAGACCGTCTGCTTTTGACAACGTTCCGAGCGCCCAAAACAGGAAAAATCCTTACTGCACAAAGAGCTTACTGCTACTATTCAAGTGATTTCTTAAGTATGCAGGGCTACATATTAGCCGTCATTTGGGGACCGCCTTGATCTCTCTGGGATCGTTATTCAACCGCCAACAACCCGCTTTGCTGGGTTTAGATATCAGCTCATCCAGTGTCAAGCTGGTGGAGTTGAGCCGTGACAAGGCCGGTAATCTGGTGCTGGATCGCTGTGCGATCGAACCACTGGAGCGAGGCTGGATTACCGATGGTAACGTCGAAAAATTCGACGAAGTGGCCGACGCGGTGCGCCGGCTCGTTAAAAAAAGCGGAACCCGTACCAAGAATGTGGCAATGGCCCTGCCGGCTTCGGCAGTCATTACCAAGAAAATCATCCTCCCGGGCGGCCTCAGCGACGCAGAGCTGGAAATCCAGGTCGAATCCGAAGCCAATCAATATATTCCGTTCTCTCTGGATGAAGTCAGTCTCGATTTCTGCGTGGTGGGCCCGAGCGCTACCTCCAGCGGCGACGTTGAAGTACTGATTGCCGCTTCGCGCAAGGAAAAAGTACAGGACAGGCAGGGTCTGGCAGAAGCCGCCGGGCTCAAGCCTATTGTTATAGATGTGGAGTCGTATGCCTCTCGCCTGGCCACCGCACGCCTCATTGAGAGCCTTCCCAACAAGGGCGTGGACACCATGGTGGCCCTGTTTGAAGTGGGTGCATTGACGACCAGCATGCAGGTCATCAAAAACGACGAAGTACTTTACGAGCGTGACCAGGCCTTCGGTGGAGCACAGCTGACGCAGCTCATCATTCGGCAGTACGGCTTTTCCCCTGAAGAAGCGGAAAGCAAAAAACGCAGTGGCGATTTGCCGGAAGACTACGAATCCGGCGTGCTGAAGCCTTTTGTCGAGAGCATGGCGCAGGAAATCGGACGGGCCTTGCAGTTTTTCTTTACCAGTACACCGCACAACAAAGTTGACTATGTCATGTTGGCCGGCGGCTCGTCCGCCCTGCCAGGTCTGACCGACTCCGTTACCCAGCAGACGTCGTTTGCCTGCGTGCTTGCCAATCCTTTTGAAGGAATGGAACTCGGTGACGGCGTACGTGAAAAGAAGATGCGGCGCGAAGCGGCATCCTATCTGACCTCATGCGGTCTGGCTTTGCGGAGGTTTCTGCAGTGATTCTCGTCAATCTGCTTCCCCATCGCGAAGCTGCGCGCAAGCGCAGGCGCGAAGTATTTTTTGCCACGCTGGGTATGGCGGCCTTGGTCGGCGGTCTTATTTGCGGCGCTGTTTATTCCTGGTACCTTGCCCAGATTGAGGGTCAGCGGGGAAAGAACAATTTTCTGAAAACGGAAATTACCCGATTAGAAGGGCAGATCAAGGATATCGCCACGCTGCAGGCAGAAATTTCCGCACTCAGGGCTCGCCAGAATGCCGTGGAAGATCTGCAGGGAAACCGCAATCTGCCGGTGTATTTGCTGAGCGAACTGGTCAAGCAGTTACCGGATGGCGTGTACATCACAACCATGCGGCAGGAAAACCAGACAGTATTGATCAGCGGTGTCGCCCAGTCCAACGAGCGAGTTTCGGAGCTGTTGCGCAACCTTGCTAACAACAGTGCGTGGTTAACCCGGCCGGAGCTTGTTGAAATCACCGCCAGTACGGTGGCCTTGACTGCACGTGACCAGCGCAGGGTATCCAATTTTTCGATGAGGGTCGGGCTGAAGCGGGCCAGCGATCCGAAGACGGCTGGTTCAGCACCGGCAGGCCCAGGGACGGTACCGGTGGTGTCTGGGGCGGCTGCCAAGCCAGCCTCGGCCGCCTCGGCGCCGGCCAAGGTATGAGGCGGAATGAACGAGTTTGATCATGGCAAAAATCTCTAAAAATTCCATTGACGTTGCTGCGATTCAAAGCAGTCTCAAATCCCAATTCACGGGTCTGGATGCCAACGACCCACCTTCCTGGCCTGCGCTTCCGCGTTACCTCCTGTGTGTGGCTGTGACGATTTTTGTCGTCGTGGCTCTATGGTTTGTATGGCTCAGTGCGTCAGATGAAGAGTTGACCTTGGAGAAAGCCAAGGAGGTTCAACTCAAAGACGATTACTCAAAGAAGCTTGCGCAGGCCGTTAATCTGGACGCACTAAAGAAGCAGCGCGAGCAGGTTCAGCAATATGTCACGCAGCTTGAAAAGCAACTGCCTAGCAAAGCCGAAATGGATGCGTTGCTTTCCGATATCAACCAGGCGGGTTTGGGCCGCAGTCTGCAGTTCGAATTGTTTCGTCCTGGCCAGGTCAGCGTGAAAGAGTATTACGCAGAATTGCCGATCGCTGTTCGAGTCACCGGTAAATACCATGACATGGGTGCTTTTGCCGCTGATATCGCCAATCTTTCCCGCATCGTCACTTTGAATAACCTGACCATAACGCCAGTCAAGGACGGCATCCTGGTCATGGACACCACAGCCAAGACGTTCCGCTATCTGGATACTGACGAAGTAGCCTTGCAGCGCAAGAGTGCTCCGGGAGCCAAAAAATGAATGCAGGCAAATACACGATAGTCGTCTGTAGTCTGGCGGGAACGTTATTGGGCCTGTCCGGTTGTGGTTCTTCTGAGCAAGAGGAGTTGCAGGAGTGGATGACGCAACAGCGTAATGCCACCAAGCCAAAAGTGGAGCCGTTGCCGGAGCCCACGAAGTTTTCGCCGCAACCATATGGTCAGGAGAGTTCAATTGAACCCTTTAGCAACCAAAAACTGACACAGGCCTTGAAGCGCGAATCCAATCAGGCGACGGCCAACGCCGCCTTGATTGCACCCGAACTGAGCCGGCGCAAAGAACCATTGGAGGCGTATCCCTTGGATGCCATTGTCATGGTGGGCAGCCTAATCAAGGTTGGACAGCCCGTCGCACTGGTGCGGGTGGACAACCTGGTTTACCAGGCTCGGGTTGGGAATTACCTGGGTCAGAACTACGGCCGAATCACCAAAGTCACTGAAACGGATCTCGCTTTGCGCGAAATAGTGCAAGACGCAGCGGGTGAATGGATAGAGCGGACCGCGACATTACAGTTATTAGAGGGATCAAAATGAACAAGCAGACACCGGTACTAGAGACGCAGGAAAAAAGGGGCCGCCTGCAGCTTTTGTTTGGGCGTGTGTTGCGTTGCGCTTCGCTCAGTTTGGCATTTTCAGTAGCTGCCTCTCCTTTGCTGGCGCAGGCACAGAATGCCATCCAGGCCGTTTCCGGATCAGTTCAGGGAGGCGCAGAAGTCATTCGAATCGATTTGGCAGAGCCTTTGGCCGCGGTACCAACGGGCTTTAGTATCCAGACGCCAGCGCGCATCGCACTGGATTTCCCGGGTGTGGGAAATTCCATGGGGCGGTCTGCAGTAGATATCAACCTGGGAAATTTGCGTTCGGCAAATGTTGTACAAGCAGGGGAGAGGACTCGGGTGGTCCTGAATCTCAAAGTGCCAACGGCGTACAAGGCCGAGATTCAGGGCAAATCGCTGTTGATCACCCTCGATTCCGTAGCGGTGGCGGCGCCCTCGGCCATTACACCGCCAGTGTTTGCAGAAAACCGCAACACTGACACACTTCCTTTGAAGGACATCGACTTTCGGCGGGGCGTCGAAGGTTCTGGCCGCATCGTTGTGGACCTGCCTAATAACCAGGTGGGCGTGGACATTCGCCAGCAAGGCCAGACTCTGGTAGTTGAGTTCCTCAAAACTGCGCTGCCCGAAGGCTTGCGTCGGCGCCTGGATGTCGGCGATTTCGGTACACCGATACAAACCGTCACCACGTTTCAAACGGGCGACAAAGTCCGCATGGTGGTCGAACCCAAAGGTGCTTGGGAGCACAGTGCGTACCAAAGCGATAACCAGTTTGTATTGGAAGTACGTCAGCAAAAAATTGATCCGAGCAAACTGACGCAAGGACCTGGGTATAACGGTGAGAAGCTGTCCCTGAATTTCCAGAACATTGAAATTCGCTCGCTCTTGCAGGTGATCGCCGACTTTACAAACTTCAACATCGTGACGTCGGATTCAGTGACTGGTGCGGTTACCTTGCGCCTAAAAGATGTGCCGTGGGATCAGGCGTTGGACATTATTCTTCAAGCCAAGGGTCTGGGGATGCGTAAAACGGGCAACGTCTTGCTGATAGCGCCCAAAGATGAACTCGCAGCAAAAGACAAGCTGGAGCTGGAATCAAAGAATGCGATTCAAAGCCTGGAAACGCTTCGTACTCAGGACTTCAAGCTTAACTATGCAAAGGCGACGGATATTGCCGCAGGATTGCTGGGCACCAATGCCGGCGCAACAAAGATACTTTCGGCTCGTGGAAGCGTGATTTCAGAAACGCGTACCAATCAGTTATTCGTTACCGATATACCCTCTCGACTGGAGCAAGTCCAAGCGCTGATTGCAAAGCTCGATGTGGCCGTCCGTCAGGTATTGATTGAAGCCCGTATTGTGGAAGCATCCGATTCATGGGGTAAATCATTAGGTGTCAGGTTGGGCGGTCGGCCATTCAATACTACCAATAACGTTATGTTCGGGAGTACTTACATCGCACCCAATGTTCCTACGGGTACACCGGCTATTCTCGGAGGAAACATTGGGACCAATGCCGGTGACTTCCTGAGTATGCCCGCCGTTGGTCAGAATGGATTTGGAGCTTCCACGTTTGCCTTGTCACTCTTCAACTCGTCAATGACCAGGCTTTTGAACCTTGAAATTTCTGCTTCGGAAGCAGACGGCAAAACCAAAATTGTGTCTAGCCCTCGAATCATTACCGCAGACCAGGTCAAAGCTCTGATCGAGCAGGGCACGGAATTGCCGTATCAGCAGGCAACTTCCAGCGGTGCGACGTCTATTGCTTTCCGCAAGGCCAATCTGAAGCTGGAGGTCACCCCCCAGATTACGCCGGAAGGCAACATCATTCTTAATGTTGACGTGAACAAGGACAGCGTGGGGCGAGAAACCTCTAACGGTTTTGCCATTGATACCAAACATATCCAGACACAGGTACTCGTGGAAAATGGTGGAACTGTGGTGATTGGCGGAATTTTTGAGCAGAATGATCGCGATAACGAAACAAAGGTTCCTTTCCTGGGTGATCTTCCGGGCGTCGGTAATCTGTTCAAGCAAAGAACACGCTCAGCCACCAAGTCAGAGATGCTGGTGTTCCTGACTCCCAAGATGCTGACAAATGGAGGCGCGCTGCGTTAAACCAGATAATGGGCTATCAGCGCGCATTGGAGGTCAGGCTTCACAGCTGCACGGCGCAGCGCCGGTAACGTTGAAATAGCTGGTTTATTATCTTCATGCGCAAGCAGGCCGACCGGCGATGCTTGCGCGCCCGGCAGCCGTTTCATGGATCAATTGAATGCACATCCGTTGAGAATCGCCTGCGTGGGTTTGCCTGGGTCGGGGAAATCCACCGTCGGCAGGCATCTTGCCCGAAGAATGGGGTTGCGGTTCATTGACTCGGATCAGGTGATAGAGCAACGTATCGGTTGCTCTATCAGGGAGTTTTTTGAGCGCGAAGGTGAAGACGCATTTCGCGACATCGAGCAGCTGGTCATCGATGAGTTGACTCAGGGTGAGGCTTGTGTGCTCTCCAGCGGCGGAGGGGCTGTGCTGCGCCCCGCCAACCGCCAACATCTTCGGGGGCGGGCGCAGGTGGTTTACCTGCATTCCATTCCCGAAGAGGTTTTTCGCCGTTTGCGGCATGACCAGAACCGCCCCTTGCTTCAGGTGGCTGACCCGCTGGCGCGACTGAGGGACCTTTACGCCGCCCGCGACTCTCTTTATCGGGAAACAGCACACTTTGTCATTGAAACAGGCCGTCCCTCGGTCTCTACGCTGGTCAACATGATCCTGATGCAGCTGGAGCTGGCAGGCGCGATGGCTCCGCATCCTGGCCGGCCATAACCATTGGCAAGCCTTGGAAAGGGTGGAAGCCTCTACACTTCTTGCATGCAAGAAAATTCCTCTTCCGCCGTTGCGACAATCCGGATTGATCTGGCCGAACGCAGCTATCCGATCGTCATTGGCAGCGGGCTTCTGGGAAGCAGCAATACCTATCTGGGTATTCCTAAGGCCGCAACCGCACTGGTAGTCTCAAACACCACCGTAGCACCGCTGTATGCCGTGCAACTCACCCGTGCGTTGCAGCAACGCTATGACAAGGTGCTGCTGGTCACCCTGCCGGATGGTGAAACCCATAAAGACTGGCCAACCCTGCAATTGATTTTTGATGCCCTGCTGGAAAACGGCTGCGACCGAAAGACGGTGCTGTTTGCCCTGGGTGGCGGCGTGGTCGGGGACATGACCGGCTTTGCCGCGGCCAGCTACATGCGCGGCGTACCTTTTGTGCAGGTGCCCACGACATTGCTGGCCCAGGTGGACTCGTCGGTAGGGGGCAAGACGGCGATCAACCATCCGCTGGGTAAAAACATGATCGGCGCGTTCTACCAGCCCTTGCAGGTGGTGTGCGACCTGGATGTCCTGGCGACGCTGCCTTCCCGCGAACTGAGTGCGGGCCTGGCCGAGATCATTAAATACGGCCCCATTGCCGACATGGCATTCCTTGAATGGATCGAAACCAACTTGCAAGAGCTGCTTGCCAGGGAGCCCGTTGCCATGGCCCACGCCATCCGGCGCAGTTGTGAGATCAAGGCATGGGTTGTAAGCCAGGACGAACGGGAGTCGGGCTTGCGGGCCATCCTGAATTTCGGTCACACCTTTGGCCACGCGATTGAATCCGGCCTGGGCTATGGGGAATGGCTGCATGGCGAAGGTGTGGGCTGCGGCATGGTGATGGCCGCGCATCTGTCAGAGCGTCTGGGCCTGGTTGACAAGCCTTTTACGGAGCGCCTGACCAATCTTGTCCGACGATGCGGCCTGCCGGTGCGAGGACCTGTGCTGTCAACCACCGATAATGCAGGCCGCTATCTCGAATTGATGCGAATCGATAAAAAATCCGAAGCGGGGGAGATACGGTTTGTTGTGATCGACGGCCCCGGGAAGGCAGCCGTTCGCAGCGCGCCGGATGCCATGGTGCGCAGTGTCATAGATATGTGCTGTGCATAAGCGGCGGAAAATATGGAAGGAGTACCTGAGATTGCTATCAATTCAGGAGCTTCTTGCGCTTATACGGTATGGGACTCCGGTCGTTTTTATGCTTAATCCATGAATCTCCAGCCCTACGCCTGTGACCCTTCGCGTTCGCGCGGCCGCCGCTTTGCCGAGCCTGCTGCGCCAACCCGGTCCGAGTTTCAGCGCGACCGCGACCGTATCGTGCACTCCACCGCTTTTCGGCGCCTGGTGTACAAAACCCAGGTGTTTCTGAATCACGAAGGTGATTTGTTTCGCACCCGGCTGACTCATTCGCTGGAGGTCGCCCAGCTGGGACGGTCCATCGCCCGCACGCTTCAGCTCAATGAAGATCTCGTGGAAGCCATTGCGCTGGCGCATGACCTGGGCCACACGCCGTTCGGCCATGCCGGCCAGGATGCCTTGAACGCGTGTCTGAAAGCCTGTAACCCAGACAGCGCAGGCTTTGAGCACAACCTGCAAAGCCTGCGCGTGGTGGATTCCCTTGAGGAGCGCTATCCGGCCTACAACGGGCTGAACCTGACCTTTGAGACGCGCGAGGGAATCCTGAAACATTGTTCCAGGCGCAATGCACGCCATATTGAAGCCCGCGAGCCGGACGGTGTTGCCCGCCGGTTCGTAGAGCCCGCTGACGGGCCGCGCTGGCAGCAACCCGGTCTGGAAGCACAACTGGCCAATCTTGCGGACGAAATAGCCTACAACGCACACGATATTGACGACGGCGTGCGCTCCGGCCTGTTAAGCCTGGAGCAACTGGAGGGTGTCGAGCTGTTCGCGCAACACTGCCGGGAAACGCAGCTGGCGCACCGGGCCTTGAAAGGCCGGCGGCTGCTGTTTGAGACCATACGGCGCATGCTCAGTGCGCAGGTCTATAACGTGATGGATGCGACATCGCTTGCGATTTACAAGGTTGCCCCTGCCAGCGTGGACGAAGTTCGCAGGCATCCGGCGCTGGTGTGTTTTACCGAAGAAATGGCGACGCAGTCTGCATCCCTCAAACGTTTTTTGCTGCGAAACTTGTACCGCCACCCGAAAGTGGTGGAAACCACGCAGGCTGCCAAGCAGGTAGTTCGTGATCTGTTCGAAGCCTATATGGCCGACCCGGCCCAGATGCCGCAGGCTCACATCGACCGGTTTGACGGCATTGATGCCCCCCATGCGGCGGGCGCAAAACCCGAGAGGGTGGTCGCCGACTACATTGCCGGCATGACAGACCGCTTTGCCGCCAAAGAGCATGAACGCCTTAAGGGGCGCGCAGCCTTTCCGGTTTAGGTGGAATTGTGGCCGCCCATCGCAGCAAACAACTTGACTGAGCCCCGGCCAGCAACAACCCCGGGCCCGAATGCGGCCAGGTACGTGGTGGCTGCCGGTGTGGTGGCCGCCCTTTACGTGGGAAAACTACCGCCTGCGCTGCCTGTGCTGGGAAAGGTATTGGGCGTGACATTGCTGCAGGCCGGATTTCTGCTGTCGCTGGTGCAGCTGGCGGGTATGGTGCTCGGGCTGCTCATCGGGCTTGTTGTGCAGCGTGCCGGCCTCAAGCGCAGCATGGTGGCCGGGCTGCTGGTGTTGTCCGGTGCCGGCCTGTTGGGCGGCATGTCTCCCGATGTGCATTGGCTGCTGACCGCACGTGTATTCGAAGGGCTGGGATTCCTCTGGGTGGTGTTACCGGCTCCAGCCCTGATCCGCCAGCTGGTGCCACAAGAGCGGCTCAACGGCATGCTGGGAGTATGGGGCGCCTACATGCCGCTGGGCGCCTCTCTGGCCTTGCTGGGCGGCCCCGCGATCATCGGCCTGGCCGCACCTGACTGGGGTTGGCGAATCTTGTGGTGGCTTCTGGCCGCGCTGGCCGCAGTGTTGGCTTTGCTGGTCGTGTGGCAAGTTCCTGCAGAAGAGGGGCATCTGCATGATGGCATGCCCCCCCGGCAATCGCCGGCTCCTCATTTCCGTGGCGGAGATATTGTCCGTGCGACCCTGCGGTCGCGCGCAGCCTGGTACATGGCTGTTGCTTTTGCGATGTACTCGGGACAGTGGCTTGCCGTGGTCGGGTTCCTGCCGTCCATCTACACCCAGGCTGGCGTGAGCGGTGTGTGGGTGGCATGGCTTACGGCGCTTGCGGCGGCCGTCAATATCATCGGCAACGTCGCGGCAGGCAGGCTGCTGGAGCGTGGTGTACGACCGGTGGTTCTGCTTGGCGCAGGCTTCCTGTCGATGGCTGGAGGCGCGCAGCTCGCATTTGCCGTGCAATTGCTCCCGGAAATACAGTACGTGGCCATACTGGTCTTCTCGATGGTGGGCGGCCTGATCCCCGCAACACTGTTTAACCTGGCCATCCAGCTTGCGCCCCGCCGTGATGCCGTGTCCACCACCGTCGGCTGGGTCCAGCAGTGGTCGGCGCTGGGGCAATTTGTCGGTCCTCCGCTGGTTGCCTGGGTGGCCGGCACTGCGGGAGGATGGCAATGGACGGGCTGGCTTGCGACGGCCAGCTGCGCCATCGCCCTCGTGTTGGCAATCTTGCTTCATCGCCTGCCTGGATCTGCCCGACAACGCACTTGAACGGGCGCATGTTGGCGCCCCATGCGCATAGGCTTATGACGTGTTGGCATTTCCACGGTGGTTTTTGGGGGTCGCACAGATTACGCTGAGGGTCTGCGCACAATTTGTGACATTTCTTCGGAATATTGAGCGCATGCTGGAGTACGGGCATCAAACCTGCTTTGGCTATTTCGTCTCTCAAAAGGTGTTTTCATGGGTTTCAATCGACGTCAACTAATTCTTCGCGGGGTTTCCGCGGGCGCTGCGGTAGCAAGCCCTGCGCTCTGGGCTCAAAGCAAAACCAGCCGCAAGATTCTTCTTGGCCAATCAGTGCCCTTGACAGGTGCAGCCGACCAGATCGGCCTGGCGTATCTGAATGGGGCAAAGATTTATTTCGATGCCATCAATGCAAAGGGCGGTGCCGGCGGCCACAGGATAGAAGTCAAGACACTCGACGACGGCTACAACCCGGCCAAGGCTGCCGCCAATGCCAAGCAGTTGATCGACGAAGGCGTCGATGCGCTGTTCGGCTTTGCCGGTACAGCCAGCTGTGATGCCGCGTTTGCCGCTTCCAAGGCATCCGGGGCGCTCTTTTTCGCACCTTTTGCGGCGTCGGACGCGCTGCATGATCCTGCTCTGGCAAACATCTTTCATGTGCGCCCGGCGCTGGCCGACGAGGCCTACAAAATTGCACGCCACTGCGCCACCCTCAACCAGGACCGTATCGGTGTATTTGCCGAAGATGACGCCATGGGGCGGGGCGGCCTTGCAGCGGTGAACCAGGCCCTGATCGACCTGAAGCGCCCAGCCATCGTTGGCAGCGCCCTGTCGCCCGTCAACAGCGACAAGGTCGATGCTGCGGTGGCGCAGCTGATGAAGGCGCAACCCCAGGCCGTGATTCAGGTCAGCCTGTTCAATTCATCGGCAGCGTTCATCCGCAAGATGCGCCAGGCCGGCTTCGGCGGGCAGTTCCTCAATTTCTCCGTCGTGGGTATCGATCCGCTATTCAGTGCCTTGGGCAAGGAGATAGGCGGTGTGGTGATCTCGCAGGTGGTGCCGTCGCCACGCAGTACGGGTACGCCCATCATCAAGGAGTACCTGGATGTATTGAACCAGACGGACCAGACGCCGAGTTACGAGAGTGTGGAGGGTTATATTGCTGCCCGTACTTTTGCCGAAGGCGTGCGTCGCAGTGCGGCCGGCAGCGGCAAGCCCGACCGGGCAGGCCTGCAAAAGGCGTTTGAAACCATGACGGACTACGACGTGGGCGGCTTTCGTGTGAACCTGCGCCCCAAGAAATACGAATCAGTGCGTGCGATTGACCTCGTCACCATCACGCCTGACGGCAAAGTCGTTCGTTAAGCGCCTTTACTCCGGGGTGTTTTAACGGCGCTTCGATGGACTGCTGCCGGCAAAAATCGGGGTCAGATTCCTTTTATCATGGTGCAAACTCCCGACATTGCATCCCATGGCCCGTCTTCCCCGTCTGACGCTTCCCGGTTACCCCCACCACATCATCCAGCGGGGGAATAACCGGCAAGCCGTGTTTTCTTCAGCTGCCGACCATCAGATGTTTTTGGCGCTGCTGGACGAAAGCGCCCGAAAATTCGGCGTTGCCCTGCATGCCTACGTGCTGATGGACAACCATTTCCATTTGCTCGCCACGCCGTCCACAGCAGAAAGCCTCCCGCAGATGATGCAAGCGGCCGGGCGGCGCTATGTGCGTTACTTCAACGACAGCCAGGCCCGCTCCGGCACCTTGTGGGAAGGGCGTTACCGGGCCACCGTGATCGAGGCCGAGCGCTACCTGCTGGCGTGCATGGCCTACATGGACCTCAATCCGGTCCGCGCGGGACTGGTGGCCGAGGTCAAAGACTATCCGTGGTCCAGCTACGGCCATTACGCAGGCCTGCGGGTCGACGGCCTGCTTACGCCGCACCCGCTGGTCTGGGCGCTGGGCAACACGCCCTTCGCCCGTGAAGCGGCCTACGCCGAACTGGTGCGCGCCGGCATCACGCTGGAGCAGCAAGACCAGCTGACCCGATCCGCCCTGAGCGGCTGGGCCCTGGGTGGAGATGGCTTTTTGGTGGAGTTGCAGAAGCGCACGGAGCGCCGTGTCACCAGGAACCAGGCGGGGCGCCCGCCTCTACGCGTGGCTGAGATGCTGGATGACGATTGATTCCTTATTTATCCAGGCTTGATGCGCTTGGAATTAATATGTCCCCAATTTATTGTTGATTAAATTAATCGACATTTAATTAGAATCTGACCCCATTTAAAGCGCTTGGCATTGTTGTTGCAATGCAATATGCTCCCATTCCCTGCGAAAAATTATGAACCTTGCGGATGGAAGCGTTGCCAGGGCCTTTAACGGTCGTTCGGGCATCGCCGTCATCCCCAACTGACGAGGAATTGCCATGACCACGGCTGCTGAAATCAAGCATTTTGAAGAAAACGGTTTGTACTCCGGTGCGAACGAACACGATGCCTGCGGCGTCGGTTTCGTGGCGCACATCAAGGGGCACAAAAGCCACGCCATCGTCCAGCAGGGCCTGAAGATCCTCGAGAACCTCGACCACCGGGGCGCAGTGGGCGCTGACAAGCTCATGGGCGACGGCGCCGGTATCCTGATCCAGCTGCCCGACGCGCTGTACCGCGAAGAAATGGCCAGCCAGGGCGTGCAGCTACCGCCGCCCGGTGAGTACGGCGTCGGCATGGTGTTTCTGCCCAAAGAGCACGCATCCCGCCTGGCGTGCGAGCAGGCGCTGGAGCGCGCCGTCAAGGCTGAGGGCCAGGTGCTGCTGGGCTGGCGCGACGTGCCGGTCAACCGCGACATGCCCATGTCGCCCACCGTGCGCGAAAAAGAGCCCATCCTGCGCCAGATCTTCATCGGCCGCGGCAACGATGTGATCGTGCAGGACGCGCTGGAGCGCAAGCTGTACGTGATCCGCAAAACCGCCAGCGCGGCCATCCAGAACCTGCGCCTGACTCACAGCAAAGAATATTACGTGCCCAGCATGTCCAGCCGCACGGTGGTCTACAAGGGCCTGTTGCTGGCTGACCAGGTGGGCACCTACTACCGCGACCTGACCGACCCACGCTGCGTCTCGGCGCTCGGCCTGGTACACCAGCGCTTTTCCACCAACACCTTCCCCGAGTGGCCGCTGGCCCACCCCTACCGCTATGTGGCGCACAACGGCGAGATCAACACCGTCAAGGGTAACTACAACTGGATGAAGGCGCGTGAAGGCGTGATGTCTTCGCCGGTGTTGGGCGCCGATCTGCAAAAGCTCTATCCCATCAGCTTTGCCAGCCAGTCCGACACCGCCACCTTCGACAACTGCCTTGAGTTGCTGACCATGGCTGGCTACCCCATCAGCCAGGCCGTGATGATGATGATCCCCGAGCCCTGGGAGCAGCACACCACCATGGACGAGCGCCGCAAGGCCTTCTATGAATACCACGCCGCCATGCTTGAGCCTTGGGACGGCCCGGCCTCCATCGTCTTCACCGACGGCCGCCAGATCGGCGCCACGCTGGACCGCAATGGCCTGCGCCCCTCGCGTTACTGCGTGACCGACGATGACCTGGTCATCATGGCCTCCGAATCCGGCGTGCTGCCGATTCCTGAGCACAAGATCGTGCGCAAATGGCGCCTGCAGCCCGGCAAGATGTTCCTGATCGACCTGGAACAGGGCCGCATGGTTGACGACGAGGAAATCAAGGCCACGCTGGCCCACAGCAAGCCCTACAAGCAATGGATTGAAAACCTGCGCATCAAGCTGGACGACGTGGCAGGCAAGGCCGCCAAGACCGCTCCGGTCACTGTGCCCGCGGCTTCGAACATCGCGCTGCTTGATCGCCAGCAGGCCTTTGGCTACACGCAGGAAGACATCAAATTCCTGATGTCCCCGATGGCCGCCAACGGCGAGGAAGCCACCGGCTCCATGGGCAACGACAGCCCGCTGGCTGTGCTGTCCAACAAGAACAAGCCGCTGTACAACTACTTCAAGCAGTTGTTCGCGCAGGTGACCAACCCGCCTATCGACCCGATACGCGAAGCCATCGTGATGTCGCTGGTGTCCTTCATCGGCCCCAAGCCCAACCTGCTGGACATCAACCAGGTCAACCCGCCGATGCGGCTGGAAGTCAGCCAGCCGGTGCTCAACGTGGCCGACATGCAGAAACTGCGCGATATCGAGTCGCACACCCAGGGCAAGTTCAAGAGCTACACCCTGGACATCACCTATCCGCTGGCCTGGGGCCATGAAGGTGTCGAGGCAAAGCTGGCTTCGCTGTGCGCCGAGGCGGTCGACGCGATCAAGGACGGCAAGAACATCCTGATCATCAGCGACCGCGGCATCAGCGCCACGCAGGTTGCCATCCCGGCCCTGCTGGCCCTGTCGGCCATTCACCAGCACCTGGTGAAGGAAGGCCTGCGCACAACCGCCGGCCTGGTGGTCGAAACCGGCTCCGCCCGTGAAGTGCACCACTTCGCCGTGCTGGCCGGCTACGGCGCCGAAGCCGTGCACCCCTACCTCGCCATGGAAACGCTGGCTGAGCTGTCCAAAGGTTTGCCGGGCGACCTCAGCACCGACAAGGCCGTCTACAACTACACCAAGGCCATCGGCAAGGGCCTGTCCAAGATCATGTCCAAGATGGGCGTGTCGACCTACATGAGCTACTGCGGCGCGCAACTGTTCGAGGCCATCGGCCTGAACCGCGACACCGTGGCGAAGTTCTTTACCGGCACCGCCAGCCAGGTCGAAGGCATGGGCGTGTTCGAGATCGCTGAAGAAGCCCTGCGCATGCATCGCGCCGCCTTCAGCGACGACCCGGTGCTGGCCAACATGCTGGACGCCGGCGGCGAATACGCCTGGCGCGTGCGCGGCGAAGACCACATGTGGACGCCCGATGCAATCGCCAAGCTGCAGCATTCCACGCGCTCCAACAACTGGAACACCTACAAGGAATACGCCCAGCTGATCAACGACCAGAACCGCCGTCACATGACGCTGCGCGGCCTGTTCGAGTTCAAGATTGATCCGTCCAAAGCCATCCCGATTGATGAAGTCGAGCCGGCCAAAGAGATCGTCAAGCGTTTTGCCACCGGTGCCATGTCTCTGGGTTCCATCAGCACCGAGGCCCACGCCACGCTGGCCGTAGCCATGAACCGCATCGGCGGCAAGAGCAACACGGGCGAGGGCGGTGAAGACCCGAACCGTTACCGGCAAGAGCTCAAAGGCATCCCGATCAAGAAGGGCGAGACCCTCAAAAGCGTGATCGGCCCTAAACAGGTTGAGGTTGATTTACCGTTGCAAGACGGCGACTCGCTACGTTCGCGCATCAAGCAGGTTGCGTCGGGGCGTTTTGGCGTCACGGCCGAATACCTGGTGTCTGCCGACCAGATCCAGATCAAGATGGCGCAGGGCGCCAAGCCCGGCGAGGGCGGCCAGCTGCCTGGCGGCAAGGTCAGCGAATACATCGGCCACCTGCGCTACTCGGTGCCCGGCGTCGGTTTGATCTCTCCGCCGCCGCACCACGACATCTATTCGATTGAAGATCTGGCCCAGCTGATCCACGACCTGAAGAACGTCAACCCGCGCGCCAGCATCAGCGTCAAGCTGGTCAGTGAAGTCGGCGTGGGCACCATTGCCGCGGGCGTGGCCAAGGCCAAGTCCGACCACGTGGTGATCGCCGGCCATGACGGCGGCACGGGCGCTTCGCCCTGGTCGTCCATCAAGCATGCCGGTTCGCCCTGGGAAATTGGTCTTGCCGAGACCCAGCAAACCCTGGTGCTCAACCGCCTGCGCGGCCGCATCCGCGTGCAGGCCGACGGCCAGATGAAGACCGGCCGTGACGTCATCATCGGCGCGCTGCTGGGCGCCGATGAGTTCGGTTTTGCCACCGCGCCGCTGGTCGTTGAGGGCTGCATCATGATGCGCAAGTGCCACCTCAACACCTGCCCTGTGGGTGTGGCCACACAAGACCCTGTGTTGCGCCAGAAATTCAGCGGCAAGCCCGAGCATGTGGTCAATTACTTCTTCTTCGTCGCCGAAGAGGCGCGCCAGCTCATGGCGCAACTCGGCGTGCGCAAGTTTGACGACCTGATCGGCCGCGCCGACCTGCTCGACACGCAAAAAGGCATCGAGCACTGGAAGGCCAGCGGCCTTGACTTCGCTCGCCTGTTCTACCAGCCGAACGTGCCGGCCGACGTGCCGCGCATGCATGTGATGGAGCAGGACCACGCGCTTGAAAAAGCACTGGATGTGCGTCTGATCGAAAAGTCCAAGGCCGCCATTGAAAAGGGCGAAAAAGTCCAGTTCATCGAAGTGGCGCGCAACGTCAACCGCACCGTCGGCGCCATGCTGTCGGGTGAGCTGACACGCCACCACCCGCAAGGCCTGCCGGACGACACGCTGCGCATCCAGCTTGAAGGCACGGGCGGCCAGTCCTTCGGCGCCTTCCTGGCCAAGGGCATCACCATGTACCTGATCGGTGACGCGAACGACTACACCGGCAAGGGTCTGTCGGGCGGCCGCATCGTCGTGCGCCCCAGCATCGACTTTCGCGGCGACGCGGTGAAAAACACCATCGTCGGCAACACCGTGCTGTACGGCGCGACCACCGGCGAAGCTTTCTTCAGCGGTGTGGCCGGCGAACGTTTTGCCGTGCGCCTGTCGGGCGCCACGGCGGTCGTTGAAGGCACGGGCGACCACGGCTGCGAATACATGACGGGCGGCACGGTCGCGGTGCTGGGCAAGACCGGCCGCAACTTCGCCGCCGGCATGAGCGGCGGCGTGGCCTATGTGTACGACGAAGACGGCTTGTTTGCGACGCGCTGCAACACCTCCATGGTGTCCATGGACCGCATCGTCACCACAGCCGAGCAGCACACCCACGACAAGGCCGACTGGCATGCTGAACAAAGCGATGAGGAATTGCTCAAGCGCCTCTTGCAAGACCACAACCGCTGGACCGGCAGCAAGCGCGCGCGCGAGTTGCTGGACAACTGGAGCGAGTCACGCCTGAAGTTTGTGAAGGTCTTCCCGAACGAATACAAGAAGGCATTGATCGAGCGCAAGGAACGCCGCCTGGAAGCCGCGACCGAGACCACCCGGGCTCAGGTCGCCACCAACCAGGAAGCGGTGGCGGCTAAATAAGCCGGTTGCGCCTTTCACACACAAAACTCACTGCTATCGAATTTATAGCTGCTTGCGCCCGGTTTTAAAGGGCTAAGGGCATAAAACGCTTAAAGAATTGCACAGGACGCATCATGGGAAAAATCACCGGCTTCATGGAATACGAGCGCATCGAAGAGGGCTACAAGCCCGTGCCGGAGCGCCTGAAGAATTACAAGGAATTTGTCATCGGGCTGGACGACGCGCAGGCCAACAAGCAGGCCGCGCGCTGTATGGACTGCGGCACGCCGTTTTGCAACAGCGGCTGCCCCGTCAACAACATCATTCCTGACTTCAACGACATGGTGTTTCGCGCCGACTGGAAAAACGCCATCGACACGCTGCACAGCACCAACAACTTCCCCGAGTTCACCGGCCGCATCTGCCCGGCGCCCTGCGAAGCCGCCTGCACGCTGAATGTGAATGACGACGCCGTGGGCATCAAGTCGATTGAGCACGCCATCATCGACCGCGCCTGGTCCGAAGGCTGGGTCAAGCCTGTGATGCCCAAGCACAAGACCGGCAAGAAGGTTGCCGTGGTCGGCTCCGGTCCCGCCGGCATGGCCGCCGCGCAGCAACTGGCGCGCGCCGGCCATGAGGTGACGCTGTTCGAGAAGAACGACCGCGTCGGTGGCCTGCTGCGCTACGGCATCCCTGACTTCAAGATGGAAAAGGTCCACATCGACCGCCGCGTCGAGCAAATGAAGGCCGAAGGCGTGAACTTCCGCACCGGTGTGATGGTCGGCAGCCTGCCTAAGGACTCCAAAGTCACCAACTGGGCGAAAGAAAGCATCACCCCTGAGCAACTCCAAAAAGACTTCGATGCTGTCATCCTGACCGGCGGCGCCGAACAATCGCGCGACCTGCCCGTCCCCGGCCGCGACCTGGACGGCGTTCACTTCGCGATGGAGTTTTTGCCCCAGCAAAACAAGATCAATGCCGGTGACAAGGTCAAAGGCCAGCTGCGCGCCGACGGCAAGCACGTCATCGTGATTGGCGGCGGCGACACCGGCTCCGACTGCGTGGGCACCAGCAACCGCCACGGCGCGGTCAGCGTCACCCAGTTTGAACTGATGCCCCAGCCGCCCGAGGAAGAAAACCGCCCCATGACCTGGCCTTACTGGCCGATCAAGCTGCGTACCTCTTCCAGCCACGAAGAAGGCTGCGAGCGCGAGTTCGCCATCTCCACCAAGGAACTGATCGGCGAAAAAGGCAAAGTCACGGGCCTGAAGACCGTTCGTGTCGAATGGAAAGACGGCAAGATGGTGGAAGTGCCAGGCTCCGAGCAAACCCTCAAGGCCGACCTGGTGCTGCTGGCCATGGGCTTTATCTCGCCGGTGGCGTCGGTTCTGGATGCGTTCGGCATCGAAAAAGACAACCGCGGCAACGCCAAGGCCGGCACCGACTTCACCGGTGGCTACGCCACCAACGTGCCCAAGGTGTTTGCTGCCGGCGACATCCGCCGCGGCCAGAGCCTCGTGGTGTGGGCGATTCGTGAAGGCCGCCAGGCCGCGCGCGCCGTCGACGAGTTTTTGATGGGCTTTAGCGACCTGCCTCGCTGAACGCCGCGCCCGGCCCTCACAAATCGCCCCAAGGGGCGGCTCAATAAACCCCACGCTTGCGCTTGGGGTGCGCGAAGGCCCCGCCGGGCTGCGCGCGCGGTGGACGAGTTCCTGATGGGCTACAGCGACCTGCGCCGCTAAGCGCCGCGCCCGGCCTTCGCAAATCGCCAAAAAGGGGCGATTGAGAGGCCCAAGCTGGTGCCCGGGTTGCGAGAAGTGGTGCCAAACCCCCAGGAATCACCCAATTGGCGTGACGGTCCGTTGCGCTTTGCGCACATCTGCCTGGTTGGCAAATAACACCGAAAACCCCGGGTGCTATCAAAAAAATAGCTGCTTGCGCCGGATAGTCGCGGCTTGCGGCCACTATCTGCCCGACAAAGCGGCAGCCTTTTTGGGCTGCCCGCGCTGCTTTAGGCCGCTCAGCCCAAGGTTTTTGGTTTCCGGTCAGGGGCTGTATAAGGGCAAACCCCGTATCATTCGGTATTACTTACCCAAGCCAACACACCTGCTGGCCTGTCTTTTCTCCTTCAATGCCCGACATTTCCGCATCATCATTGGTTGAGTTCAAGGATGTGACGTTTTCCTATCCCGGCTCTGCCGGTGATCGCGTCATCCTGGACAAGGTCACGCTGTCCGTGCCTCGCGGCAAGGTTACCGCGCTGATGGGCGCTTCGGGAGGCGGCAAAACCACCGTGCTGCGCCTCATCGGCGGGCAGCAAAAGGCTGTCAGCGGCGCTGTGCTGTTCGACGGCAAGGACGTCGGCAAGCTGGCCCAGGCGGAACTCTACGCCGCGCGCCGTCGCATGGGCATGCTGTTCCAGTTCGGTGCGTTGTTCACCGATCTGAGTGTTTTCGACAATGTGGCGTTTCCCTTGCGCGAGCACACCGAATTGGGTGAGGCCCTGATCCGCGATATCGTGCTGATGAAGCTCAATGCGGTGGGTCTGCGCGGCGCGCGGGACCTGCTGCCCAGCGAAATTTCGGGCGGCATGGCCCGGCGGGTCGCGCTGGCGCGGGCCATTGTGCTGGACCCGGAACTCATAATGTATGACGAACCGTTCTCGGGGCTCGATCCGATCTCGCTCGGTACCGCCGCGCAGCTCATACGCCAGCTCAACGATACGCTGGGCATTACCAGCGTGGTGGTGTCGCATGATCTGGAAGAAACCTTCCGCATTGCCGACAAGGTCATCATCCTGGCCAATGGCGGCATTGCGGCGCAGGGCACACCTGACGAGGTGCGTCGCTCCACCGATCCGCTGGTGCACCAGTTCGTCAATGCCGAAAGCGAAGGCCCCGTGAAATTCCACTATCCGGGCCCCACTGTGGATGCCGATTTCGGCAACCCTGCGGCCAAATCAGGGAAGCGCGCATGAGCCGCTATAGCCCTGTCGCCCTGATTTCCGGCCTCGGTTTTTCCGTGCGCAGCCAGCTGGCCGAGCTGGGCTACGCCGCGCGGCTGATGTCCCGGCTGGTGGCCCTCACCGGCCCCGCCTTGGCCCGCTTTGGCCTGGTGCGCGACCAAATCTTCTTTTTGGGCAACTACTCGCTGGCCATCATTGCCGTGTCGGGCCTTTTTGTCGGTTTTGTGCTGGGCCTGCAGGGCTACTACACGCTGCAGCGTTATGGCTCGGCAGAAGCGCTGGGCTTGCTGGTGGCGCTCAGCCTCGTGCGTGAGCTGGGGCCGGTGGTCACTGCTTTGCTGTTTGCCGGCCGCGCCGGCACGGCGTTGACGGCCGAAATCGGCCTGATGAAAGCCGGCGAACAGCTCTCGGCCATGGAAATGATGGCGGTGGATCCGGTGCGGCGCATCCTGGCGCCCCGTTTCTGGGGCGGCATCATCGCCATGCCCCTGCTGGCTGCCGTGTTCAGCGCTGTGGGCATCATGGGTGGCTGGCTGGTGGGCGTGGTCATGATCGGTATTGATGCGGGCTCCTTCTGGAGCCAGATGCAGTCGGGCGTGGACGTCTGGCGCGACGTAGGCAACGGCATCATCAAGAGTTTTGTGTTTGGCGTCACTGTCACTTTTGTGGCCTTGCACCAGGGTTTCGAGGCCCAGCCGACGCCTGAGGGCGTGTCGCGCGCGACCACGCGGACCGTGGTGGTTGCGTCGCTGGCCGTGCTGGGGCTGGATTTCCTGCTGACCGCCTCGATGTTCAGCCTTTAAAACCGTCTTCATACATTTTTAATTCGCCCATGAGAAAATCCTGCTTCCCAGTGTTTGCCTTGGGTGAACCCCGCAAGGACAAAACAGCCCGGAATGGCGAAAACGCCGGACCAGGCCACTGAAAGAAAACGATGCAACGTTCCAAAAATGATCTGTGGGTGGGTTTGTTCGTGTTGATTGGCGGTGCCGCCATCCTGTTTCTGGCGCTCAAGTCCGCGAATCTGCTCAGCCTGAATTTCGATACCTCCTACAAGGTGACGGCGAAATTCGACAACATTGGCGGTCTCAAGCCGCGAGCCGCGGTCAAAAGCGCTGGCGTGGTAGTGGGCAGGGTTGAAAATATCACTTTCGACGACAAGTCCTACCAGGCCAGCGTCAATCTGGCCATGGAAAGCCGTTACGTATTCCCGAAAGACAGCTCGCTGAAGATTTTGACCAGTGGATTGCTGGGCGAGCAGTACATCGGCGTAGAGGCCGGTGGGGACGAGAAAAATCTTGCTGCGGGGGACGTGGTCAAAAACACGCAGTCCGCCGTGGTGCTTGAGAATCTGATCAGCCAGTTTTTATACAGCAAGGCGGCAGACAGCAGTTCCGGATCAGGGTCTGCGCCGCCATCAGGGACGCCAGAAAAAAAATGACAGCAGAAATCACGATGAAAAAACCGGCCGGCTGGGCTGCGGCAGTGCTTGCACTGGCACTTCTCCAGGGGTGTGCTACCGGTCCCAATGCGAGCCCGTCCGATCCGCTGGAGCCGTTCAACCGGACCATGTTCAATTTCAATGACGGTGTGGACCGCGCCGTCGTCAAACCCGTGGCAACCGCGTACCGGGATATCACGCCTGCGCCTGTGCGCACCGGTGTCACCAATTTCTTCGGCAACATTTCAGACGTGTGGTCCACCGTCAACAACCTGCTCCAGGGTAAAGGCCAGGCTTCTATCGAAAGTTTCTTCCGCGTCACGACCAATACCATCTGGGGCGTGGGTGGCATTTTTGACGTTGCCAGCGATCTGAAGATTCCCAAACACTCGGAAGATTTTGGCCAGACGCTCGGCGTTTGGGGTGTGGGCTCGGGCCCCTACCTCGTGCTGCCTTTGCTGGGCCCTTCTTCCGCGCGTGATTCGGTAGGTTCGCTGGTTGATTACCAGGGCGACCTGGTAAGCCGGATCGACAATGTCCGTGCCCGCAATTCCCTGACGACTTTGCGCCTGGTGAATGCCAGGGCCAACGTGCTCGGGGCCGGTGATGTCCTGGACCAGGCCGCACTCGACAAATACAGTTTCACCCGCGAAATCTACCTGCAGCGTCGCCGTAGCCTGATAGGTGGGCCTTCGGAGGAGAAAGAGGAGCGTTACGATTTGCCGGAAGGCGCATCGGCCGCCCCAGCGACACCAGCCTCCGCCGCCAAATAGTGTCATCCCGGGTTTGAACAGGGGTCAAAAGGCTGGTGATTGCAAACAATATTTACAAGACTGCCGTAAAACTTCATTCTCAGCCCGGAAACCATCCCGCAGAATAACCATCGAACCATCGGTTGCAGCAGCGACGTATCCATAGGGGTGCTGCAATTTTCGCAGCTGCATGCTTCGTCATAGAAGGAAAATCATGAAACGCAGAACACTTGGCCATTTATTTACTGCCGCCCTCAGCCTGGCCCTGATGGGGGCCGCGCCTCTCGTTCGCGCAGCCGATGAGGCACCCGATGCCCTGATCAAGCGCGTCTCGGCCGATGTGCTGGACAACATCAAGACGGACAAGGCTGTAAAAGCCGGTGACCTCACCCGGGTGCTCACGCTCGTCGACAGCAAGATCATGCCTAACGTGAACTTCACACGCATGACGGCCTCTGCCGTCGGCCGCAACTGGCGCCAGGCCACGCCTGAGCAGCAAAAGAAGCTTCAGGACGAGTTCAAGATCCTGCTGATCCGCACCTATTCCGGCGCATTGGCACAGGTCAGCGACCAGAGCGTCAATGTCAAGCCGCTGCGTGCGGCTCCGGAAGACACTGAAGTCGTCGTCCGCACCGAAGTTCTGGGCCGGGGCGATCCAATCCAGCTGGATTACCGCATGGAAAAAACCGCCACGGGCTGGAAGATCTATGACCTCAACGTGCTGGGCGTCTGGCTGGTGGAAACCTACCGTACCCAGTTTGCCCAGGAAATCAGCGCCAAGGGCGTCGACGGCCTGATCGCTTCCCTGGTTCAGCGCAATCAGTCCAATACCGGCGCGGGCGCCAAGAAATCCTGAGCGGCGACCGCGCCATGCTGACACTCCCTTCCGCCTTGACCCATGCGGTGGCTGCCGGTTTTTCTCGCGGCCTGAAGCAGGCCGTGCAGTCCCAGCCGGGCGGGGTGGTGGTGGATGCGAGCGCACTCACGGAATTTGATTCTTCCGCCCTGGCCGTCCTGCTCGAATGCCGCCGTGAGGCACTGGCCGCCGGCAAGGGGTTCACGGTAACCGGCTTGCCTGTCCGTTTGCGCCAGCTGGCAGGCCTTTATGGCGTGGCGGAGCTGGTGCCTGCCACGGTCTGAGCCGCACTGCTTCGGCACTGGCCGCCCGCAGTGGCCCTCACAGGGCATTCAGGTACCCGCCGGGATAAAACGGCGCCAGCCCTTAAAATGATGGGCTAATGCCAGCGATCTCATTTCAGTCCGTCTCCAAAACCTATTCCTCTGCGCGAAGCCAAACAGGCCCCATTGTCCGGGCGCTTGACGACGTCAGTTTTGACATCCGGCAGGGTGAGTTTTTTGGGCTGCTCGGTCCCAACGGCGCCGGCAAAACCTCTCTCATCAGCATACTGGCCGGCCTTTCGCGCGCCAGCAGCGGCCGGGTCCTGGTGCATGGCAGCGACGTGCTCACCGACTATGCCAATGCAAGGCGAAAGCTCGGCGTCGTACCCCAGGAGCTGGTGTTCGACCCCTTTTTCTCCGTGCGCGAGGCGCTGCGCATCCAGTCCGGCTATTTCGGCATCAAACGCAACGACGACTGGATCGACGAACTGCTGGTCAGCCTGGGGCTGGCCGACAAAGCCAATGCCAACATGCGCCAGCTCTCCGGCGGCATGAAACGCCGCGTGCTGGTGGCGCAGGCGCTGGTGCACAAGCCGCAGGTCATCGTGCTCGACGAACCCACCGCCGGCGTTGATGTGGAACTGCGCCAGACGCTGTGGCAGTTCATCGCCAAACTCAACAAGCAGGGCAGCACGGTGCTGCTCACCACGCACTACCTCGAAGAAGCCGAGGCTTTGTGCAGCCGCATCGCCATGCTCAAGCAGGGGCGGGTGGTGGCGCTAGCCCAGACTTCCGAGCTGCTCAAAGCGGCTTCGTCGAACGTGTTGCGCTTCAAGATCGACAGCGAATTACCGGTGCACCTGGCCGCGCAGGCCCGTATCACCGGGCGCATCGTGCAGTTCCCGGCGCACAACGCCAATGAAATCGAACAATACCTCGTGGCCATCCGTGAGGCCGGGCTGGTCGCGGAAGACGTTGAAATCCGCAAGGCCGACCTGGAAGATGTGTTCCTGGACGTCATGAACAAAAAGCCGGCCGGAGAAGCCACCGAACTGAATTTAATGGGAGTGGCAACATGATCGCGTTCATCCGGGGACGGGCCGTGCGCCGCGCCGGGCCGCCCCAAGCAAGCACAGCCCCCTCGGGGGGCAGCGTAGTACGCGAAGCGACAAGCGTGGGGGCTTTTGAATGACTGGCTGGCAAACACTGCTCTACAAGGAAACCCTGCGCTTCTGGAAAGTGGGCTTCCAGACGGTCGGAGCCCCGGTGTTGACCGCCGTGCTCTACATGCTGATCTTCGGTCATGTGCTGCAGGACCAGGTGAAGGTCTACGACCAGGTCAGCTACACCGCCTTCCTGGTGCCCGGCCTCGTGATGATGAGCGTGTTGCAGAACGCGTTCGCCAACAGCTCTTCCTCGCTGATCCAGAGCAAGATCATGGGCAGCCTGGTGTTTGTGCTGCTCACACCGCTGTCGCACTGGCACTGGTTTTTTGCTTACGTCGGCTCGTCCGTTGCACGTGGCCTGCTGGTGGGCACCGGCGTGTTTGCCGTCACCGTATTTTTCGGCCAACCCGCTTTTGTGGCGCCGCTGTGGATTGTGCTGTTTGCGGTGCTGGGCGCCGCCATGCTGGGCGCGCTGGGCGTGATTGCCGGCCTCTGGTCTGAAAAGTTCGATCAGATGGCGGCCTTCCAGAATTTCGTCATCATGCCCATGACCTTCCTGAGCGGCGTGTTTTATTCGATCCACTCGCTGCCGCCGTTTTGGCAAAAGGTCAGCCACCTGAACCCGTTTTTCTACATGATTGACGGGTTCCGCTACGGATTCTTTGGCGTCAGCGATGTTTCGCCCTGGCTGAGCCTGGGGATTGTTTTGACGGCCTTACTTGTCGTTAGCTCCGTTGCCGTGAACATGCTGCGCACCGGCTACAAAATAAGACACTAGAGATATGACCCCCACGTTCGCGCACTTCGTGTCGCTCTCTGCCCCCGAGGGGGCGCTGCGCCTGCGGCCTGGCAAAGCCAGTTCCGCGGCCCCTGCTTGCGAAGACACTCGTCTCATGCCCCAATAGACAACCTATGACCAGCGAAGAACTTCAATCCATCATCACCGCAGGCCTGCCGTGCGAACATATCGAGCTGTCGGGCGACGGCCGCCATTGGTACGCGACAATCATCTCCAGCGCCTTTGAGGGACTGCGCTTGATCCAGCGCCACCAGAAGGTGTACGCCACGCTGGGTGGCCGCATGCAGACCGACGAAGTGCATGCGCTGTCGATGAAAACGTATACGCCCACCGAATGGGCCAACAACAACACGCAATAAGAACATGGACAAATTACTCATCAGGGGCGGCAAATCACTCGCCGGCACGGTCGAAATTTCCGGCGCCAAGAATGCTGCGCTTCCGGAGCTTTGTGCAGCCCTGCTGACGGCCGACACGGTGACGCTGCAGAACGTGCCGCGCCTGCAGGACGTGGCCACCATGCTCAAGCTGGTGCGCAACATGGGCGTGCAGGCCGAACGCAGCCAGGACGTGCCCAGCACCGTGGTGCTCAATGCCGGCGGCCTGAGCTCACCCGAAGCTCCTTATGAACTCGTCAAAACCATGCGCGCTTCCGTGCTGGCCCTCGGCCCGTTGCTGGCGCGCTTTGGCGAAGCGACTGTGTCACTGCCCGGCGGCTGCGCCATTGGTTCGCGGCCGGTCGACCAGCACATCAAGGGCATGCAGGCCATGGGCGCTGAAATCGCCGTGGAGCATGGCTACATGATCGCCAAGCTGCCGGCCGGTCAGAAGCGGCTCAAGGGCACCAGCATCACCACCGACATGGTGACGGTGACCGGCACTGAAAACTTCCTGATGGCCGCCAGCCTGGCAGAAGGCGAAACCATCCTGGAGAACGCCGCACAGGAGCCCGAGATTGGCGACCTGGCTGAAATGCTCATCAAGATGGGCGCAAAGATTGAAGGCCACGGCACGCGCCGCATCCGTATTCAGGGTGTGGAGCGCCTGCATGGCTGCACCCACCAGGTGGTGGCCGACCGCATTGAAACCGGCACCTTTTTGTGCGCGGTGGCCGCTGCCGGCGGCGACGTTGTCTTGAGGCACGGCCGCGCCGACCACCTCGACGCGGTGATCGACAAGCTGCGTGAAGCCGGTGCCGTGGTGACTGCGGGTGAGGGCTTTATCCGCATCCAGGCCAGCGGCCGAATGAAGGCGCAATCCTTCCGCACGACCGAATACCCCGGCTTCCCGACCGACATGCAGGCCCAGTTCATGGCGCTGAACGCCATTGCACAGGGCAGCAGCACAGTGACCGAGACAATCTTCGAAAACCGCTTCATGCACGTCAACGAGATGGTGCGCCTGGGCGCCAAGATCCAGATCGAAGGCAAGGTCGCGGTTATGGAGGGTGTTGAAAAGCTGTCGGGCGCCACCGTGATGGCCACTGATCTGCGCGCCTCCGCCAGCCTGGTGATTGCCGGCCTGGTGGCCGAAGGTGAAACCATGGTGGACCGTATTTACCACCTGGATCGCGGCTATGACCAGATGGAAGCCAAGCTGCGCGGAATCGGTGCCGACATAGAGCGAGTCAAAGCATGATCACGCTCGCCTTATCCAAGGGCCGCATCTTCGACGACATCCTGCCATTGCTTAAAAGCGCCGGCATCGAGGTACTCGACGACCCTGAAAAATCCCGCAAGCTGATCCTGGATACCAACCAGCCCGGCCTGCGTGTGGTGCTGGTGCGCGCCACCGATGTGCCCACCTATGTGCAATACGGCGGCGCCGATCTCGGCGTGGTCGGCAAAGACACGCTGATCGAATCCGGCAGCCAGGGCCTGTACCAGCCGCTCGACCTGCAAATCGCCAAATGCCGCATCAGCGTGGCGGTGCGCGAAGGCTTTGACTACGCCGCCGCCGTGCGCCAGGGTTCGCGCCTGAAAGTGGCCACCAAGTACGTGGCGATTGCCCGCGACTTTTTCGCCACCAAGGGCGTGCACGTCGACCTGATCAAGCTCTACGGCAGCATGGAGCTCGCGCCGCTCACAGGCTTGGCCGACGCCATCGTCGACCTCGTCTCCACCGGCAGCACGCTCAAGGCCAACCACCTGGTCGAGGTCGAACGCATCATGGACATCAGCTCGCACCTCGTTGTGAACCAGACTGCGCTCAAGCTCAAGCAAGAGCCCATCCGCAAGCTGATAGACGCTTTTTCTGCCGCCACCTCTGCACCTTCCCTTAAATCTTGATGCTATGAAATTAATAGCTGCTCCCGCTCGTCTGTCAACGGTTTCAGCTGATTTTGAGGCTGAATTCAAGGCGCGCCTGCATTGGTCTGCCGACACCGATGCGGCCATTGAGCAACGCGTGGCCGACATCCTGGCCGATGTGCAGCAGCGTGGCGATGCGGCTGTGCTCGAATACACCGCCCGCTTTGACGGGCTGGACGTCTCTTCCATGGGGCAGCTCGAACTCACCCAGGTCGAGTTGAAAGCCGCGTTCGACGCCATCCCGGCCGCCCAGCGCGACGCCCTCGAAGCCGCCGCGCGCCGCGTGCGCAGCTATCACGAGGCCCAGAAGAAGGCCAGCGGCGAAAGCTGGAGCTACCGCGACGAAGACGGCACCTTGCTCGGCCAGAAGGTCACGCCACTCGACCGCGTCGGCATCTATGTGCCCGGCGGCAAGGCGGCCTACCCCTCGTCGGTGCTGATGAACGCGATTCCCGCGCACGTGGCTGGCGTTGGCGAAATCATCATGGTCGTGCCCACACCCAAGGGCGAGAAGAACGCCCTGGTGCTGGCGGCGGCCTACGTAGCTGGCGTCACCCGCGCCTTCACCATTGGCGGCGCGCAGGCCGTGGCTGCACTGGCCTACGGCACGCAGACCGTCCCCAAGGTCGACAAGATCACCGGCCCCGGCAATGCCTATGTTGCCAGTGCCAAAAAGCGCGTGTTTGGCACGGTCGGCATCGACATGATTGCCGGCCCGTCTGAAATCCTGGTGCTGGCCGACGGCAGCACGCCGGCCGACTGGGTGGCCATGGATTTGTTCAGCCAGGCCGAACACGACGAACTCGCGCAAAGCATCTTGCTGTGCCCCGACGCCGCGTACATCGATGAGGTGCAAGTCGCCATCGACCGGCTGTTGCCCGACATGCCGCGCGCCGAGATCATCGCCAAGTCCCTCACCGGCCGCGGCGCGCTGATCCACACCCGCAGCATGGAAGAGGCCTGCCAGATCAGCAACCGCATCGCACCCGAACACCTCGAAGTCTCCAGCCGCGACCCGCACAAGTGGGAGCCCTTGCTCAAGCACGCCGGCGCCATCTTCCTGGGCGCCTACACCAGCGAATCGCTGGGCGACTACTGCGCCGGCCCCAACCACGTGCTGCCCACCAGCGGCACGGCACGCTTCAGTTCGCCACTGGGCGTCTACGACTTCCAGAAGCGCTCCAGCCTGATCGAAGTCAGCGAAGCCGGTGCGCAGGTTCTCGGCAAGATCGCCGCTGAACTCGCTTATGGAGAAGGCCTGCAGGCGCACGCGCGTGCCGCCGAGATGCGGCTTTCCAAGCCCGTTAAGTCGTAAATGACAAGCATCGGATCGCTGAATTTTGTTGCGGCATGCATTGTCTTGGCAGGCTTGCAAGGCTGCGCGTCTGTGGTGCAACCCTCAGAGAAGCCACCCAACGCGATTGAGCTTTCAGGAGTGATCTCCGAAGTGTCTGCGTCGCCCTACTATGGTTTGAGTTCGGTTCAGCAAAGTAGCGCGACGCTTGCTGGGGGCTCTGCTGGCGTCATGCTAGCCAACGCCATTGGTGCGCAGCAGGGCAATCGTGACGTCAGCTCCATCCTGGTGAAGGTTTCGAGCGCCTTATCGCTGACGCTTCCCGTGAGCGGTACTTTCCAGCCTGGGGAGTGTGTGAAGCTTTTTGTAGATCCCATGTTCCGCGAGCTGTTGAACCGCAAGGATGTGGCAAACATGAGCATGCCCACGGGCTCAGCTTTTGTGCAGAAAAGCAGTTGCTGACCGCCGACATTCACAATACCGCCAGACACAGTCAATTTACAGATCATGAAACAGGCAGACACCGCACTGGCTCCCAAGCTCAAAAAACTGATACGTCAGGATGTGCAGTCCATGCACGCCTATGCCATCCAGGAATCGGCCGGCATGGTCAAGCTCGATGCCATGGAGAACCCGCACCGCCTGCCGGCATCGCTGCAGGCCCATCTGGGCCAGCGACTGGGTGCGCTGGCGTTGAACCGCTACCCGGATGGCCGCGTGAATGATCTGCGCAAGGCCCTGGCCGACTATGCGCAGATGCCCGAGGGCTTTGACATCATGCTGGGCAATGGCTCGGACGAGCTGATCTCGCTGCTGGCCATGGCCTGCGATGTGGAAGGGGGCTCCATATTGGCGCCGCTGCCGGGCTTTGTGATGTACGCCATGAGCGCGCAGCTGCAAGGTCTTAAATTCATCGGCGTGCCGCTGACGGCCGACTTTGAGCTCGATGAGGCCGCCATGCTGGCCGCCATTGCCGAACACCAGCCGTCCATCGTCTACCTGGCTTACCCCAACAACCCCACGGCCAACCTGTGGGATGACACGGTGATTGAAAAAATCATCGAAGCCGTGGGCGAGCAAGGTGGCCTGGTCGTGATG
Source organism: Polaromonas sp. P1_F8 (assembly GCF_056405635.1). NCBI lineage: Bacteria > Pseudomonadati > Pseudomonadota > Betaproteobacteria > Burkholderiales > Comamonadaceae > Polaromonas > Polaromonas sp. P1_F8. The sequence goes on along the minus strand of NZ_JBFUBS010000002.1, from coordinate 165,408 downwards.
GACGAGGCCTACCAGCCGTTTTCCAGCAAAAGCTACATCGACCGCATCGCCAGGCATGGCCATGTGCTGCTGATGCGCACCCTGAGCAAGTTCGGCCTGGCCGGCGTGCGCATCGGCTACATGATGGGCCCGAAGGCGCTGATCGCCGAGATCGACAAGGTGCGCCCGCCTTACAACATCAGCGTGCTCAACTATGAGTGCGCATTGTTCGCGCTGGAGCACCAGGCCGAATTCGCCGCCCAGGCACAGGAGCTGGTCGCCCAGCGCGCTGTGCTGATGAAGGCGCTGGCCGGCATGGCGGCCAGGGGCGTCAAAGCCTGGAAAAGCGACGCCAACATGATCCTGGTGCGGGTGCCCGATGCGGCCAAAACCTTCGAAGGCATGAAATCGCGCAAGGTCCTGGTCAAAAACGTTTCTAAAATGCACCCATTGCTGGCCAATTGTTTGCGCCTGACGGTCGGCACCGCGGACGAGAACGTGCAAATGCTGGCGGCGCTTGAAAAATCCCTATGACCACCCCTACCCACGCTCCCCGCATTGCCGAGGTTTCACGCAACACCGCCGAGACCCAGATCACCGTCAGGGTCAACCTCGACGGTACCGGTCAAGCCAAGTTGTCCACGGGCATCGGCTTTTTCGACCACATGCTGGATCAGATCGCCCGCCACGGGTTGATCGACCTCGACATCCAGGCCAAGGGCGATTTGCACATTGACGGCCACCACACGGTGGAAGACGTGGGCATTACGCTGGGCCAGGCCGTGGCCAAGGCTGTGGGGGACAAAAAGGGCCTGCGCCGCTACGGCCACGCCTATGTGCCGCTGGACGAGGCGCTGTCGCGCGTGGTGGTCGATTTTTCGGGCCGTCCGGGCCTTGAGATGCATGTTCCTTTCAAGAGCGGCATGATCGGCACTTTCGACAGCCAGCTCGCCTACGAATTCTTCCAGGGCTTTGTGAACCACGCCTTTGTGACCTTGCACATCGACAACCTCAAGGGCGAGAACGCCCACCACCAGGCCGAAACCGTGTTCAAGGCATTTGCCCGCGCGCTGCGCATGGCGCTGGAGATCGACCCGCGCGCTGCAGGCGTGATTCCATCGACCAAGGGTTCGCTGTAACCCTTCCGCACTCAACGCCGGGAACACGTCCAATCCTTGTTTTAATGCCTATTTTTGCCTCCAGACCAATGGTGGCGGGCGCAAGCAGCTATTAAATTCGTAGCAAACTACCTTTCGACTTCCAATGGCAAAACCCAAAACAGTCGCCGTGGTCGACTACGGCATGGGCAACCTGCACTCCGTGTCACAGGCTGTTCGCCATGTGGCGGGCGGCAGCGGCTTTGACGTGCTGGTCACCTCCCGGGCCGAAGATGTGATGTCGGCCGAACGCATCGTGCTGCCTGGCCAGGGCGCCATTGCCGACTGCATGCGCGAGCTCGCAGATTCCGGCATGCTGGAGTCGGTGCTGCACGCTGCGGCCAACAAGCCGCTGTTCGGTGTTTGTGTTGGCATGCAGATGCTGCTGAGCCACAGCGACGAAGGCCAGCCTGGCGACGGCGGTGTGGGCACCACCGGCCTCGGATTAATCCCTGGGGAGGTCACCAAATTCGAGCTGGCCGGCAAAATCCAGCCCGACGGCAGCCGTTACAAGGTGCCGCAGATGGGCTGGAACCAGGTTTACCAAAATGGTGCGGGCACGGCCAGGGCCCACCCGGTCTGGGCCGGCGTGCCCGACGGCGCGTACTTTTATTTTGTACACAGCTTTTATGCCCGGCCGTCGGATGCACACCACATCGCGGGGGAAGCCGACTACGGCGCGCGCTTTACGGCGGCGATTGCACGCGATAATATTTTTGCCACCCAGTTCCACCCCGAAAAGAGTGCCGACCACGGGCTGGCCCTGTACCGCAATTTCCTGCACTGGAATCCCTGAATACCTTGGGTCAGACCCGGTACCGGGGCGTCCGGCTTTTTGTTACCCTGAGCGTCCGTTTTGTCCTTTACCGTTTTACCGTCTTTAACCGCACATGCTACTTATCCCCGCGATTGACCTGAAAGACGGTCACTGCGTCCGCCTCAAACAGGGCGACATGGATCAATCCACCATCTTCAGCGAAGACCCGGCCGCCATGGCGCGCAGCTGGGTCGACAAGGGCGCGCGGCGCCTGCACCTGGTGGACCTGAACGGCGCCTTTGCAGGCAAGCCCAAGAACGAGGCCGCCATCAAGCAGATCCTGGCCGAAGTCGGCAGCGAAATCGACGTGCAGCTGGGCGGCGGCATCCGCGACCTGGACACCATCGAGCGCTACCTCGACGCTGGCCTGCGCTACGTCATCATCGGCACAGCCGCTGTGAAGAACCCCGGCTTCCTGCAAGACGCGTGCACCGCGTTCGGCGGCCACATCATCGTCGGCCTGGACGCCAAGGACGGCAAAGTAGCCACCGACGGCTGGAGCAAGATGACCGGCCACGAGGTCGTAGACCTCGGCAAGAAATTCCAGGACTACGGCGTCGAATCCATCATCTACACCGACATCGGCCGCGACGGCATGCTCACCGGCATCAACATCGACGCCACCGTCAAGCTCGCCCAGGCGCTGACGATTCCCGTGATCGCTTCGGGCGGCCTTTCGAACATGGCTGACATCGAAAAACTCTGCGAAGTCGAGGAAGAGGGCGTGGAAGGCGTGATCTGCGGCCGCTCGATTTACAGCGGCGATCTTGACTTTGAGAAAGCACAAGCCAGAGCTGACGAACTGAACGGATAAGGCATGCGCATGTTCACCCGCGCCGCGTACTGGCTGATACTCACGTTGTTTGCGTCAGCCGGTGCCGTCAAGGCGCAACCTGCCGCGTCTCCTCAGGCCTTTGAGCTTTGTTACACCGCTAATACTGGCCCCGCCGATGCAACCGGCGCCATCTCCCCTCGTAGCGCTACGCAGAAACAACAACTGATCGAGTGTTTGAGCAAGACACCCGATAGCGATCCGCGCAAGGCTTATTTGCTGAGTCAGGAACGTAGTCCTCCCGCGATTTGTGCTTCCGCAAAATCCGCCTTTTTACCTGGGTTGGAGGCCTGCGGCGCGGAGCAGGCCGATGCACAGAATTATCGGGAAGCCCACGCCACGTTTCATGCCGCAGTCATGGCGGGTTCCGCCACCGCACTGAGCATCCTCCTCGAAGAGTCGATGGATGAGGACGGGTTTGGCGCGGTTATCCTGCCTGCCGAAAAAGCCTTCTACGCTTACCTGTTCTGTAGCGCGGGCGCCGGCCTGCAGGTCAACCAGCCGCCGGAAATCCTGTATGTCCCATCTTTGCGCCGGCGGGACGCTCCGCAGCTTCCGATCCTCTCCGCGGATCGAGCGGCAGCCTGCGCTGCGGGCGTTGAGCGGCAGTACGGCGCGAAACTGACCGTTCAGCAAAGGAAGGACGTGCGAAGTCGGGCCGCAGTGACTGCTGCCGATATTCCCGGCAAAGCCCGTGCTTTTTTGGCCCAGTACCCTGAATACCGACCTTTCAACGCAGCCTACCGTTAGCCTATTCATGCTCGCTAAACGAATCATTCCTTGCCTTGATGTGACTGGCGGCCGCGTGGTCAAAGGCGTCAACTTCACCCAGCTGCGCGACGCCGGCGACCCGGTCGAAATCGCCGCACGCTACAACGAGCAGGGCGCCGACGAGCTCACTTTCCTCGACATCACGGCCACCAGCGACGGGCGTGACCTGATCCTGCCGATCATCGAGGCAGTTGCTTCCCAGGTTTTCATCCCTCTTACCGTGGGCGGCGGTGTTCGCACCGTCGAAGACGTGCGCCGTTTACTCAATTCCGGCGCCGACAAGACCAGCTTCAACTCGGCCGCCATCGCCAACCCACAGGTGATCGCCGACGCTTCCGCCAAATACGGCTCGCAGTGCATCGTGGTGGCGATCGACGCCAAACGCCGTGGCGTGGAGGACGAAAAGCGCCTCACACCCACCGGCGAACCGGTCGGCCCGGGCTGGGATGTGTACAGCCACGGCGGGCGCAAGAACACCGGCCTGGACGCCGTGGCCTGGGCCACCGAGATGGCGCGTCGCGGTGCCGGCGAGATCTTGCTGACCAGCATGGACCGCGACGGCACCAAGTCGGGCTTTGACCTGGCGCTGACCCGCGCGGTGAGCGACGCTATCAGCGTGCCGGTGATCGCCTCGGGCGGCGTTGGCAACCTGGAGCACCTGGCCGACGGCATACAAAATGGCGGTGCCGACGCGGTGCTGGCTGCCAGCATCTTTCATTACGGCGAATACACCGTTCAGCAGGCCAAGCAGCATATGGCAGCGCGTGGCATCCCCGTCCGTCTGTAGAGTTTATTAAGCTTTTTAGGCCTATCGCCCAATAAATATGGGCGCCAGCAGCTCCTGATTTAATAGCAAACTCTTTTTGGTCGAAACCTGCAAATGGCGAGACCGCATGGTTTGGCGGCTTGTAATACTGTCGTTCAGCGCAATCTTGGACAATACACACCATGAACTGGTTAGATGAAGTCAGCTGGGACGACAAGGGCCTGATCCCTGTCATTGCGCAGGAAGCCTCCAGCGGCGATGTGCTCATGTTCGCCTGGATGAACCGCGAGGCGCTGCAAAAAACTGCTGAGCTTGGCCAGGCGGTGTATTTCAGCCGCTCGCGCGGGCGGCTCTGGCACAAGGGTGAGGAATCCGGCAACCAGCAAACGGTGCATGAGATCCGCCTGGACTGCGACAACGACGTGATCCTGCTCAAGGTGACGCAGCTGGGCCACACGCCGGGCATCGCTTGCCACACGGGCCGCCACAGCTGCTTTTTCAGTGTGTATAAAGACGGTCAATGGGTGGTGACCGAGCCGGTCCTGAAAGACCCGACAACCATGTATAAAAAAGCATCAACAGACTCCGGCAAACATGACCACGAATGACTCCCTCCAGCGCCTGGCGCAGATCATCGAAAGCCGCAAGACGGCCAACGGCGGTGACCCGGACACCAGCTATGTGGCGCGCCTGCTGCATAAAGGCCCCGACGCCTTCCTGAAAAAAATCGGCGAAGAAGCCACGGAAACCGTGATGGCGGCCAAAGACATCGACCATGGCGGGCCCACGGCAGAGCTCAAGGGCAAGCTGGTTGGCGAAGTGGCCGATCTGTGGTTTCACAGCCTGATTGCGCTGGCGCATTACGGCCTCAGCCCGCTGGACGTGATTGCCGAGCTGGAGCGCCGCGAAGGCACCAGCGGCATTGAAGAAAAAGCCTTGCGCAAGGCCCAGCGCCGTGATGCGGCCGAAAAGCCCTGAGCCGGGCATTGCTGGCTGCCATTACCTGTGGCTGATTTCCTTCCCCCTGTATCGCCTCATATCGCTTTGACTGGAACCTGAACGCATGGAAACCGACCTGGCCGAATTCGAAGGCAAGAATCCCGCCGACCGCACCATCATGCATGTGCTGTACGGCCTGCACACGCTGGCCTGGTTCAGCGGCGGTGTGTTTGCGGTGATCGCCGTCATCATCAACTACATTCGCCGCGCGGATGAAACCGATGCGCTCTACATCGACCACCACAACTACATGATTCGCACCTTCTGGTGGACGCTTGCGTGGCTGGTGCTGCTGTCGCCGCTGTGGCTGTTGATTGTGCCGGGGTGGGTGGCCTATGGCATTGTCTGCCTCTGGTACCTGTACCGCTGCGTGCGTGGCTGGATGCGTTTTAACAGCCACCGTCCTGCGTAATTTCCTTGAGTCACGACCCAGCCATGAACCACTCCGACACCTGCATTTTCTGCAAGATCGCCGCGGGCACCATCCCAAGCCGGAAAGTGTACGAAGACGACGAGCTGTACGCTTTTCACGACATCAACCCGTGGGCGCCCGTGCATTTCCTGATCATTCCCAAGGACCATATTCCGTCCATGGCCCAGGTTGGCCCCGAACACGCCGCCCTGCTGGGGCGCATGATGGTGCTGGCCCCCAAACTGGCGATGGAGCAGGGTTGTAACCCGTATCCGGAGGGCGGCTACCGGATCGTGACCAATACCGGCGCCGAAGGCGGACAAGAGGTGCATCACCTGCACTTTCACGTGATTGGCGGCCCTCGTCCATGGCTGAAGGGCTAGAAGGGTTACAAGCCAAAGGGAACCCCCGGTGCCCACAACCACACTAAACCGGTAGGCCAATGTGTGTAATCGGTTTTCCGGCAGGCAGGGCCTTTAGAATCAACGCAATTGCGTGCAAACCGCCTCAAACCGGCAATGTTGCATTTACACCTGTATTTACAGATTAGGAGCAAATCATGGGTTCATTTTCCATCTGGCACTGGCTGATCGTGCTGTTGATCGTGGTGATGGTGTTCGGCACCAAAAAGCTGAAAAACATGGGCAGCGACCTCGGCGGCGCCGTCAAGGGTTTCAAGGACGGCATGAAGGACGGCAGCCAGCCCCCCGCTGACGTGCCCGTGCCGCCTGCCAGCGTCACGAACGCGCAGGCATCGGATAAAACGACGATCGACGTCGAAGCCCGTCAAAAATCTTAATTCGGCCTGACATTCAGTGATCGACCTCGGCATCTCCAAAATGGCGCTGATCGGCGCCGTGGCGCTGATCGTTATCGGCCCGGAGAAGCTTCCGCGCGTGGCGCGCACCGTAGGCACGCTGCTGGGCAAGGCGCAGCGCTATGTGGCCGACGTCAAAAACGAGGTCAACCGCTCCATGGAGCTGGACGAGCTCAAGAAGATGAAGGAAACCGTCGAGGGCGCCGCCCGCGACGTCGAGAACTCCATCCAGACCAACGCCAGCGATTTTGAAAAATCCTGGGCCGAGGCCGCGGGCGAGTCGTCCTCCGGCGCCCTGCCGGGCATGGAAATCTTCCCCGAGTACAGGCACCCGAAAAAGAAGTGGCGGCTCAAGCAGGGCGCGACACCCCAGTGGTACAAGGCCCGTTCGGGCGTGCGCACCAAGGCCCAGTCCGGCGCGGCCCGCGTGGCGCGCTTCCGTCCGCAGCCGGGCCGCATGCCTTGAGCTGCTTTCCTGCTGATTTCCTCCTGTTTGCGTGCCCCCCCGCGCAGCCCCACCAGCGCAAATTCCCCTCATGAGCGATCCCCACACCGACAAGCCCGACGAACTCGCGGGCACCGAGCAGCCTTTTGTGCAGCACCTCGTGGAGCTGCGCGACCGGATGATCAAGGCGGTGATTGCCATCGGCATTGCGGCTGCCGTGCTGGCGGTGTACCCCGGCGCCAGCGCACTCTATGACCTGATGGCCGCCCCGCTGGTGGCCACGCTTCCCAAGGGCGCCACGCTGATCGCCATCAGCGTGATCACGCCGTTCGTGGTGCCCATCAAGATCCTCTTCATGGCCGCCTTCATGATCGCGCTGCCGGTGGTGCTGTACCAGGTGTGGGCCTTTGTCGCACCGGGCCTGTATTCGCATGAGAAAAAACTGGTCATGCCGCTGGTGGTTTCCAGCACCCTGCTGTTTTTCATCGGCGTGGCGTTTTGTTATTACTTCGTGTTTGGCCAGGTGTTCGCCTTCATCCAGAGCTTTGCGCCCAAGTCCATCACGGCGACGCCGGACATCGAGGAATACCTGAGCTTCGTGCTGGGCATGTTCCTGGCGTTCGGGCTGGCCTTTGAAGTGCCGATTGCGGTGATCCTGCTGGTGCGCATGGGCATACTCACCGTGGCCCAGCTGCGACAGTACCGCGGCTATTTCTGGGTGATTGCCGCCATCGGCACCGCCCTGGTCACCCCGCCCGACGCCGGCTCCATGATCATGTTGCTGATGGTGGTGGGCGGGCTGTATGAGGTCGGCATCCTGGCGGCCCTGTTGTTCGTCAAGCACACCAAGGTGCCAGAGACCGACAGCGACACCGAAGCGGCCAAGCCCTGATTTCCCGCCGGGGCTGTTCAAAAAACCTTGGGTAAAAATGGCTGCAGCCCAATATGGCCGGGCGCAAGCAGCTATTAATTCAATAGCATCTTCGCATTGATGGCTGAGGGTCCCTGCCGCCCCGGCCGATCAGCGCTGCTGAACCTTGGGCCGCTGGCGCTTGCCGGGCGTCACCGGAATCTCGGTCTGCTTGTCCTTGCGCAGCACCGTCAACGGCGCCGGCGTACCGGGCTTGAGGGCTGCCACAGCGGTCAACAACTGGCTCACGTTGCGCACGCCCTTGCCGTTCACGGCGGTGATCACATCGCCGGGCAGAAGGCCGGCCTGCGCGGCCGGGCCGTTTTGCAGAACCCCGGTGATGATGACTCCGCCTTCTTTGGCCGCAGCCGCCGGAAGGCCGAATGTTTCAGCGAGTTCGGGGTTGAGGTCCTGCGGCTCCACGCCGATCCAGCCCCGCGTGACCTGGCCGTCCTTCACGATGCCGTCGAGCACCAGCTTGGCGGTCGACACCGGGATGGCAAAACCAATGCCCATGGAGCCGCCCGAGCGCGAATAAATCGCGGTGTTGATGCCCATCAGGTTGCCGTTCACGTCGACCAGCGCGCCGCCCGAATTACCGGGGTTGATGGCGGCGTCGGTCTGGATGAAATTTTCAAAGGTGTTGATGCCCAGCTGGTTGCGCCCCAGTGCGCTCACGATGCCGCCGGTGACCGTCTGGCCCACGCCAAACGGGTTGCCGATGGCCAGCACCGCGTCGCCCACCTGCAGGGCGTCGGAGTTGCCCAGCACGATGACGGGCAGCTTGTCCAGGTCGATCTTGAGGATGGCCAGGTCGGTGTCCGGGTCGGTGCCTATGACCTGTGCTTTTGCCTTGCGCGTGTCATTGAGGATGACCTCGATCTCGTCGGCGCCTTCCACCACGTGGTTGTTGGTCAGGATGTAGCCGCTGGCGCTGATGATGACGCCGCTGCCCAGTCCGCCCTGCGGTTCATTGGGGCTCTGGTCGCCGAAGAAAAACTTGAACCACGGGTCTTCGGCATGCGGGTTTTTGGCGGCGGCCTTGCTGGTGTTGATGCTGACCACCGCCGCAGAAGCAACTTTGGCCGCCGACGCGAAGCCGCTTCCGGCACCGCCGCTGCGCGGCGCGCTGCCGGCCGGGGCCTCGATGACGGACACGCCCGGCATGTTGCCGCGGTCCAGCCACTGCGGCTTGAGCGTGGCCACCACGAAGTAGGCCGCCAGCAGGACGGTGACGGTTTGGGAAAAAAGAAGCCAGGTGCGTTTCATGAGGCGTGAGGGTCGGCGTGCCGGTACGAAGGTGCGGAAGACGAAAGGGGGCGGGAATCCGGGGCGGCACAGGGCCGGAAGGGGCGCGGCGCCAACTGATGGAGTTTATCGCTTCGGGTTCCCGCTCGCTGTAAGGAAGCACGCCGGCTGGCTCCGGTACCATGTTCCTGGCTGCCGCAAGGCCGCAGCCGCGGGCAGCCTGAACCGCTGCCCGCGGTCAACAACCATAACGGAGGTGACAACATGCATCAGTGTTCAAGGCGAGCCTGGCTCGCGCGTGGCGCGGCCGCATTGACAGCGGGTTCGGCGGGACTGGCATTGCCGGTTCTGGCCGCACCCACGGCGACGAAATTTCCGGCCAGTGTGGTGGCGCAGGGCACCACACTGCAGCTCAACGGCGCCGGCACCCGCTTCAAGGCCATTTTCAAGGTCTATGACATGGCCCTGTACACGAGCCGCAAGGTCTCGTCGGCCGACGAGGCGATGAAGCTGGGAACGCCCATACGCCTGGCCTTTGTGGCGCTACGCGAAGTCTCCGGCACCGACCTGGGCCGGCTCTTCCTGCGCGGCATGGCCGACAACTCAAGCCGCGACGCTGTCAGCCGCCACTCGGTGTCGAGCAACCGGCTGATCGATATCTTCTCGGGCCGCAGCAAGCTGATGCCCGGCGATTCATTCGCGATGGAGTTCGTGCCGGGCAAGGGCACCAGCTTTTTCATCGCCGAGCAGCCGCAGGGCGCAGCCGTCGGTGATGCGGAGTTCTTTCGCATGGTGCTGGGCATCTGGCTGGGGTCCGTTCCGGCGGACTTCATGCTCAAGGACGCTTTGCTGGGCCTCGAGAAAAGCTGAGCATCCTCAGGCAGCGCCCTGAGACAATGGGGCCATGAGCACCACACGACAGGACTTGCTGCAGGCCTTTGACACGCTTTTGCAGCCCGCGCGCTTCAAGGACTACGGCCCCAACGGCCTGCAGGTCGAAGGCAAACCCTCGGTCGGCAAGATCGTTTCCGGCGTTACCGCCAGCCTGGCGCTGATCGAAGCGGCCATTGCGGCGCAGGCCGACGCCATCTTTGTGCACCACGGCCTGTTCTGGCGTGGCCAGGACGGCCGCGTCACGGGCTGGATGAAGCAGCGCCTGGCGTTGCTGCTGGCGCACGACATCAACCTCTATGCCTACCACCTGCCGCTGGACGCGCATCCCGAGCTTGGCAACAACGCGCAGCTGGGCTTGCAGTTAGGCCTCACGGCCACAGGCCACTTTGGCGAGCAGGACCTGGGGTTTATCGGTGGCCGTACCGGTGGCGCGGCATTTGCGGATGCGACTGCGTTGGCGTCGCACGTCGAACAAGTGCTAAATCGGCCTGTAACCAAAGCAGGTCCGGCGCGAGCAGCTATCAAAAACATAGCGTGGTGCACCGGCGGCGCGCAGGGGTATTTTGAGGCGGCGATTGCCGCAGGCGCAGACGCCTTCATCACCGGCGAGATTTCCGAACCCCAGGCGCACTACGCGCGAGAGATGGGCGTGGCCTTTATTGCCTGCGGGCACCACGCCTCCGAGCGCTACGGCGCGCCGGCCGTGGCGGCGCAGGTTGCCGCGCAGCTCGGCCTTGTTCACCAGTTCATCGACATCGACAACCCGGCCTGAAGCGTTTCTTGCGGGAATCAGGCCGGCTTGTGGCGCTGCCGCCCGGTTCGGCTGGCGTTGGGGCTGGCGTTAGGGCTGGCGGGTTTGGCCCGCAGCGGGGTTTGCGGCGCGGCGTTTCGCAGCGCGTGCCAGCTGGAGCCCAGCTCGGCATGCTCCACCGGCACGGCGGTGCGGGTTTCCGGATCCAGCAGCGCGGCGCGGGAGCGCATGGCGCGGGCAGCCTGCGCCACAGACTGCGCTTCGTGCAGCAGCTGGGCGACGTCCTTGCCGGCGATCGACAGATGAACGATGCCAACGGCAATGTCCGGCTTGATCCGGGCACGCCCCCCGCCCAGGGCCGTCACGTCCATCGGCCGGCGCAGGTCGGAGGCCACGCGCAGGCCCATTGTGCGTATCCAGCGCGGCGAATGCATGGTTTCCAGCAGCACCACAAAGCAGCGGTCGTAGTAGCGGCCGGCCGGGTTGACAGCGCCGGTGTGGCGCTGAATGCGGCGCGCCATCTGGATGTAGATTTCGTTCAGGCCGGCCTGGCCGATCTGGGGCAGCAGGCCTTCGGGCTCGAACAGCAGCACGGCCATCAACGCGCCGTCGCGCCGCGTGCGCAGACGCCGGCGCTGCGCACGGATGATTTTCTGCACCATCGCCACGCCGTCATAGAGCTGGGTGATCGGGTCATGCCCCGACGCTTCGCCGTGCTTCAGCTGCCGGGTCTGCCGGTTGCGCAGCCACAGCATGGCGGCCGTGATGACCACACTGAGCAAGGCTGCCATGGCCACGCCGGCCTGCAGCGGCAGTGAAAACCGGGTGGGGCTCAGCGCCAGGCCGTACAGGCCGATCTGCGCGGGCAGCGTCAGCAGGCAGCCCAGCGCCAGGCCCCAGGCCAGCCGGTCACCGAGTTGCGTGGCGCGCACCGACAGCCACAGCACCACGGAAAGATTGACGACGGCGAGCGTTGCCGAGGCGGGCAGGGCCCACTGCGGCTCCAGCAGCAGGCAGAGCGGCCCGCCGGCGATGCAGACCAGCGTGATGGTGAGCAGGCTGACCTTCATCAGGTGGTCGCGCTGGTGGGCCGACAGCCATTTGCTGGCGCCGAAGCTGCCCATCGACGCGCAAGCCGGCCCGACAAGGAGTTGCGCAATGCCCAGCGACTCCTTGCCGTCCGGCCAGAGCTCCATGGGCAGGCCGGACAGCAGCATCACCACCAGCCAGCAAAGCGCGAGGTAAGCCAGGGTCTGCCAGGCAGCGCGGGTGCGGCTGTAAAGTGCATCGGCCAGGGCCAGCAGCAGCACCAGGCCAAGTGCGCCGGCCGCAGCACTCCACAGCATCATTTCACCGTCGGACATCAGGACGGGCATGGCAGCATTCATGGCAGGCTGATGTCCCGTGCGCTGGCGAGCTGCCGCTGCGATGTGGTTTGCGCCAAAATACCCCCAGCATGCATCTGACCGACCCCCCTGAATTCATTGATCCGGCGCCGCGCTGTGCAGCCGGTGTGTTGACCTGTTTCTTTGTGATTATGGGGTTTCCTGTAACCAAATGCACCCTGCGGCCGCAATTCACCGCGGCGGCGCCCGGCTTGTGAACAAGCCGCTGCTCATCACCATGGGTGACGCCGCCGGCATCGGCCCGGAGATCATCGCCAGGGCTTTTCGCGACGCGCCCGTTGACATGGCGGGCTGCGCCGTGGTGGGCGATGTCGCCACGATGCGCCGCGCTGCCGCGTTGACAGCGTCCCCGCTGGCGCTGCCGGTGGCCCGGCTGGACACCCTGGCCGATGCGGCGGGCGTGCCGCCCCATTGCATCGGGGTGTTGCAAAAATGCGAGTTGGAGGCCGTGCCCTACGGCCAGGTCAATGCGCGGGCGGGCCAGGCTGCGGCCGACTGCATTGTCTGGGCGGCCCGCAGCGTGCTGGCTGGTGACGCGTGCGCCATGGTGACAGCACCCATCCATAAGGAAGCATTGGCGGCGGCCGGCGGCTGGGCGGCAGCCTTTCCGGGCCACACCGAAATGCTTCAGGCCGAGGCGGCCGCTTTTCTGGGTAAATCGGCGGCGGACGTGCCGGTGCGCATGATGCTGGCCAACGATGAACTCAAGACCGTGTTGGTGAGCATTCACATGTCACTGCGGCGCGCCATTGAGACCGTCACCTTTGACAACGTGTTGCAGACCTTGCGCATCACCCATCGCGCGGTGGCTGCCAGCCTGGGCCGGGCACCGCGCATTGCGGTGGCAGGGCTGAATCCGCACGCCGGTGAAGGCGGACTGTTCGGCAGCGAAGAGCAGGCCATCATCGCGCCGGCCATCGCCGCCGCTCGCGCAGAAGGCCTGGATGTGAGCGGTCCCTTCGCACCCGACACGGTGTTCATGCGCGCCCGCCAGGCCGCCGGCAAGCCCGGCGAATTTGACGTGGTGGTGGCGATGTACCACGACCAGGGGCTGATCCCGGTCAAGTACCTGGGCGTGGAGCAGGGCGTGAATGTGACGCTGGGGCTGCCGCTGGTGCGCACGAGCCCCGACCACGGCACGGCGTTTGACATCGCCGGGCGCGGCGTGGCCGATGCGTCCAGCCTGTTGGCAGCCATCCGCATGGCGCGCCAGCTGGCCCTTTCCCGGATTTAAGGTAAATTGGGCTGCAGCCCAATAGGGATGAGCGCAAGCAGCTATAAAATCAATAGCACCTTCCCCGTCTTCGCAAGCAGGGGCCGCGGATCTGGCTTTGCCAGTCCGCAGGCGCCGTCCCCTGTAGGGAGAGGTCCGCTACACGAAGTGAGCGAGCCACAGGGGGGTTACTTTTTTAGACTGTCTCGGATTTCGCGCAGCAGCATGATGTCTTCAGGCGGCGCGGCGGGCGATGGTGCGGCTTCGTGGTGACGTTTGAGTCGGTTGATCTGCTTGACCATCAGGAAAATGATGAAGGCCAGGATGACGAAGTTGACGCTCACCGTCAGGAAGTGGCCGTAGGCAAACACCGGGACGCCCGCCTTTTTAAGGGCTTCAAGCGACATGTCGGTGCCCGGCGGCACGGTGCCCAGCAACACGTACATGCTGGAAAAGTCCAGCTTGCCGAAGACCAGGCCCACCACCGGCATGATCAGGTCGCTCACCACGGCGTCGACGATCTTGCCGAAAGCGGCGCCGATGATCACGCCTACGGCCAGATCGATCACATTGCCCTTGACGGCAAATTCCTTGAATTCCTGCATCATTCCCATGAGTCTCTCCTGTTGTTGGCAGCGGCTGCCGGCCGTACCGGCGTTCTGTAGAAAATGATTATGAAGGCTGGCCGTGTTTTCGGGCGATGCGGAAGAGGCGGCTTGCAACAAAGTATGCGAAGGTAGCCGGCTGCCTTAAAAACAGGCACTTCCGGCCCCGCCATGCGGGCCGCCGCCGCCCCGGCCGGGCCCTCCGCCTTGAAAAACGACATCGCGCTCCGCTACAATTGCGGGTTGACCCCACTAAGCCTCCCACCAAGCCTATTTCAAGCCAGTTCTTGAAGGACTCTCATGACCCAAGCAAGCGAAGCAAGCGCGAACGGTGTGCCCCACGGCGCCCCCGTCGATAAAGATAAAAGAAACTGGCTCGTGGCCACCTGCGCTGTAGGCGGCGCAGGCGTTGCAGCCACCGCAATCCCCTTTGTCAGCACTTTCCAGCCCTCCGAAAAAGCCAAGGCTGCCGGTGCGGCCGTCGAGGTCGATATCTCCGGCGTGAAACCCGGCGAAAAGATCACGGTGGAATGGCGCGGCAAGCCCGTCTGGATCATCAAACGCACGCCCGAGCAGCTCGCCGAGCTGCCCAAGGTCGATGCCCTCCTGGCCGACCCCAAATCCGAGCGCAAGCCCGACGAACTGACCCCTGAATACGCCCGCAACGAAAACCGCTCCATCAAGCCCGAAACGCTGGTGGTGGTGGGCATTTGCTCGCACCTGGGCTGCTCGCCTTCCGACAAGTTCCAGCCTGGCGCGCAGCCTTCGCTGCCCAACGACTGGGCCGGCGGCTTCCTCTGCCCCTGCCATGGCTCGACCTTCGACATGGCCGGCCGCGTGTACAAGAACAAGCCCGCGCCGGACAACCTGGAAGTGCCGCCGCACATGTACCTCTCGGACACCCGTCTGCTGATTGGTGAAGACAAGAAGGCCTGAAGGCGCTTGCCTTAACCCGCGTTAACCAAGCTCCTTCACAAGACCCTGTAGCCAGCACCTGATACCCGCCGACCTTTCTGCCGCGTACCAGGTGCTTGCCAAAGAATCCCACCGAACCAGGATCAGTTATGGCTGAATTCAAAGAAATTTCCCCCGATGCCCCGCTCGCCGTCAAGGCGATGAACTGGGTCGACAACCGGTTTCCCGCCAGCAAGCTCTACAAAGAGCACATGAGCGAGTACTACGCACCGAAGAACTTCAACTTCTGGTACATCTTCGGCTCGCTGGCCATGCTGGTGCTGGTCATCCAGATCGTCACCGGCATCTTCCTCACGATGAATTACAAGCCCGATGCCGCGCTGGCCTTCGGCTCTGTCGAATACATCATGCGCGACGTGCCCTGGGGCTGGCTGATCCGCTACATGCACTCCACCGGTGCTTCCGCCTTCTTCGTGGTGGTCTACCTGCACATGTTCCGCGGCCTGCTCTACGGCAGCTACCGCAAGCCGCGCGAGCTGGTCTGGATCTTCGGCTGCGCGATTTTCCTGTGCCTGATGGCCGAGGCCTTCATGGGCTACCTGCTGCCATGGGGCCAGATGAGCTACTGGGGCGCCCAGGTGATCGTCAACCTGTTTGCCGCCATCCCTTTCATCGGCCCTGACCTCGCGCTGCTGATCCGCGGCGACTATGTGGTCGGCGACGCGACGCTGAACCGCTTCTTTGCTTTCCACGTCATCGCCGTGCCGCTGGTGCTGCTGGGCCTGGTGGCCGCGCACATCATCGCACTGCATGAAGTCGGCTCCAACAACCCTGACGGCGTTGAAATCAAGGGCCCGAATGCACCGAAGGACGCCGCAGGTCACCCGCTCGACGGCATTCCCTTCCACCCTTATTACACGGTGCACGACATCTTTGGTGTGAGCGTCTTCCTGATGATCTTCACGGCGATCATCTTTTTCGCGCCCGAGTTCGGCGGCTACTTCCTGGAGTACAACAACTTCATCCCGGCCGACCCGCTGAAGACGCCTGCGCACATCGCACCGGTCTGGTACTTCACGCCTTACTACTCGATGCTGCGCGCCATCACCGGTGAAATGGCCGGTGCACTGGGCATCATCGCGATCGTCGCCGCAGTGCTTGCCGCCCGCAAACTCTCCGGCATCTTCAAGCCGGCGGTGCTGGTGATTGCCATTGGCGCGGCCTTGCTGCTGGGCCTGCTGCCTTCCATCGCCAACTGGATCGGCCTGGTCATTCCTTCCGCCGGCGCCGGTATCGCGCAGGGCCTGGATGCGCTGGCCAAACCGCTGGCCGGCGTGCCTTTCCTGGGCGAACTCTGGGGCATGATGATCAAGGGTATCGACGCCAAGTTCTGGGGCGTGGTCGTGATGGGTGGTGCGGTCATCATCCTGTTCTTCCTGCCATGGCTGGACCACAGCCCGGTCAAGTCGATCCGCTACCGCCCTGACTGGCACAAATACCTCTACGGCATCTTTGTCGTGAATTTCCTGGTGCTCGGTTACCTGGGCGTTCAGCCGCCATCGGCCATCGGTGAGCGCGTGTCCCAGCTCGGCACCCTGTTCTATTTTGGTTTCTTCCTTTTGATGCCGTGGTGGAGCCGCCTGGGTACGCCCAAAACGCCGCCTGACCGTATTATTTTTCACGGTCACTAAGCAGGAGATAACAACAATGAAAAAACTGATTTTTTCCCTGATCGCGGCCCTGGGCCTGGTTGCCGGTGCACACGCTTCCGAAGGCGGCATGGCCTGGGACAAGGCGCCGAACAATACGAATGACCTGGGCTCCCTGCAAAACGGTGCCAAGCTGTTCGTCAATTACTGCCTGAACTGCCACTCCGCTGCTTTCATGCGTTTTAACCGCCTGAAAGACATCGGCCTGACCGAGCAGCAAATCAAGGACAACCTGCTGTTCACGACCGAAAAAGTCGGCGACACCATGAAGGCTGCGATTGATCCCAAGCAGGCGAAAGACTGGTTCGGCGGCAATCCGCCCGACCTGACCGTGATTGCACGCTCGCGTTCCGGCGCTGGCGGCACCGGTGCAGACTACCTTTACACCTACCTGCGCACTTACTATCGCGACGAGACCAAAGCCACTGGCTGGAACAACCTGGCCTTCCCCAGTGTGGCCATGCCGCATGTGCTGTGGGAACTGCAGGGTGTGCGCGCGCCGGTGTTCGACGAAAAGGAAGAGCACGGCCACAAGGTGTCGGTCTTCAAGGGCTGGAAGCAGGTCACGCCCGGCACCATGACGCCGCTGCAGTATGACCAGGCGATGGGTGACCTCGTGGGTTACCTGCAATGGATGGGCGAGCCGGCCCAGAACACCCGTATTCGTGTCGGCGTCTGGGTGCTGATTTTCCTTCTCGGCTTGACCTTTGTTGCCTGGCGCCTGAATGCGGCGTTCTGGAAAGACGTCAAGTAATTTTTCGCCGGGGCTAAGCTCCCGGCACCTTCTGGAGTGGATGCTTTCAATGTATCCACTCCTTTGCATTTAGGAGTTCCGCACCATGATGGTCCTTTATTCAGGCACGACCTGCCCCTTCTCGCACCGCTGCCGTTTTGTGCTGTTTGAAAAGGGCATGGATTTCGAAATCCGCGATGTTGACCTGTACAACAAGCCGGAAGACATCAATGTGATGAACCCATACGGGCAGGTACCTATCCTGGTCGAGCGCGACCTGATCCTGTACGAATCGAACATCATTAACGAGTACATCGACGAGCGCTTTCCGCACCCGCAACTCATGCCCGGCGACCCGGTTGACCGTGCGCGCGTGCGCCTCTTCCTGCTGAACTTCGAAAAAGAACTGTTCGTCCATGTCAGCACGCTGGAATCGCGCGCCTCCAAAGGCAACGAAAAGGCGCTTGAAAAAGCCCGTTCGCACATCCGCGACCGCCTGACGCAGCTCGCACCGATCTTCCTGAAAAACAAGTTCATGCTCGGCGACAACTTCTCCATGCTGGACGTGGCGATTGCTCCGTTGCTGTGGCGCCTGGACTACTACGACATTGACCTGTCGAAAAATGCCGCCCCGCTGCTCAAGTATGCGGAGCGCATCTTTTCGCGCCCCGCCTATATCGAAGCACTGACGCCGTCCGAAAAGGTCATGCGAAAGTAATGGCCCCCACGCTTGTCGCTTCGCGTACTGCGCTGCCCCCCGAGGGGGCGCTGCGCCTGCGGCCCGGCGAAGCCGGTTCCGCGGCCCCGGCTGGCGAAGAGTGTGACACGCTGTTTCGGATTTAACTTGGCTGAATTCATGAACGCCCTGGACTCCACGTCGACCCGCCCTTATCTGATACGGGCTTTGTACGAGTGGTGCACCGACAACGGCTTCACGCCTTATGTGGCCGTGTCGGTGGACGACACCGTGCAGGTGCCGCGCGAGTACGTCAAGAACAACGAGATCGTGCTCAACATCAGTTTTGACGCGACCTCGTCACTCAAGCTCGGCAACGATTTCATCGAGTTCAAGGCGCGGTTTGCCGGCAGTGCCCGGGAAATCATGGTGCCCATCAGCCACGTGATCGCGATCTATGCCCGTGAAAACGGGCAAGGCATGGCTTTCCCCATGGTTGCGGCTTCCGCCGGTCCGGTTTCCGGCGCTGAGGCGGGCGCCGAAGACCC
Source organism: Polaromonas sp. P1_F8 (assembly GCF_056405635.1). NCBI lineage: Bacteria > Pseudomonadati > Pseudomonadota > Betaproteobacteria > Burkholderiales > Comamonadaceae > Polaromonas > Polaromonas sp. P1_F8. Next base: position 146,805 of record NZ_JBFUBS010000002.1, on the reverse strand, counting down.
TCATGGCGCACCGCCGGTGGCTGCCGCGCCAGCTGCGCATCCGCACAATCCGGCGGAAGGCCCGGAAAAGATCATGCAGCTGGTGCCCGAAAGCAGCGCAGATTCGCAAGCCGATGACGGTTCCGAGCCGCCGGATCCGCCCAAGTCGCCGCGCACACGGCCTTCACTGAAACGGGTCAAGTAAAATAGCTTTGTGCCGCTTTAGCTCAGTTGGTAGAGCAACCGCCTTGTAAGCGGTAGGTCGTCAGTTCGATTCCGACAAGCGGCACCATTTTCCCTTTCCTGTTGCCTTCCCCATGCCATATGGGTACCATACGCTACGAAATTGGTAGCAGGCAATGTGATCAACATGCGGGCCACGACGTATTGAGGCTTCTGTGAGCCGGTCTGGACGACTACTTTTTGGCTATTAGTATCTTGAGCCGAATTGATGTAACCTTCCAACCTTTGCCGAGAAGGCGCGCCTGGATCAGGGGGAGCAACTGCCGGATTTTTGCAGCAGCCGCATTGCCATTCACCAGCAGGCACCAGGTTTCACCGTCAATCGGTCCGGCCTGAACGGCGGGCCGCAGGGCTTCAGGAAGCAGCGATTCAATGGCCTTGAGCCTTTCGCTGGACTCCTGAACGAGCTCCGTCAGCCGTGCCAGGGAAGGTGAATTCCCGGCCGCCTGGTAAACGGAAAGCGCCTGGGGAAGGCGCCGGTCAGTGGTCATGATGGGCAGATAGCAGCCTGGCAAGCGCAAGCTGAAAAAAAAGAGGTAGACAAGTGCATTTGATTATCACGGATGCGTGGCTGGCGAAAAGCCGGGCCATTTATTTAAGCGGTACCAAACTGGTGCTGGCCGGCTTTGTCGCCGCCCTGGCGCTCATGCTCGTGGCTGCGGGTCTCTACCACTGGGTATTCCTCAAGGGCGCGCGGGAAGGCTGGCCGGTCGTCGGCTCGCTGGTCAAGCTCATGGTCAAGGACGAATTCGACCAGCGTGACCGCTTTATGCGTGAAAACCTCGATGTCATGGCCAGGCGGGTCGGCGAAATGCAGGCCAAGATGATGCAGCTCGAAGCGCTCGGCGAGCGCGTGTCGGGCCTGGCAGGGGTCAGCCCGAATGACATCAAGGTGACGCCTGGCCGCGGCGGCGTGTTGGTGGCGGGTCCTTCGCTGACCATGGAAGAGCTGCAAGCCACCCTGGCTGACCTGGACAAACTGACCGACCAGCGCGTGGACCTCATGACCGTGATGGAGTCGCGCCTCTTCGACCAGAAGATCAAGAAAATGATGGTTCCCACCCAGGAACCGGTGGCCGGTGGCAATCTGGGCTCACCTTTCGGCTGGCGCATTGACCCGATGAACGGGCGCTCCGCCTTGCACACCGGCCTGGATTTCCCGTCCGAGCCGGGTACCGCGATTCTTGCCGCCGCAGGCGGTGTGGTCGTCACGCAGGAATACCACCCCGCTTACGGCAACATGGTGGAAATCGACCACGGCAATGAACTCGTCACACGCTACGCCCATGCGTCCCGCGTGCTGGTCAAAAAAGGCGACCTGATCAAGCGCGGCCAGAAGATTGCAGAAGTGGGCACTACGGGCCGTTCCACCGGTCCGCACCTGCATTTCGAGGTGCTGGTCCAGGGCGTCTTCCAGGACCCGCAAAAATTCCTGACCGCAGGGCAAAAACTGCCCGGGCCCACGGTGGCAGCGGTTTCTCCGCGGCAGCCTGTGCCGGCTCCCCAACTGCCGCGCCCCCACTAGGCGCTTGCCGCTGCCGTGCCACGTGCGCGGCTTTTGGCTTGCCGCTGCGGTTTTACGGCGCCCGGCCATGTGGCTCCCTTGGCAGAGTTAAAATCAGGGGTTTGGGCCCAGTTGAAGTAACTGTTGGCGCCCACACCTAGGTTCCGTACACAAAAAGGGATTTCGGCCGCATTGCCTAGCTCGCGGGAGCGGTCAAAGGCGGCCTCGCATTTATGGCTTCCAACATCCTGACCAAAATTTTCGGCAGCCGCAACGACCGCCTGCTCAAAACCTACCGCAAAACCGTAGAACGCATCAATGCGCTGGAACTCGAGTATGAGAAGCTGAGCGACGACCAGCTGCGCACCAAAACCCAGGAATTCAAAGACCGGGTGGCCGCAGGCGAAGAACTCGATGCCATTCTTCCCGAAGCTTTTGCCGTGGTCCGGGAGGGCAGCAAACGCGTCATGAAGATGCGTCACTTTGACGTGCAGCTGCTGGGCGGCATGTCGCTGCACAACGGCAAGATTTCCGAAATGCGCACCGGCGAGGGCAAGACCCTCACCGCCACGCTGCCGGTCTACCTCAACGCACTGACCGGAAAAGGCGTGCATGTGGTGACGGTCAATGACTACCTGGCCAGCCGTGACGCGCGCTGGATGGGCAAGCTCTACAACTTCCTGGGCCTCACCGTCGGCATCAATCTGCCCAACATGTCGCGCGAGGAAAAGCAGGCAGCCTACGGCTCCGACATCACCTACGGCACCAACAACGAATACGGCTTCGACTACCTGCGCGACAACATGGTCTACGAGGTGGCTGACCGCGTGCAACGCGGCCTGAACTACGCCATCGTCGACGAGGTCGATTCGATCCTGATCGACGAAGCCCGCACGCCGCTCATCATCAGCGGCCAGGCTGAAGACCACACCGAGATGTATCTGGCGATGAACAAGGTCGTGCCCTTGCTGACACGCCAGGAAGGCGAAGCCGATCCGCGCACCGGCGAAGGCGTGACCAAGCCCGGCGACTACACCATCGACGAGAAAACCCACCAGGTCTTCCTGACCGAGCAGGGCCATGAGAACGCCGAGCGCCTGCTGTTCAACCTGAGCCTGATCCCCGAAGGCGCCACGCTGTACGACCCGGCCAACATTTCGCTGATGCATCACCTGTATGCAGCGCTGCGCGCCAACCTGCTGTACCACCGTGACCAGCACTATGTGGTGCAGGACGGCGAGGTCGTGATCGTTGACGAATTCACCGGCCGCCTGATGTCGGGCCGCCGCTGGAGCGACGGCCTGCACCAGGCCGTCGAGGCCAAGGAAGGCGTGCAGATCCAGGCTGAGAACCAGACGCTGGCCTCCATCACCTTCCAGAACTATTTCCGCCTGTACAGCAAGCTGGCCGGCATGACCGGAACGGCCGACACCGAAGCCTACGAGTTCCAGGAAATCTACGGCCTCGAAACCACGGTCATCCCGCCCAACCGCGTCAGCCGCCGCGATGACCAGCTGGACCGCGTCTACAAGACCACCCGCGAGAAGTACGAAGCTGCGATCAAGGACATCCGTGAATGCTATGAGCGCGGCCAGCCCGTGCTGGTCGGCACGACGTCCATTGAGAACTCCGAAATCATCGACCAGTTACTGATCAAGGAGAACCTGCCGCACCAGGTGCTCAACGCCAAGCAGCATGCCCGCGAAGCCGACATCATTGCCCAGGCCGGGCGGCCGAAAATGATCACCATCGCCACCAACATGGCGGGCCGCGGAACCGACATCGTGCTGGGCGGCAATGTTGAAAAATTGATTGAAGCGGTTGAAACGGACGAGTCGCTTGATGTGGGGGCCCAGGAAGCGGAAATCACCCGTCTGCGCGCGGTCTGGAAAGAAGAGCACGAGCAGGTTACCTCCCTGGGCGGCTTGCGCATCATCGCGACCGAACGTCATGAATCACGCCGTATCGACAACCAGCTGCGCGGCCGTTCGGGCCGCCAGGGCGACCCCGGTTCATCGCGCTTTTATTTGAGCCTGGACGATCCGCTGATGCGCATCTTCGCGGGTGATCGCGTCAAGGCCATCATGGAGCGGCTCAAGATGCCCGACGGCGAGGCGATCGAGGCGGGCATTGTGACCCGCAGCATTGAGTCGGCCCAGCGCAAGGTCGAGGCGCGCAACTTCGACATCCGCAAGCAGTTGCTGGAATATGACGACGTGGCCAATGACCAGCGCAAGGTGATTTACCAGCAGCGCAACGACATCATGGATGCGGCCAACCTGCAGGCGCAAATCGCTTCCCTGCGCGAAGGCTGTTTTACAGACCTGGCGCGGCAGTATGTGCCGGTTGAAAGCGTTGAAGAGCAGTGGGATATCGCCGGGCTCGAGAACGTGCTGCGCGACGAATGGCAGATCGAGTTGCCCCTGCGCCAGGAGCTGGAAGCCGCGACCGCCATCACCGACGACGAAGTCGTGGAAAAAGTCATTGCCGCGGCCAACGCTGCATTCGCAGACAAGGTCGAAAAAATCGGCGAGGAAAACTTCACGCAGTTCGAACGCATCGTCCTGCTGCAAAGCATCGACAGCCACTGGCGCGAGCACCTGAGCGCCCTCGACTACCTGCGCCAGGGCATTCACCTGCGCGGCTATGCACAGAAGCAGCCCAAGCAGGAATACAAGCGCGAAGCCTTTGAACTCTTCGGCCAGTTGCTGGACAGCGTGAAGAACGAGGTCACCAAGGTGCTGATGACGGTCAAGGTCCAGTCGGGCGAACAGCTGGAGCAGGCCGCCGAGGAACTGGAAAACCGGGCCGAGAACATCACCAACGTCACCTACACCGCGCCCACTGAAACCGGTGAGGTGGAAACGACCCTGGACAGCGAATCGCAGCGCCGTGCGTCGTCCATACCGGCCGGCGAAGTGCCGCGTGTGGGCCGCAACGACCCTTGCCCTTGCGGCTCGGGCAAGAAGTACAAAAACTGCCACGGCCGACTGAACTGAGCACCGCCCTGCGCTGAACACTGCCGATTTAACCCTGATTTTCCGGAGTCCTGGAACATGCCCGTCAATCTGGTTGCCACACCCGCCGCGGACCTTTACCCTGTGCCCGGCGTGCGCTGGGGCATTACCGAAGCGGGCATCCGCAAGGCCAATCGAAAAGACCTTTCGGTGCTGCTGCTCGACGAGGGGGCCTCGGTAGGTGCCGTCTTCACGCAGAACCGCTTTTGTGCGGCGCCCGTGCAGATCTGCCGTGAGCACCTGGCCAAAAATGACGGCAAAACAGCCGGCATACGCGCCATGCTCATCAACACCGGCAATGCCAACGCCGGCACCGGTGACGATGGCCTGAACCGTGCGCATGCCAGCTGCATTGCGCTGGCCCGCCTGCTGGACATTGCGCCCGAGCAGATCCTGCCGTTTTCCACCGGCGTCATCATGGAGCCGCTGCCCAACGACCGCATCGCGGCGGGCCTGCCGGCCGCGCTGGAAGCCGCCAGGGCCGACAACTGGGGCAACGCCGCCGAAGCCATCATGACGACGGATACCGTTGCCAAAGCTTTCTCCGCGCGCGTCAAGATTGCAGGCGCCGACATCACCATCACCGGCATCAGCAAGGGCGCCGGCATGATCCGACCCAACATGGCCACCATGCTCGGCTTCATGGCGACGGATGCCTGTATCGAGCAGGGACTGATGGCGCAACTGGCCACGGAACTTGCTGAGGGCTCCTTCAACCGCGTGACGGTTGACGGCGACACCTCGACCAACGACTCCTTCGTCGTGATGGCCACCAACAAGGCGAAACACCCGCCCATCACCTCGCTGGACAGCGCGGAAGGCAAGGCCCTGCGCGCCGCCATGCTGGACATTGCCCGCAAGCTGGCGCAAGCCATCGTTCGTGACGGCGAAGGCGCGACCAAGTTCATGACCATTCAGGTCGAAGGCGGCAAGACCGGCGAAGAGTGCCGCAAGGTGGCCTACGCCATTGCGCATTCGCCGCTGGTGAAAACCGCCTTCTTCGCCAGCGACCCCAACCTCGGCCGCATCCTGGCGGCCGTCGGTTACGCCGGCATCGACGACCTGGACCAGACGAAGATCGATTTGTACCTGGACGATGTGCTGGTCGCCAAAAACGGCGGCCGCCACCCTGGCTACGTGGAGGCCGACGGCCAGCGCGTGATGAAACAAAGCGAGATCACCGTGCGCGTGGTGCTGGGCCGCGGCAATGCAGCCGACACGGTCTGGACCTGTGACCTGTCTTACGACTACGTCAAGATCAACGCCGATTACCGCAGTTAATCAGCACACTCCCATGAACGAGCAGTTTGAACGCCTGATTACCCGCGTCGAGTCCCTGATGGCGCGGATTGAATCCGTGTTGCCGCAACCGCTCACCGCACCCGACTGGAGCGCGTCCATTGCCTACCGCTACCGCAAGCGCAGCTCCGGCCACGGCTCGCTGGAGCCGGTGCGCCACATCGGCAACATGAGCCTGGGCGACCTCAAGGAAATCGAGGACCAGAAGGAAAAGATCCGGCGTAACACCGAGCAGTTCGTCAGCGGCAAGCCCGCCAACAACGTGCTGCTGACCGGCGCCCGCGGCACCGGCAAGTCTTCGCTGATCAAGGCCTGCCTCAATGAATATGCGGCGCGCGGCCTGCGGCTGATCGAGGTCGACAAAGCCGACCTGACCGACCTGCCGGACATCGTCGATGTGGTGTCCGGGCTGCCTGAAAAATTCATCGTCTTTTGCGACGACCTGAGTTTTGAAGAAGGCGAGCCGGGCTACAAGGCGCTCAAGTCCATCCTCGATGGCTCTGTTGCGGCGGCCACGCCCAATGTGCTGATCTACGCGACCAGCAACCGGCGCCACCTGCTGCCCGAGTACATGACGGAAAACCTCACCTACACCCACGGTGACGACGGCGAGGTGCATCCCGGTGAAGTGGTCGAGGAAAAGATTTCGCTGTCGGAGCGCTTCGGCCTCTGGGTCAGTTTTTACCCCTTCACCCAGGACGAATACCTGACCATCGTCGCGCAGTGGCTGTCGTCTTTTGGTGTGGGCCCCGATGCGATCGCGGCCGCGAGGCCCGCATCACTGGTCTGGGCGCTGGAGCGTGGTTCGCGCAGCGGCCGCGTGGCCTACCAGTTCGCCCGCGACTACGCCGGACGCGACAGCGCCAGCCGGCCCGTGGCGGCTGCGCCCATCGCGGCGTATGAGCGGCCGGGCGCGGCTGCTGCGGCTCCATCTGACCAAGCTCCAGACCACTCCACATGAGCGTGCTGGTCGCCGACGGCGAGCGCCCGCGCGAGGGCGGTGTGGACCGCAAGGTAGTCGACGTGGCCGTCGGCGTGCTGATTCGCCCCAATGGCGATTTCCTTCTGACCTCACGCCCACCGGGCAAGGTCTACGAAGGTTATTGGGAATTCCCCGGCGGCAAGCTCGAAGCCGGTGAAACCGTCGAGCAGGCCCTGCGCCGCGAGCTGCAAGAGGAAATCGGCGTCACCATAGGCGCCGCCCAGCCCTGGAAAGTCGAAATGGTCGACTACCCGCACGCCTTGGTGCGCCTCAATTTCTGCAAGGTCTTCGACTGGACCGGCGAGCTCCACATGCACGAAGGCCAGTCGTTTGCCTGGCAAAACCTGCCGGTCACAGTGCAGCCAGTGCTGCCGGGCACGGTGCCTGTACTCGACTGGTTTGCCGCAGAAAAATAGAACACCCCCGTTCAGGCTCACTGCGTGTAGCCTGCTCCCCCCTTGCAGGGGGCGGCGCCTGCGGACTGGCAGAGCCAGTTCCGCGGCCCCTGCTGGCAAGACAGCCGACCGCTATTAAATTTATAGCTGCTTGCGCCCGCCAGTATTGGTCTAGAGGCACTATTCATGGGTAAAAAGAGGCTCAAAAGCCCTTTTTGGGCGCCAAAACACCCCTTCAAAATCTGTTGTCTCGGCCGAAAAACAGCGTCAAAACCCGATTTTCAGGCATCAAATAGGGCCTCAGCCCAATATTGGCGAGCGCGAGTAGCTATTGAATTGATAGCGCCATACTGTATCAAGCTGGGGCCGCGGAACTGGCTTTGCCAGGCCGCAGGCGCCGCCCCCTGAAAGGGGGGAGCAGGCTACACGCAGTGAGCCTGAACGGGGGTGTACCGATGGCACCGCGGAACCGGCTTTGCCGGGCCGCAGGCGCCGCCCCCTGCAAGGGGGAAAGGGGCTACACGCAGTGAGCCCCGATGGGGGTGTGCCTAGAACTCCCAGGCTTTGCTCGCCCCCATCACGGCATTGGGGTAGGGCGACTTGCCCCGCGATCCGTTGTAGCGGCCCAGGCCCATGAAGAGGTCGCCGCGTTCGCGGTCCAGGTAGTGGCGCAGGATCACGCAGCCAAAGCGCAGGTTGGTCTGCATGTGAAAGAGTTTGGAGGGGTCGCCGTCGCCGATCACACGCGTCCAGAAAGGCATGACCTGCATGTAGCCGCGCGCGCCGACGTTGCTAACCGCGAATTTGCGGAAATTGCTTTCGACCTGGATCAGGCCCAGCACCAGCGTCACGTCCAGCCCGGCGCGGCGGCTTTCATACCAGACAGTCTGCAAAAACTCCTTGCGGATCTGCCACTCGGGCTTCTTCTTCTTGAGGCGGTCGCTCATGGCACCCAGCCAGCGCAAGTAGGCGAGCCGGCTTTCGGTGTCCTTGAACTCGGGCACGGGAGGCGCCTGGTTGGCGATGGCCGAGCTCAGCGCGGTGCGCACCGAGTCGATCAGCGGCTCTTCAACCTGCGCGCCGGCATGCGCCTGCTGCGCCAGCAGCAGTGGGCTGAGGGCGATGGGCAGGGCCTGCAGGCAGCTTCGCCTGGAAATCCCCTGCGCCCTGGCCTGGGCGGCAGCTTCGGATGCGGACAGGGTCAGTGAGCGCACGGAAACCATTGGAGCGTCAAAGCGCCAGCTTTCCCTTGAGGAAATCAAATGCGCCGGCAACGTCGATCTTGCTGGAAGCCGCATCGCGCCGGTGCTGGTATTCGAGCTGGCCGTCTTTGAGGCCGCGGTCGCCGATGGTGACGCGGTGCGGCACGCCAATCAGTTCCCAGTCGGCAAACATGGCGCCGGGCCGTTCGCCGCGGTCATCCAGGATCACGTCCACGCCGGCTGCAAGCAGTTCGGCGTAAAGCTTGCTGGCGGCCGCTTCGACTTCGGGAAAGCGGTCGGGGCTGATGGGGCACAGCACCACGGTGAAGGGCGCAATCGCGTCGGGCCAGATGATGCCGCGCTCGTCGTGGTTCTGCTCAATGGCGGCGGCCGGCAGGCGCGTGATGCCGATGCCGTAGCAACCCATTTCCAGGAACTGGGGCTTGCCGTTTTCACCGAGGAAGGTGGCGTTCATGGCCTGGCTGTATTTGGTGCCGAGGTAGAACACGTGGCCGACCTCGATGCCGCGCTCGATCACCAGCGCGCCCTTACCGTCGGGCGAAGGGTCGCCCGCAACCACGTTGCGGATGTCGGCCACCAGTTCGGGCTCGGGCAGGTCGCGGCCCCAGTTGACGCCGGTGGTGTGAAAGTCCAGTTCGTTGGCGCCGCACACCCAGTCGGCCATGGCCGCGACTTCGCGGTCCGCCACCAGCTTGACGGGCTTCTTCAGGTTGAGCGGGCCGAGGTAGCCGGGCTTGCAGCCGAAATGGTCTTCAATCTCCGGCAGGGTGGCAAAGCGGAAGTCCGCCAGGCCCGGCACCTTGCCAACCTTGACTTCGTTCATGTCGTGGTCGCCGCGCAGCAGCAGCAGCCAGACCTGCGTCTTGACGATCTTGCCGGTTTCATCCATCTGGTCAGTGGCCAGCACCAGCGACTTGACGGTGGAAGCGAGCGGGATGCCCAGCAGCTCGGCCACGTCGGCGCAGGTGGCTTTGCCGGGCGTGGCGGTTTTGGTCAGCGCCTGGGAGGCTGCCCTGCGCACGCCCTGGGGCGCCAGCGCTTCGGCTTTTTCCATGTTGGCCGCGTAGTCGCTGCCGGGGCAATACACGATGGCGTCTTCGCCGGTGGCGGCGATCACCTGGAACTCTTCGCTGAGGTCGCCGCCAATGGCGCCGCTGTCCGCCGCGACGGCGCGGTAGGTCAGGCCGAAGCGGTCAAAAATCTTGCGGTAAGCCCCGGCCATGACCTGGTAGCTGGCCTTGGCGCTCGCCTGGTCGCGGTCAAAGCTGTAGGCATCCTTCATGATGAACTCGCGTCCGCGCATCAGGCCGAAGCGCGGACGGCGTTCGTCGCGGAACTTGGTCTGGATCTGGTACAGGTTTTTCGGCAGCTGCTTGTAGCTCTTGATGTCCTGGCGCATCACGTCGGTGACGACTTCCTCGCTGGTCGGCTGGACGACAAAGTCGCGGCCGTGGCGGTCCTTGATGCGCAGCAGCTCGGGGCCCATTTTTTCAAAGCGGCCGGTTTCCTGCCAGAGCTCGGCCGGCTGGATCACCGGCATGGTCATTTCGATGGCGCCGGCGCGGTTCATTTCCTCGCGCACGATGGCCTCGACCTTGCGGATTACGCGCAGGCCCATCGGCATGTAGTTGTACACGCCGGCGCCCAGTTTCTTGATCATGCCGGCCCGCATCATGAGCTGGTGGCTGACGACTTCCGCGTCGGCAGGCGCTTCCTTGAGGGTGGAAATAAAGAACTGGGAGGCTTTCATGGGCGGTTTTCGGGGATTCCGGGGTTGGAAAAAAGGATGGAAAAGCGTCGAAAAATGAACGAAAAGGAAACGGGAAAGGGGTGCTGCAGCCCGCCGTGCGCTTGGCGCTGGGGCCTTCGCTGTGCATAATGGACTCAGTTTAAAAAATTGAGGTTTGATTATGCTTGACCGGGACGGCTTTAGGCCCAACGTCGGCATCATCTTGCTCAACCAGAGAAGTCAGGTATTTTGGGGCAAACGTATCCGTACCCACTCGTGGCAGTTTCCGCAGGGTGGCATTGACCGGGGCGAAAATCCCGAGCAGGCCATGTACCGCGAGTTGCATGAAGAAGTGGGGCTGTTGCCGCAGCATGTGAGTGTGCTGGCCCGAACCCGAGACTGGTTGCGCTATGAGGTGCCTGACCGGTTCATCCGCCGCGATGCGCGCGGACATTACAAAGGCCAGAAACAAATCTGGTTCCTGCTGCAACTGGTCGGCCACGACTGGGACTTGAACCTGCGCGCAACAGACCATCCGGAGTTCGATGCCTGGCGCTGGAACGACTACTGGGTGCCGCTGGACGTGGTGGTCGAGTTCAAGCGCGGCGTGTACGAAATGGCCCTGACCGAGCTGTCGCGGTTCGTTCCGCGCACGGACGCGCGTTTCGAGCAACGCCCCGACCACCGCAACCGCTATTTGCGCGGGGGCTTGCATCAGCGTGACCACGCGGGCCAGGCCGGCGAGGGCGGTTTTCCGCCCGCTGGCGAGCCCTTTCATGCACCACTGACACGGCTGGGAGCGTCTTTTGAATTGCCGCCCGGCGCCACTTTTGAACCCGATCCGCAGACCAGCCTGGATGCGAACAGCCAACCAACCAAACCATGAATCTCAAACCCGCCCTTGTGGCCGCCGCCCTTTTGCTGGGGATCAGCTTTACGTCGTGGGCCCAGACCCCGATGGAAGACCCCGAGTGGAAGGAGGACAGCGTCTCGGCGCCGCCGGCCTTCGACCTCACCAAACTCGTCACGTTTGAGGTGTCGCCCAATTCCCAGCTGGTGTACGGTGTGGACCCTGCGACTATTCAGATTTCGAACAAGGACAGCGTCGTGCGCTACGTGATCGTGGCCTCGAATTCCAGCGGCGCACGCAATGTGATGTACGAAGGCATTCGCTGCAGCACCGGCGAATTCAAGACCTATGCCCGTTATTCGGACGGTAAATGGACCAACGTCAGCAATCCCGAATGGAAGTCGGTGTTCGGCAATATGCCGTCCAAGCATGCTTTTCGTTTGGCCAGGGCCGGCGCCTGCGACAGCGCGGCACCTGTGCAAACAGTGGACCTGATGGTGTCGCGGCTGAAGAACCCGAATTTCAGGACCCGGGAATAGGCGAGGGCGAGCGGCTGCGACGCCGCGTGGCGCCCGACAAACCTAGCGGGTCAATACCAGGTTGGTGCGGTGAACCATTTCAGGCTCGCCGGTGTAGCCCAGCAGTTTCTCGAACTCTGACGATGCCTTGCGGCAGATCATGCGGGCTTCGGCGCTCGAATAATTGGCCAGGCCGCGCGCGATCTCGGCGCCTCCGGGGTCCCTGACGGCAATGACATCGCCGCGTGAAAACTCCCCCTGAACGGCTGTCATGCCGATGGGCAGCAGGCTTTTGCCCTCGTCGCGTACCTTGCCCACGGCGCCTGCGTCCACGGTGACGGAACCCCGCATTTGCAGGTGATCGGCCATCCATTGTTTGCGTGCCTGCATCTTCTGGGTTTGCGCCACCAGCAACGTGCCGATGGGCTCGCCCCGGGTCAGCCGAACCAGCGCTTGCGGCTCGCGGCCCCAGGCGATAACTGTCGATGCGCCTGAGCCCGCGGCGCGTTTGGCGGCCAGGATCTTGGTGATCATGCCGCCCTTGCCGATGCTGGAACCTGCGCCTCCCGCCATGGTCTCCAGCGCTGCGTCGCCGGCCTTGGCCTCATGCACAAACTGCGCAGCCGGGTCCTTGCGCGGATCGGCGGTGTAGAGGCCGCGCTGGTCTGTGAGGATGACCAGCGCGTCGGCTTCCACCAGGTTGGCGACCAGTGCGCCCAATGTGTCGTTGTCGCCAAACTTGATCTCGTCGTTGACGACGGTGTCGTTTTCATTGATGACCGGCACCACGCCAAGCTGCAACAGCGCCAGCAGGGTGGAGCGCGCATTGAGGTAGCGTTCGCGGTCTGCCAGGTCGGCGTGCGTCAGCAGGACCTGGGCGCTGCCGATACCGTTTTCGCGCAGCTTGGTCTCATAGACCTGTACCAGCCCCATCTGGCCCACGGCGGCGGCGGCCTGCAATTCATGGATGGCCTTGGGCCGCGTCGCCCAGCCCAGGCGTTTCATGCCCTCGGCAATGGCGCCACTGCTGACCATGATGACCTCCCGGCCGTCCTTCACGAGGGCTGCCAGCTGCTCGCACCACTGGCCGATGGCCACGGAATCCAGCCCGCGCCCCTCGTTGGTGACCAGGCTGGAGCCAACCTTCACCACGATGCGTTTGGCGTTGCGCAGGACCAGGGAGCCGGTTTGTTCTTGCATTTAAGTGTATTTTAGGGCTCTAGCCCAATCAGGGCGGGCGCAAGCAGCTATCGTTTATATAGCAAATGCCGGCGGCGTTTGCCCGGAAATCAGCGGGGAAAGGCCGTTACGGGGATTCCGGCGGCAGTTCGGCAAATCGCGGATCAACCTCTTCCACCGGCTGTTCGCTTTTCTGGACGCTCTTCACATGCTGGTAAATGGTTTTGACCAACTGCTCGCAACCCTCGCGCGTCAAGGCCGAGATTTCGAAGACGGGGCCTTTGAACTTGAAGCGCTTGACGAAGTCCTTCACCAGCGCGGCACGTTTGTCCTTGTCCACCATGTCGAGCTTGTTGAGGACGAGCCAGCGTGGTTTGTCGTAAAGGGCTTCGTCGTATTTTTTGAGTTCACCCACAATGGCTTTTGCCTGCGCCACCGGGTCCACGCCTTCATCGAAAGGCGCCATGTCGACAATATGCAACAGCAGACGTGTGCGCTGCAGGTGCCGGAGGAACAGGTGGCCCAGGCCGGCGCCTTCCGAAGCACCCTCGATCAGGCCGGGAAGATCTGCCACCACGAAGCTTTGTTCCGGGCCCACGCGTACCACGCCGAGGTTGGGATGCAGGGTGGTGAACGGGTAGTCTGCAATGCGCGGGCGCGCGTTCGACACGGCCGAAATGAAGGTGGACTTGCCGGCATTGGGCATGCCCAGCAAGCCGACGTCGGCCAGTACCTTGAGTTCGAGCTTGAGGCTCTTGCGCTCGCCGGGCCAGCCGGGTGTCTTGCTGCGTGGCGCGCGGTTGGTCGAGCTTTTGAAGCGCAGGTTGCCGAAGCCGCCGTCGCCGCCCTTGGCGATCAGCACCTGTTCGCCGGGGACCAGCAGTTCGTACAGTACTTCCCCGGTTTCACCGTCGGTCAGGATGGTCCCGACTGGCATCTTGAGGATGATGTCGTCGCCCTTGGCGCCGAACATGTCTGAACCCATGCCGTGCTGGCCGTTACGGGCCTCGTGGCGGCGTGAAAACCGGAAGTCGACCAGGGTGTTCAGGTTGATGTCGGCCACCGCGTACACATGGCCGCCGCGTCCGCCGTCGCCGCCGTTTGGGCCGCCGAACTCCTTGTACTTTTCGTGGCTGAAGGAGACGCAGCCACTCCCGCCATCGCCTGCGGCAATGTCAATAAAGGCTTCGTCAACAAATTTCATGATGGAGTGCTGCGGTTAAAACAGGGGGCGTCAGGGGCCGGAGATCAAGTTTACAAACAAAAAAGCCCCGACAGGTCGGGGCTTCGTTTCAGTCGAAGTGACTTATCGAAGTGATCAGCTTACGCCGGGGTCACATTCACGGTGTGCTTGTTCAGCGCACCCTTGACGGAAAACGAGACCGAGCCGTCAACCAGCGCGAACAGCGTGTGGTCTTTGCCGATGCCGACATTGACGCCTGGGTGGAACTTGGTGCCGCGCTGGCGCACAATGATGCTGCCTGCGTTAATGACTTCACCGCCAAATTTCTTGACGCCGAGCATTTTGGGCTGTGAATCACGCCCGTTTCGCGTAGAGCCGCCGCCTTTTTTCTGTGCCATTTTTCGTTACTCCTGGTACGTCCCTGCTTAACCGGCGATGGCGCCGATTTGCAGTTCCGTGTAGTTTTGCCGGTGGCCCTGACGCTTTTGGTAGTGCTTGCGACGGCGCATTTTGAAAATGCGAACCTTGTCGTGCCTACCCTGGGAAAGGACAGTGACTGTAACAGTGGCGCCGGACACCAAGGGCGTACCAACCGTGATTGTGCTGCCGGTGCCGACAGCCAATACCTGGTCAATAACGATCTCTTGGCCTACGTCCGCAGCAATCTGTTCTACTTTAATTTTTTCTCCAGTAGCAACCTTGTATTGTTTGCCACCGGTTTTTATGACCGCGTACATGTAAGACCTCGTAATTTGAGTTCTGCAGACGGATTTCCGCAGAGCCCAATATTCTAGCATGGAGGTGCCAAATTGGCCAGAAGTGCCGTTTTACGGCTTTCAGGCGGTGGTTGCAGGTTGCGGCAGCGCCTCCGGACAGAGGGGGCTTCCTATAATCTGCCCAAACTTACCATCTCTCAACATCTGGATCCCCTTTGTCCGTCAACTCTTCAAGCACTGCCGCAGCCCTAGCCCTGATTGCCGACGACATGCGTGGGATGGACGCGGTCATCGAGCGGCGGCTCAAATCCGACGTGCCATTGGTCAGCCAGGTGTCGCAGTACATCGTGGCAGCTGGCGGCAAGCGACTTCGTCCCGCCCTGCTGCTGCTGCTGTGCGGTGTGCTGGGGTACCGGGGTGAACAACGCCACAACCTCGCGGCCGTGGTGGAATTTATCCATACGGCAACTTTGCTGCATGACGACGTGGTGGACGAATCCACCTTGCGCCGGGGCCGCACGACCGCCAACGAAGCCTTCGGCAACCCTGCCAGTGTTCTGGTGGGGGACTTCCTCTATTCCCGGGCGTTCCAGATGATGGTCGAAGCCGGCGATATGCGTGTCATGCAGACACTTGCCGAAGCGACCAACGTGATCGCCGAGGGCGAGGTGCTGCAACTTATGAACATGCACGACGCGACACTGTCGGAGGAGGGGTACCTCCGGGTGATTCGCTCCAAGACGGCCAAACTATTCGAAGCCAGCGCCCGCCTGGCGGCCTTGCTGGCCCAGTCGCCGCCAGCCATTGAGCAAAGCTGCGCAGACTACGGCCAGGCACTGGGCACCGCATTCCAGGTGATCGACGACGTGCTGGACTACGACGGGGATGTGTCTGAAATGGGGAAGAACCTGGGCGACGATTTACGCGAAGGCAAGGCGACACTTCCGCTGATCATCGCCATGCAGCGAGGTACCGAGGCTGAGCGTACGACCATCCGGCAGGCAATTGAGACGGGTGGCACGGACCAGATGGCACAGATCATCGCCATCGTGCAACAGACCGGAGCGCTGCAGGCCACCCGGGATGCTGCGGCTGTAGAAGCACAGCGCGCGCTGAATGCCTTGCAGGCCCTGCCCCAAAACATTTACAGTAATGCCCTGATGCAGCTGGCCTCCCAATTGCTGGAAAGGCGTTTCTGACGGTTGCCGGGATCGGGGTGTAGCTTAGCCTGGTAGAGCGCTACGTTCGGGACGTAGAGGCCGGAGGTTCGAATCCTCTCACCCCGACCAGAAATGTCCTGGCCTTGGCCATATGTGTGCGTTTCTTCGCATACTTCCAACGCCGGGCAGGCCTCTGGCGCGTTTTCGATTTACACCTTGTAATCTATAAGCGATGATACCCATTTAAGCCCATTCAGATTACCCATGGCCGCTGTCGACACCGCTATCAACCAACCGCCATCGATGGCACTGCCGGGTCTAGGCCGGGCCTTGGTGATTGCGGGGAAACTGGGCCAAAAGGCCGCTGAAGACATCTTTCGCAAAGCCCAAACGGGCCGCACCAGCTTTATTGCCGAACTGACAGGCTCCGGGGCGGTTTCTGCGTTTGACCTTGCGCACACCATGTCAACCGCCTTTGCAGCGCCTTTGCTTGACCTGGATGCCATAGACATACAGCGCCTGCCCAAGGGGCTGCTTGATTCCAAGATTTGTGCAACATACCGCATCGTTGTGCTGAGCAAGCGCAATAACCGGCTGATTGTTGCAACGGCAGATCCTTCTGACCAGGAGGCGGCCGAAAAAATCAAGTTTTCCACCCAGATGGGGGTTGACTGGGTCATCGCCGAATACGACAAGTTGTCCAAGCTGTCGGAAGTGTCCAACACCAGCGCCTCCGAAGCGATGGAAAGCATCATCGGCGACGACTTTGAGTTTGATGAAACCAGTGCGGATTCTGGTGCAGTCGAAGACGAGGCTGGCGTTTCCGAGGTTGAGGATGCGCCCGTTGTCAAGTTCCTTCAGAAGATGCTGCTGGACGCTTTCAGCATGCGTGCCTCTGACCTGCATTTCGAGCCGTTTGAACACACCTACAGGGTTCGCTTCCGGGTGGACGGTGAATTGCGTGAAATCGCATCACCGCCGGTAGCCATCAAGGAAAAACTCGCCGCGCGTATCAAGGTCATCTCCAAGCTGGATATCTCTGAAAAGCGTGTGCCGCAGGACGGCAAGATGAAGCTCAAGATCGGCCCCGATCGCGTCATCGACTTCCGGGTGAGCACTCTGCCGACCATGTACGGTGAAAAGATCGTTATCCGTATCCTGGACCCGAGCAGCGCCAAGCTGGGCATCGATGCGCTGGGATACGAGACGATCGAAAAAGAGCGTCTGATGGCCGCCATTCAGAGGCCCTACGGCATGGTGCTGGTGACAGGGCCTACCGGTTCCGGTAAAACCGTCTCGCTTTACACCTGCCTGAATATCCTGAACAAGCCAGGTGTCAACATCGCTACGGCGGAAGATCCGGCTGAAATTACCTTGCCAGGCGTCAACCAGGTCAGCATGAATGACAAGGCCGGCATGACTTTTTCAGTCGCGCTCAAGGCCTTTTTGCGGCAGGATCCGGACATCATCATGGTCGGTGAGATTCGGGATCTTGAAACCGCCGACATTGCCATCAAGGCTGCCCAGACGGGGCACATGGTCATGTCCACGCTGCATACCAATGATGCACCCACCACGTTGACGCGTATGCGCAACATGGGTATTGCGCCTTTTAATATCGCTTCCAGCGTAATCCTGATCACCGCCCAGCGCCTTGCCCGCCGGCTTTGCCCAAACTGCAAGGCGCCTGCAGATATCCCCCGCGAGACATTGTTGGAGGCCGGTTTTAAAGAGGAGGACGTCGACGGTTCGTGGACACCGTATCGGCCCGTGGGTTGCTCCATGTGCACAAATGGTTACAAGGGCCGTGTCGGTATTTATCAGGTGATGCCGATTTCCGAAGAAATCCAGCGTATCGTCCTTCGCGACGGAAGCGCCTTGGAAATCGCTGCGCAGGCCGAACTCGAAGGGGTCAGAAGCCTGCGCCAATCCGGATTGCAAAAAGTTAAACTCGGAATGACGTCACTGGAAGAGGTTTTGGGTTGCACGAATGTTTAAATTTACGCGCGTAAAGTTTTGATCAATCGGCGTCTGTAGCGAAAGGTGGCTTGGGCCATCGATAAAACGAGAAAACCATCATGGCAACTGCAGCATCTGTCAAAGGCGTCAAGGAATTTGTTTTTGAGTGGGAGGGCAAGGACCGCGGCGGCAAACAGGTTCGAGGCGAGATCCGGGCCGCCGGAGAAAATCAGGTCAAAGCCTCCCTGCGCCGCCAGGGCGTTTTGCCCACCAAGATCAAAAAACGCAGCATGCGCTCCGGCAAGAAGATCAAGCCGAGGGACATCGCCATCTTTACCCGCCAGCTCGCTACCATGATGAAAGCGGGCGTCCCGCTTTTGCAGTCGTTTGATATTGTGGGACGCGGCAACGCGAATGCCAGTGTCACCAAGCTACTCAACGATGTGCGCACGGACGTGGAAACCGGCACCTCCCTGAGTGCGGCCTTTCGCAAATACCCGATGTATTTCAATGCCCTGTATTGCAATCTGGTCGAGGCCGGTGAAGCTGCAGGTATTCTGGAATCCCTGCTGGACCGCCTTGCGGTCTACATGGAGAAAACCGAGGCCATCAAATCGAAAATCAAGTCGGCCCTGATGTATCCCATTTCGGTGGTGATTGTGGCCTTTGTGGTGGTCGCGGTGATCATGATTTTTGTGATTCCCGCATTCAAGAGCGTGTTTTCCTCGTTCGGTGCGGACTTGCCGGCGCCTACCCTGTTTGTCATTGCGGTCAGTGAATTTTTTGTGGCCTATTGGTGGCTTATTTTTGGGGGCATCGGGGGGGGGGTTTACTTTTTCTTCCAGGCCTGGAAGCGCAATGAAAAAATGCAGAAGGTGATGGACAGGGTGCTGCTCAAGGTGCCTGTCTTTGGTGCCTTGATTGAAAAATCGTGTATTGCCCGCTGGACCCGTACCTTGTCCACGATGTTTGCTGCCGGTGTCCCACTGGTTGAGGCGCTGGATTCCGTCGGTGGCGCGTCTGGCAACTCCCTTTATGCCGAGGCCACCGAGAAAATCCAGCWGGAGGTCTCCACGGGCACCAGCCTGACGGCCGCGATGGGCAATGCGAATCTGTTCCCGACCATGGTGTTGCAGATGTGCGCTATCGGTGAGGAATCCGGCTCCGTCGATCACATGCTCGGTAAGGCCGCCGACTTTTATGAAGCGGAAGTCGACGAGATGGTGGCCGGCCTTTCGAGCCTGATGGAGCCCATCATCATTGTGTTTTTGGGTACCCTTATTGGCGGCATCGTGGTATCGATGTATCTGCCCATTTTCAAGTTGGGTCAAGTCGTTTGATGGGTACGGGTATGGGCCCGGCGTTTGATGCGTCGCTGGCCGGCATCCTGGGCCTGCTGATTGGCAGTTTCCTGAATGTCGTGATTTACCGCCTCCCCAAAATGATGGAGCGGCAATGGGCGCAGGAATGCGCGGAACTGGCTGGGCATCCAGCAGAACCTTCCGACAAGTTCAATCTGCTGGTGCCACGCTCACGGTGCTCCAGTTGCGGCCATGCCATCCGCTGGTACGAGAACATTCCGGTAGTCAGTTACGTGTTTCTGCGAGGCAAGTGTTCGGTATGCGGCTCGCCCTACGGTATGCGCTACCCAGTCGTGGAAGCGGTGACGGGCACCCTGTTCTTCTTTTGTGTGTGGCGTTGGGGTTGGTCGCTGACTGCGCTGGGCTGGTGCGGCTTTTCGGCCGCACTGCTGGCCCTGGCGATGATCGACTGGGACACCACGCTGCTGCCGGACGATATCACCTTGCCTTTGCTGTGGGCCGGCCTGATCGTCGCAGCCCTGCAGTGGAACCCTTCGGTTAGCCTGCCAACGGCCTTATGGGGTGCCGTCGCTGGCTACCTGTCTCTGTGGCTGGTGTACTGGGCCTTCAAACTGGCCACCGGCAAGGAAGGCATGGGCTATGGCGACTTCAAGCTTTTCGCCGCACTCGGTGCCTGGTTCGGCTGGCCTGCGCTGGTTCCCATGATCCTGATGGCTTCGGTGATTGGTGCTGTCATAGGTATTGCGTTGAAGTTTTCCATGGGCTTGCGCGAGGGCGGTTATGTGCCCTTTGGGCCTTTCCTGGCCGGTGCGGGTTTCACGGCCATGATTTTTGGGCCGCAATCCATTTTGCGATTTGCTGGTCTGTGAGATGCCATGTCCCGTGCAGCCCTGCGTATTGGACTGACCGGTGGCATAGGCAGCGGTAAAAGCACGATTGCCGGTATTCTGGTTGCCCACGGCGCGGCGGTGGTGGATGCTGATGCCATTTCCCGTGCGGTCACGGCAGCCGGCGGGGCGGCTGTGCCGGAAATTGCAGCACTGTTCGGCGGAGAACTGATCACTCCCGAAGGCGCCATGCACAGGGAGCGGATGCGACAGCTGGTCTTTGACGACCCGTCTGCGCGTCGCAGGCTCGAGTCCATCGTGCATCCCTGGGTAAGCCGGGAAACCTTGCACCAATATGGGCAAGCGGTCGCTGGCGGCAGTGCTTGTGTCATTTTTGACGTCCCGTTGCTGGTGGAGTCGGGGCGATGGCGGCAGCAGCTTGACCAGGTTCTGGTTGTGGATTGCAGTGAAAAGACACAGATTGACCGCGTGATGGCCCGAAACGGCTGGCCACGGGAGGTGGTGGAGAAAATCATGGCTGGCCAGGCAAGCCGCGCGCAGCGCCTGTCTGCGGCTGACATATGCCTCTATAACGATGGCTTGTCTCTGGCGAGCCTGGAAGCCCTGGTCCCACAGCTTGCCTGGCGCTTCGGGCTATGATGCGCAAACAAACCTCCTCATTTAAAGCCGACGAAATCTAGCGCTGTGATCCTTTACGAGTATCCTTTTCACGAACGAATACGCACTTACCTGCGACTTGAACACCTGTTTCGCCGTCTCGGTGAATTGGTGGAGCGTGAGAGCCCGACGGATCATCATTACGCGATCACGACCATTTTTGAAATCATGGATGTCGGCGCGCGGGCCGACCTGAAGACCGACGTGCTCAAGGACCTCGAGAAACAAAAACATGTTCTCAATGGTTACCGTGGCAACCCGGCCATTTCCGAAGCCGTTCTGGACGAGGTGACCGGCCAGCTTGAAGGCTGTTTTTCCGCTTTGAACAACCTGCCGGGCAAAGCCGGTCATTCCCTGACGGAAAACGACTGGCTGATGAGCATTCGCAGCCGTGTCGGCATCCCGGGCGGAACCTGTGAGTTTGACTTGCCGGCCTACTATGCGTGGCAGCACCTGGATACCGAGACACGCAAGCAAGACCTGCAGCGCTGGATTACGCCGCTGGTGCCGCTGGCCGAATCCATACGTGTACTGCTAACGCTGTTGCGCGACTCCGGGGCACCTCAAAAAGTGGTGGCGCCCGGCGGGCAATACCAGCAGACGTTGCCGCAGGGGCGTACCTTCCAGCTGTTGCGCCTGCGGATAGACCCGGCTTTGGGGCTGATTCCCGAAATCAGCGGTAACCGGCTGATTGTGTCGGTGCGCCTCATGCGTCACGGCAGCGACGACCGCCTGCACGCCAGCACCGAAGATTCTGCGTTTGAGCTGACGCTTTGCTCCTGATTTCAGGACTTGCTGCCTCCTCGCCATCACACCCGATTGATCCCCAGACCTGTCTACAAACATGCCTGCGATGAAGAAAGATTCCCCGCCTCTCAAACGGGTCGTATGCCCGGGCTGCGGCGGTGAAAGCATTTACGCACCCAGCAACCCTTTTCGCCCATTTTGCAGCGAGCGTTGCAAGAACATAGACTTGGGCGCCTGGGCCAGCGAAGGGTTCCGCCTGCCGGCTGATGTGCCACCTGATGATGAACAATTTGGCGACCCCAAGCTGCAATAAAGCTTGAGGCAAAACGCGGTGTCACCTGCGTTTGCGAAAGAATAAAAAGGGAGGAAAAAGTATGAACAGGAATTATTGCAATGCGCTGGCTGCCGTCGTGGCCATGGCGCTGCTGGGCGGTAATGTGCAGGCTCAATCGGCCCAGGATGGGGTAAAGCCCGCCAAGGCCAAAAAAACCAAAAAGACCACCGCTTCGCCTGGTGCGACAAATTCGGGTGGCAAGGTGAAATTCATCTCAGGGTCCGGGGAGACCCCCGGCCAGCGCGATGCCCGGCTCAAACGCGAATGCAAGGGCGCAGTGGATGCGGGTGCCTGCGCGGGCTACACGCGCTGATCCATCGATGGCGCCGGTGCAAAACCGGCACAACGTCTGCAATGCTCAGTTGGTGGTGGGGGTTCCTAGCACCTGTTGCAGCTCGCCGTTCTGGTACATCTCCATCATGATGTCCGAGCCGCCGATGAATTCGCCTTTCACGTAGAGCTGCGGAATGGTCGGCCAGTTGCTGAACTCCTTGATGCCGTGGCGGATTTCCTCGTCTTCCAGCACGTTCACGGTGGCGGGCTTATTCACGCCGCAGGCCTTCAGCACCTGGATGGCGCGACCGGAAAAACCGCACATCGGGAATTGGGCCGTGCCTTTCATGAAAAGGACCACATCGCTCGATTTGACGATTTCGGCGATGCGTTGCTGGGTAGGGTCTGTGGTGCTCATGGTGAATCCTTTTGGGTGTGGGCCGAAGCGACCGTGCCGGGCCGAAAAATGCGTTTCGGCGAGGCTGTTTCAAATAGATGGAATCTGGAAACCAGAATTCAACCTTCCGATTATCCCGCCGTTTGATTTCCCGTGTGGATTCGTCGTTCGCCGGGCCACAGCCCACCAGAACAGCGTTCAATGCCCGCCAGGTCCTGTCGGCTCTGAACCTGTACAAAGCCCTCCTGCGCCAGCAGTGACCGCACGGCTTCAGCCTGGTCGTAGCCGTGCTCCAGCAATAGCCAGCCGCCTGGCAGCAGGCAGGCGGGCGCCTTCCGGGTGATCTCCCGGATGTCGTCCAGCCCGTCCGGGCCGGCGGTCAGGGCTGACAGGGGCTCGTGAACCAGGGCAGCCAGATGTGGGTCAGCACTGGCAATGTAGGGCGGATTGCTGACGATCAGGTGAAGGTGCCCGCTGACTTCCTGCAGCCAGTGACTTTGAATGAAATCAATATCCAGGTTCAGGCGGGCCGCATTGCCTTTGGCGACATCAAGTGAGTGTGTACTCACATCTACGGCTGTAACGCGGCCCTGACGGCCGGTTTTCTGCAGGCTGTGGGCAATGGCCAGGGCAATGGCCCCGCTGCCGGTGCCGAGGTCCAGAATTCCCGGCTCGGGTGGCGTGCCGGGGGCCTGCAGCAGCTCAAGCGCCCAGCTCACCAGCGTTTCGGTGTCGGGGCGCGGCACCAGCACACGGGCATCCACCTGAAGTGTCAGGCCGAAAAACTCCTTGCTGCCCACGATATATGCCAGAGGTTCCCCGGCAGCACGGCGCAGGCATAGGGCCTGGAAATGCTGTGTGGCTTCTTCTGTCAGTTCGTCCGTATCGTGGGCCAACAGCCAGGCGCGGGCATGCTCGGGCTTGCCGAGCGCATGCAGCAACAACAACTGGGCATCCAGGCGGTCCAGCCGCAATGCCTGGGTGGCAGCCAGGGCTTGCGCGCAGGTAAGCCCGCTCAACTGAATCCCCTTGAAGCGCTATGAAAATAGTAGCTGCTTGCGCACATTCTGATTGGGCTGGAGGCCTTTTTGTTGCTCAACTGCTGACGTTCAGGCGCCATTGTTGGCGGTCTCAAGCTCCGCCAGCAGCTCGGCGCCGCGCGCCACCTGCAGGGCCGTGACCACATCGCCCAGGTCGCCTTCCATGATGGCCAGCAATTTGTACAGCGTCAGGTTGATGCGGTGGTCGGTCAGCCGCCCCTGCGGGAAGTTGTAGGTGCGGATGCGGTCGCTGCGGTCGCCCGTGCCCACCAGCCCCTTGCGCAGGGCGGCATCTTTGGCGGCGCGCTCGGAGCGGTCTTTTTCGTGGATGCGTGCGGTGAGCACCTTGAGCGCCTGGGCCTTGTTGCTGTGCTGGCTCCGCCCTTCCTGGCATTCCGCGACGATGCCGGTCGGAATATGCGTGATGCGCACGGCCGAATCCGTCTTGTTGATGTGCTGGCCGCCGGCACCGCTGGCACGGTAGGTGTCGATGCGCAGGTCGGCCGGGTTGATCTGGATGGCTACGGCTTCGTCCGGCTCCGGCATCACGGCCACCGTGCAGGCGCTGGTGTGGATGCGGCCTTGCGTTTCAGTGGCGGGCACGCGCTGTACGCGGTGGCCGCCTGACTCAAATCGCAGCTTGCCGTACACACCGACGCCCAGTGCATCCGTGGCGCCGTCAATGCGCAGCACGACTTCCTTGTAGCCGCCCAGCTCGCTGGATGACTCGCTGATGATTTCCACCTGCCAGCGGTTGCGCTCGGCAAAGCGGGTGTACATCCGGAACAGGTCGCCGGCAAACAGCGCCGATTCATCACCGCCGGTGCCGGCACGGATTTCGATGAAAGCCGCCCGTGCGTCATCGGGGTCCTTGGGGATCAACATCAGCTGCAAGGCTTCGTCAATCTCGGCGATATCGGCTTTGGCTGCAGCGATTTCTTCCTCCGCCATTCCCGCCATTTCCGGATCGTCTTTGGCTTCAGCCAGCATGCTTTCGGCGCTGCCGAGGTCGGCCTCGCGGCTGGTGAGCCGCAAATACTGGTCGGCGATCACACTCGCCTCGGCATGTTCCCGGGTCAGAGAGCGGAAGCGGTCCAGGTCGCTGACCACGTCGCTGGCGGACAGCAGCGCGTCCAGCTCGTGCAGCCGCAGCAGCTGGCGGTCCAGGGTTTGGCGAAGAAAAGGTTTCATGGGAATGGAGGACTGAAAAGGGGGGCCGCATGGCCGTCAACAACGACGCTCCGCCAGCGGAGCCACCGGCTTGCGCCGGCAGGGGGAGTCAGTGCGTTGGCGGTCGCTAACGCTCTTTGTCGCCGGACTGGATTTTGGGCAGCTGGCCGCGTAAAAACAGCCTGGATACGGTCTGTGCCGTGGCTTCGCGGCTGTTGGCGTCGCCCGCATGCAGCTCGGCCAGCGCGCCGTGCAGCATTTTCTGGGTGAGGCCGCGGGTCAGCGCGTCCAGCACCGTGTCGATGGGCTCGCCCCGGGCCAGCAGTTTTTTGGCCCGCACGATCTCGGCAGCGCGCCACTCATCGGTCTGCGCATTGAGCTGCTGGATCAGCGGCACGCTGCGGCGCTGGCCCAGCCAGTGCATGAAGTTCTGCACTCCGGCGTCGATGATGACCTCGGCTTGCGCCACGGCGGCCTTGCGGTTGTCCTTGCCGGTCTGCACCACGTGGGCCAGGTCGTCCACCGTGTAGAGGTAAATGTCAGGCAGCGCCTTGACTTCGGGTTCGATGTCGCGCGGCACGGCCAGGTCAACCATGAACATCGGGCGATGTTTGCGCAGCTTGACGGCGCGCTCGACAGCACCGAGGCCGATGATGGGGAGCGTACTGGCGGTGCAACTGATCACGGCGTCGAACTCATGCAGGCGGCTGGGCAAATCGGCCAGGCGCATCACTTCGGCGCCGAAGCGGCCGGCCAGCTTTTCGCCGCGCTCCAGCGTGCGGTTGGCAATCGCCATGGCCTTGGGGTTTTTGGCGGCGAAGTGGGTGGCCGCCAGGTCGATCATTTCGCCGGCGCCGACAAACAGCACCTTGATGTCGCTCAGGTCTTCAAACAGCTGGCCGGCCAGGCGTACGCTGGCCGCCGCCATGCTGATGCTGTGCGCGCCGATTTCGGTGCTGCTGCGCACTTCCTTGGCCACGGCAAAGGAGCGCTGAAAGAGCTGGTGCAGCGTGGTGCCCATGGCGCCTGCGTCTTCGGCGGCGCGCACGGCGTCCTTCATCTGGCCCAGGATTTGCGGCTCGCCCAGCACCATGGAATCGAGCCCGCTGGCCACGCGGAAAGCATGGCGGGCCGCTGCGTCGTCGTGCAGGGTATAGGCATGTGAGCGCAGCAGGGCGGGCGAGACGCCGCCACTGTGCGCCAGCCAGTCCAGCGTGTGGTCCAGGTCGTTCTTTTCGCCAGCGCAGTAGATTTCAGTGCGATTGCAGGTGGAGAGCAGCGTAGCCTCGGGCTGGCGGGCCAGCGACTCGCGCAAACCGCGCAAAGTGGGCTCGACCTGGTCCAGGGCGTAGGCGAACCGGCCGCGCAAATCGAGCGGTGCGGTGTTGTGGTTTAGCCCAAGGGCCCAGACTGACATCCTCCGATTATAAAATTGAAGCGGTCAGGCCGGTACAAAGGCCGGACAATCGCCCTGATAGTCCTTTTTTTGGCCGTTTTGAAGCTTGTTCTGGATCTGCTCTGAAGCCAGGCGAGTTTTTAACTACCCCTACGCGCATGACCTTTTACCTGCTGGCCAACCACCTGCTCAATCTTGTCCTGTCGGCCGCCGCGGTGGCCCTGCTGCTGGTGCTGGCAACTCGGCTTATGGGTGGATTATTTAGATCAAAAATGCCTTTAGCCCAGACCTGGTATGCGCAAGCAGCTATTGTTTTTGTAGTAAACGTGGTGGTGCTGGTGGCCGGGCTGGTGTTCTTCGGCCATGACGGGAAGATGCTGACGTATGCCGCCATGGTGGCCGGCGCGGCCGTCTGCCAGTGGGTCTTGCTAGGCGCCTGGCGGGCCTGAAAGGGGCTTTGTAAATCCAATTGCCGGGCGCATGGCTGCGTTGCGCGGTGCTCGGAATCCTCATGCACCCAAGTGCATTCCGGTGTCCTGCGCCCCGTGCGCCTTGCCCTGCACCCGGTAGTTGAATTTCTAAAGTCCCTTCGAATACCGATTACAAATCGGGCTTAAAAAGGTCCACCCGGTCCGTGATGATCGCGTCGGTGCCTAGGGCCAGCAGCCGCTGCACGTTCGCTTCGTCATTCACCGTATAGCTCAGCAACTTGAAGCCGGCTTTTTTGGCCTGGGTCACCGTATCGGCGTTCCAGAGCTTGTGGTTGCAGACGATGGCCACGCAGTCCAGGCCGGTCGCTGTTTCCAGCCAGTTGGCCGGGAGTTGGTCGAGCAGCAGGCCGCGTGGCAATTGGGGCTGGGCGCGTTTGGCCGCCTCCAGTGACAGTGGCTGAAAGGACGTCAGCAACGGTGGAACCGCCGTCCCCTGCCACAACCGTGCCGCTTCGTTGGCCACCACGGTGCCGGTGTGACTCTCGATGCCCGGTGTGGGCTTGATCTCGATATTGAGGAAGTAGCCCTTGTCCAGGCAAAAGCGGGCGATGCGCTCAAAGCTGGCGAGGCCCTCCGCGGCAAACGCCGGGGAATGCCAGCCGCCGGCGTCAAGCTTGGCCAGCGCCTCCCAGCTCAACTCGCCAGCCACACCTTTGCCGTTGCTGGTGCGCTCCAGCGTGGCGTCGTGCAGCAAAAAGGGAACGCCGTCGGCGCTCAGCTTCACATCGCACTCGAACATGCGGTAGCCATGGCTGGCGCCCAGCATGAAGGAGGCCAAAGTGTTTTCGGGAGCCAGCTTGCCGGCGCCACGGTGCGCTACCCAGCGCGGGTAGGGCCAGTTGGCCGCTGATACGGGGTTTGTCATGGGCGTGCTCAGGACCTGTGGAGACGAGACGAAAGCCGGAAATTAGATCCGTTTGCCCGTTTCCGAGTCAAACCAGTGCAGGCGGTCTGCACGCGGCGTAACGTGGATGGTCGCGCCGATTTCGGGGGCCGTTGACAGGCTTTCATCGGTGCGCACGATCAGGAATTCTTCACCCATGCGGCAATACACCAGGCGCTCAGCACCCAGCATTTCGATGGTGTCGACCTGCACCGCCCAGCCGGTGGCACCCACCGTCAGGTGCTCGGGGCGTATGCCCAGAATGGCGCCGGGCTTGCCGCCGAAGTCGGTGTTCGGCGCCTGCTTGAGCAAATTCATGGGCGGCGAGCCCATGAAGCTGGCCACAAAGGTGG
The DNA here is from genome assembly GCF_056405635.1 of Polaromonas sp. P1_F8. NCBI lineage: Bacteria > Pseudomonadati > Pseudomonadota > Betaproteobacteria > Burkholderiales > Comamonadaceae > Polaromonas > Polaromonas sp. P1_F8. The sequence continues at coordinate 118,958 of NZ_JBFUBS010000002.1, read as the reverse complement.
TGGCGGGCCGGTTGTAAACCTCTTCGGGCGTACCGAACTGTTCCATGCGGCCGGCGTTCATCACCATCATGCGCTGGGCCAGCGTCATGGCCTCGACCTGGTCGTGGGTCACGAAGAGCGAGGTGATGCCGAGTTCGCGGTGCAACTTCTGGATCTCCAGGCGCGTCTGCACGCGCAGTTTGGCGTCCAGGTTGGACAGCGGCTCGTCGAACAAAAACACCTGCGGCTGGCGCACGATGGCGCGGCCCATGGCCACGCGCTGGCGTTGCCCGCCAGAAAGGGCGCGGGGTTTGCGGTCCAGCAGGTGGCCCAGTTCCAGAATCTTGGCGGCCTTGTCGACGCGCGTCTTGATTTCGTCTTTGGGCACCTTGGCGATCTTCAGGCCGTAGGCCATGTTGTCGAACACGCTCATGTGCGGGTAGAGGGCGTAGTTCTGGAACACCATGGCGATGTCACGCTCGGAAGGCTCCAGCTCGTTGACGACCTTGCCGCCAATGGAGATTTGCCCGTCGCTGACTTCTTCGAGTCCGGCCACCATGCGCAGCAGGGTGGACTTGCCGCAACCCGAAGGGCCGACGATGACGATGAACTCATGGTCGTTGATTTCGGCGTTCACGCCGTGAAGGACCTGCAGCATGTCTTTGCCGGAGCCGTAGCGCTTGATGATGTTGTTGAATGATAGGGATGCCATGTCTGTATTTCCGTTGTGTCTTGGTTGTTCTTGGCAGTCTGGGCCGCTCTGGGTTGCAGCTGTTATTTCTCGGTGTCGACCAGGCCCTTGACGAACCATTTCTGCATCAGCACCACCACCAGGGCGGGCGGCAGCATCGCCAGAATCGCGGTGGCCATGACCACGTTCCATTCGTTCTGGCCGTCGCCGCCGGCGATCATGCGCTTGATGCCAACGACCACCGGGTACATGTCTTCACTGGTCGTGGCCAGCAGCGGCCAGAGGTACTGGTTCCAGCCATAAATGAACTGGATGACGAAGAGCGCCGCGATCGAGGTTTTCGACAGTGGCAGCAGCACGTCAAAGAAAAAACGCATGGGGCTGGCGCCATCCATGCGCGATGCTTCGGTCAGCTCTTCTGGCACCGTCAGGAAAAACTGGCGGAACAAAAAGGTCGCCGTGGCCGAGGCAATCAGCGGCACTGTGAGGCCTGCATAGGTGTTGAGCATGTTCAAGTCCGACAACACCTTGTAGGTGGGCAAAATGCGCACCTCCACCGGCAGCATCAGTGTCACGAAGATGGCCCAGAAGCAGGTCTTCTTGAACGGAAACCGGAAGTACACGATGGCGAATGCCGACAGCAGCGAGATCGTGATCTTGCCGATGGCGATCACCATGGCTGTCACGAAGCTGACCCACATCATGTGCGCCACCGGTGCGTTGGAGCCGGCTGCCGATTCGCGCCCGAACAGCGCCGCCTTGTAACTGTCGAGCATGTTGGTGCCCGGCAGCATCGGCATGGGCGCCTGCACGATTTCCTGCGCCGTGTGGGTCGAGGCCACAAAGGCCAGGTAGAGGGGGAAGGCGACGATAAAGACGCCCAGGATCACGATGACGTGGGCGAGGATGCCGTGGGTTCCGCGTTTTTCAACCATGGTGGGCTCCCGTCGTGTTTTTTGTTGTCGTTTTCATCAGTATTGAACTTTCTTCTCGACGTAGCGGAACTGGATGACTGTCAAAGCCACCACGATCACCATCAGCACCACCGACTGCGCAGCCGAGCCGCCCAGGTCCATGGCCTTGAAGCCGTCGTAATACACCTTGTAGACCAGGATGGCCGTGTCCTTGCCTGGCCCGCCCTGCGTGGCGGCATCGACGATGGCAAAGGTGTCGAAGAAGGCATAGACCACGTTGATCACCAGCAGGAAGAAGGTCGTGGGCGATAGCAGCGGGAACTGGATGGTCCAGAAGCGGCGCCATGGGCGGGCACCGTCAATCGCAGCGGCCTCGATCAGCGATTTCGGTATGGACTGCAGGCCCGCCAGGAAAAACAGGAAGTTATAGGAAATCTGCTTCCACACCGAGGCCATCACGATCAGCGTCATGGCGTGGCCGGAGTCGAGCAGATGGTTCCAGTTGATGCCTATCTTGCCCAATGCATAGGCCACCACGCCGAGCGAGGGCGAAAACATGAAAACCCACAGCACGGCCGCCACAGCCGGGGCCACCGCGTAGGGCAACACGAGCATGGTTTTGTAGAACATGCCGCCGCGCACGATGCGGTCGGCAAACACCGCCAGCAACAGTGACAGGCTGATGCCGATGCCGGCGACCATCACTGAGAAAAAAGCGGTCGTCTTGAACGACTCGACGTAGCTCGGGTCATCCAGCAGTTGCCTGAAATTGTCCAGGCCGACGAACTCGATGGAGGTGCCGAAAGGATCTTGCTGTTGCAGCGACTGCAGCAGGGCCTGCCCCGCCGGCCAGAAGAAGAACACCAAAATGACCGCCATTTGCGGCAGCAGCAGCAGCCAGGGCAACCAGCTGGATCGGAAGACAACGCGTTTTTCCATAAGGCCTTCAGTGGGCAAAAACTTGTGAGTGCTAAAACATAAAAACCCGCCTGGCCTTCCCTGATGAGGGAGAGAGGGCGCAGCGGGCTGAGTTTAGCCCGCCGTGCGGGCCTGCTCTGTCTCTTGGGCGATCAGCCCTTGTTGGCTTTCTGGAAGCGCTCAAGCTGCTCGTTGCCGCGCTTGACGATGGAGCCCAGCGCTTCCTTGGCCGATTTCTTGCCATTCCAGACCTGCTCGAGCTCTTCGTCCTCGATCGCGCGAATCTGCACATAGTTACCCAGACGGATGCCGCGACTCTTGTCCGTGACCTTGCGGATCATCTGCGTGACCGCGACATCGGTGCCCGGGTTCTGTTTGTAGAAGCCGGACTTTTCGGTCAAGTCATACGAGGCCATCGTCACGGGCAGGTAACCGGTGCGCTTGTGGCTGGCCGACTGCACTTCAGGTGTGGAGATGAAGCTGAAGAACTTGGCCACGCCCTTGTATTCCTCCGCTTTCTTGCCCGACATTACCCAGAGGCTGGCGCCGCCGATCACGGTGTTCTGCGGCGCGCCGGGAACGTCCTGGTAGTAAGGTAGAGGGGCCAGGCCGTAGGCGAACTTGGCGTTCTTGGCCACATTGCCGTAAAAGCCCGAAGACGTGTTGATCATGGCGCATTCGCCCGACACGAAGCTGGCTTCCGGTACATTGCCGCGGCCCTTGTAGACAAAGAGGCCCTGCTTGGCCATGTTGGCCAGGTTCTCGATGTGGCGCACATGCAGCGGCGAATCCACCTTCAGGCGCGCATCCAGGCCCTGCAGGCCGTTGGCTTTGGTGGCGAACTCGACGTTGTGCCAGGCCGAGAAACTTTCCACCTGCGTCCAGTTCTGCCAGGCGGTCGTGAAGGGGCACTTGTGACCGGATGCCTTCAGTTTGGCGGCGGCGTTGACGACTTCAGGCCAGGTGACAGGGGCCTTGTCGGTCGGCAGGCCCGCAGCCTTGAACGCGTCCTTGTTGAAATAGAAGATGGTGGTGGAGCTGTTGAACGGAAAGCTCAACATCTGGCCGTTCGGCGCGGTGTAGTAGCCGGCGACAGCGGGTATGTAGGCTTTCGGGTCGAATTTTTCTCCGGCGTCCTGCATGATCTTGCCGACCGGGACGATGGCTCCCTTGCTGGCCTGCATCGTGGCGGTGCCTACTTCAAACACCTGAAGGATATGCGGCGCATTGCCGGCGCGGAAGGCCGCGATGGAGGCCGTCATGGATTCGTCGTACGTGCCCTTGAAGGTGGGTACTACCTTGTATTCCTTCTGGCTCTCATTGAATTGCTTGGCCAGGTCATTGACCCATTCGCCGTTGACGGCCGTCATTGAATGCCACCACTGGATCTCGGTCTGGGCCTGGCTGGCCAGCGGCGCACACAGGCCGAGGGCCGCGAAGGCGAATGCTGAGAGACGGTTTTTCATTAAAACTCCTGGGATTGGACGCGCACCGGGGCGCGCCACGTTAAACGGGACAGTGTAAAAACTGTTTGTGACACGCGATTTAATCGATTTGCGGGCTTCCCGACAAGCGGGATTTCCATAAGGACACATACGACTTCCATGCGCCACGGATAAATGTTGCGCTGCGGTAATATAGGGCAACAGCGCTGGACACGGGTCCGAAGCCGCTGGCTTTTCACGATGAACGCCCCTACTACCCTCCAAGAATTGAACGTCTTTGCCGATGACGCAAAGGCTGGCGAAGCCCGCATCCGCGAGATTCCCTATAACTACACCTCGTTTTCCGACCGCGAGGTGGTCATCCGCCTGCTCGGCGAACGGGCCTGGGACCTGCTGAACCGCCTGCGCGACGAGCGCCGCACCGGCCGCTCCGCGCGCATGCTGTATGAAGTGCTGGGCGATGTCTGGGTCGTGCAGCGCAACCCCTATTTGCAGGACGACCTGCTCGACAACCCCAAGAGGCGCAAGCTGCTGGTTGACGCCTTGCAGCACCGGCTGACTGAAGTCGAAAAACGCCGCACCCCGGATGCAGACCAGCAGCGCGACGCCATTGTGGGCGAACTGCTCGACGCCGCTCGCGGCGCCGTCGCCCGCTTCTACACCTCCTTCAGTGAGATGTACGACCTTCGCCGTCTGACGGAACGCAAGCTGCGCAAACTGACGCTCAAAGACAACATCAAGTTCGACGGCCTCTCGCGGGTGTCACATGTCACCGATGCGACTGACTGGCGTGTCGAATACCCCTTTGTGGTGCTGACGCCCGACACCGAAGTCGAAATGGCCGGCCTGGTCAAGGCCTGTATCGAGCTCGGCCTGACAATCGTGCCGCGCGGCGGCGGAACCGGTTACACCGGCGGGGCGATTCCGTTGACCTGGAAGTCGGCTGTCATCAATACCGAAAAACTCGAAGCCATGACCGAGGTCGAAATGGTTTCGTTGCCCGGCGTTGACAAGCCAGTGGCTACCGTGTGGACTGAAGCCGGCGTGGTCACCCAGCGTGTGGCCGATGCGGCCGAGCGCGGCGGCTTTGTGTTCGCGGTCGACCCGACCTCTGCCGAAGCCTCCTGCATAGGCGGCAACATCGCGATGAACGCGGGCGGCAAGAAGGCCGTGCTGTGGGGCACGGCGCTGGACAACCTGGCTTCGTGGCGCATGGTCACGCCACAGGCCGAGTGGCTGGAAGTCACGCGCGTGGGCCACAACCTCGGCAAGATCCATGATGCCGAGATGGCCAGCTTCGATCTTCAGTATTTCGAAGCCGACGGCAAAACGCCTATCCGCACCGAGCGGCTGGATATTCCCGGCAAGACTTTCCGCAAGGAAGGCTTGGGCAAAGACGTGACAGACAAGTTCCTGAGCGGCTTGCCCGGCATCCAGAAAGAGGGCTGCGACGGCCTCATCACCAGCGCGCGCTGGATCGTGCACCGCATGCCGGCGCACACCCGCACCGTGTGCCTGGAGTTCTTCGGCAATGCCAAGGATGCCGTGCCCAGCATCGTCGAGATCAAGGATTTCATGTTCGCCGAGCAAAAGCGCGGCGGTGCCATCCTCGCGGGGCTGGAGCACCTGGACGACCGCTACCTGAAGGCAGTCGGCTACGCGACCAAATCGAAAAAGCATGGCGGCCTTCCGAAGATGGTGCTGTTTGGCGACATTGCCGGCGACGACGCTGATGTCGTGGCGCGCGCCACGTCGGAAGTCGTGCGCATTGCCAACTCGCGCCACGGCGAAGGCTTTATCGCCATCAGCCCTGACGCCCGCAAGAAATTCTGGCTGGACCGCAAGCGCACCGCCGCGATCTCCAAGCACACCAATGCCTTCAAGATCAATGAAGACGTGGTGATTCCGCTGCCCCGTATGGCCGAATATACCGACGGCATCGAGCAGATCAATATCGAGCTCAGCCTTGCCAACAAGATACGCCTGTGCGACGAGCTGGAGGCATTTTTCCTCAAGGGCAACCTGCCTTTGGGCAAATCGGACGATGCCAACGACATTCCTTCGGCGGAGCTGCTGGAAGACCGGGTAGCCCAGGCGCTGGCGCTGGTGGCTGACGTACGGGCCCGCTGGTCCGGTTGGCTGGCAGGCGTGGCCACCTTGTTCCCGCAACTGCAGGACCACTCGCTGCGCGCCAGCTGGAAAACCGATATCCGCGCCCAGCTCCAGTCGATCTTCTCAGGCGGCGCGTTTTTGCCCATCCTCGAAGAATGCAATGCCATCCACAAGCGTGTGCTCAAGGGGCGTGTCTGGGCGGCGCTGCACATGCACGCCGGCGACGGTAACGTGCACACCAACCTCCCAGTCAACAGCGACGACTACGAGATGCTGCAGACCGCGCATGTGGCGGTGGCGCGCATCATGGTGCTGGCCCGCTCACTGGATGGCGTGATCTCCGGGGAACACGGCATCGGCATCACCAAGCTGGAGTTCCTGACCGACGAAGAGCTGCGGCCCTTTACCGAATACAAGCAAAAAGTCGATCCGGAAGGCCGCTTCAACAAAGGCAAGCTGCTACGAAATCAGGAGCTGCTCGCGCACGGTGGAAGCGGGCTGCAGGCCAAAAACGATGCTAAACCGATCTTGCATGCCGACTTGACCAATGCCTATACCCCCAGCTTCGGCTTGATGGGGCATGAGTCGTTGATCATGCAGCAGTCGGACATCGGCGCCATTGCCGACAGCGTGAAGGATTGCCTGCGTTGCGGCAAGTGCAAACCGGTGTGCGCCACCCATGTGCCGCGCGCCAACCTGCTGTACAGCCCGCGCAACAAGATTCTGGCCACATCGCTGCTGGTCGAGGCTTTTCTGTATGAAGAGCAGACCCGGCGCGGCGTAAGCATCAAGCACTGGGAAGAGTTCGAGGACGTGGCTGACCACTGCACGGTGTGCCACAAGTGCCTGACGCCTTGCCCGGTGGACATCGATTTCGGCGAAGTCTCCATGAACATGCGCAACCTGCTGCGCAAGATGGGGCAGAAGTCCTTTCGGCCCGGCAACGCCGCCGCCATGATCTTCCTGAACGCGACCAATCCGCAAACCATCAAGTTCATGCGCAGTGCCATGGTAGATGTGGGTTTCAAGGCCCAGCGGCTGGCCAATGACCTGCTGCGCCGGCTGGCGCGCAAGCAGACGGCGTTGCCACCGGCCACGGTAGGCAAGTCGCCCGTGAAAGAGCAGGTGATCCACTTCATCAACAAGAAGATGCCGGGTGGCCTGCCCAAAAAGACTGCACGGGCGCTGCTGGACATCGAGGACAAGGACTACGTCCCGATCATTCGCAACCCCAAGAGCACCACGTCGGAAACCGAGGCGGTGTTTTATTTCCCCGGCTGCGGCTCCGAGCGCCTCTTCAGCCAGGTCGGCCTGGCCACGCAAGCCATGCTCTGGCACGCGGGCGTGCAAACTGTGCTGCCGCCGGGCTACCTGTGCTGCGGCTACCCGCAGCGCGGCAGCGGCCAGTTCGACAAGGCCGAGAAAATCATCACCGACAACCGGGTGCTGTTCCACCGCGTGGCCAACACGCTGAACTACCTGGACATCAAGACCGTGGTGGTGAGCTGCGGCACCTGCTACGACCAGTTGCAGGGTTACGAATTCGACAAGATATTCCCGGGCTGCCGCATCATCGACATCCACGAATACCTGCTCGAAAAAGGCATCACCCTGCGCACCGACCAGCCGGGCGCAGGCTACCTCTACCACGACCCCTGCCACAGCCCCATGAAGCTGCAGGAGCCGATGAAGACCGTCAAGGCGCTGCTGGGCGACAACGTGCTCAAAAATGACCGCTGCTGCGGTGAGTCGGGCACGCTGGGCGTTACCCGGCCGGACATTTCCACGCAGATCCGCTTTCGCAAGGAGGAAGAGTTGCGCAAGGGCGAAGCCCAGCTTCGCGAAGCTGGCGCCGTTGCCGAGGCGGGAAACGTGAAGATCCTCACCAGCTGCCCGAGTTGCCTGCAAGGGCTCTCGCGCTACGGCAACGATCTGCAAAACGGCCTGCTCGAGGCGGACTACATCGTGGTGGAAATGGCCAATCAGATCCTCGGCAAGGAGTGGTTGCCCACGTATGTGGAGGCGGCCAACCACGGCGGCATCGAGCGGGTGCTGGTCTAGGGCAGTTTCTGGTTTTGATGTCAACGGGCTTATTGCCAGGAAGCCGAATCCTCACGAAGGCCTGATGCGTCCGGCCTTTTCTTTTCAGAAAGCGATTTCCCATGGCAGGCCTTCAACCCGGTTCACCCACGCCCACCGCACTGACGGTTCACAGCCAGTCGCGCATTCTTGAAATCGCGTTCTCCGACGGCGCCGAATTCAGGATTCCGTTTGAACTCATGCGCGTCTACTCGCCCTCGGCAGAGGTGCAGGGCCATGGCCCAGGCCAGGAAATCCTGCAAACCGGCAAGCGCGAAGTGAATGTGGTTGAGCTCGAGCCTATTGGCAATTACGCGGTCAAGCCCGTGTTTTCCGATGGCCATGAGAGCGGAATCTTCTCGTGGGACTACCTCTACAAACTAGGCACCGATCAGGCCCAGCTATGGGACGAGTACCAGAGGCGCCTGCAGGCGGCCGGTGTTGAGCGCGACGCACCCATGGCCGCCCCCGGCGGCCATGGCTGTGCAAGCCACTGATTCCGCGCGAGCGGTGCGGCGGCGAATACGCATTTCGCGCCACTGTTGTTTTTCCAGCATAAAAGCGGGCAATAAGCCGCAATGCCCCATGTCAGCTCAGGGTTGTCGAGAGCAATTACACCTTTGCCCTCTAGCATTGATGGTATGAGCAGTACCCATTTCGGTTTTGAATCCGTCGACGAGCAGGATAAGGCACGCCGCGTGCGCGGGGTGTTCGATTCCGTCGCGCCCAAATACGACGTGATGAACGACCTGATGTCCATGGGCCTGCACCGCGCCTGGAAGGCCTACACCGTGCTGGTGGCCAACGTCAAAGAAGGCTATCAGGTGCTGGACATCGCCGGTGGCACCGGCGACCTGGCGCTGGCCTTTGCCCCCAAAGTTGGCAGCACCGGGCGTGTTGTCCACACCGACATCAACGAAGCCATGCTGCGCGAAGGTCGCAACCGCCTGCTGGATGCCGGCGTCAGTTTGCCGACCCTGGTGTGCGACGCCGAGCACCTGCCGTTTCCCGATGCGAACTTCGACGTGGTGACCGTCGCCTTCGGCTTGCGCAACATGACGCACAAGGAAGACGCGCTACGCGAAATGAACCGCGTGCTCAAGCCCGGCGGCAAGCTGCTGGTGCTGGAGTTCTCCAAAGTGGCCAAGCCCCTGGAAAAAATTTACGACTGGTATTCCTTCAAAGTGTTGCCGCGGCTCGGCAAGCTGGTGGCCAATGACGATTCAAGCTACCAGTACCTCGCCGAATCAATTCGCATGCACCCCGGCCAGGACGAACTGAAAGCCCTTATGCATAAAAGTGGTTTCGGCCATGTGGACTATCACAACATGACAGGCGGAGTTGTGGCATTGCATGTTGGAATCAAGTGTTGAAAAGTCAAACGGCCTCAAAACCGTGATCAAGGAGACGATATGAAAATCTGGCCGGCAATTTTTTCCGCAGCGCTTGCGTTAACCCTGACTCTGGGGGGAACGGCTGCTGACGCCAAACGACTGGGCGGTGGCTCGTCTTTTGGCAAACAGTCGTCCAACGTGACCAAGCGCGAGGCGGCGCCTGGTGGCACCAATGCCGCCAAACCGGCGGCCCCTGCGGCAACGCCGGCGCCTGTTGCGCCCAAGAAACCCTGGGGCGCCATGCTGGGTGGCCTGGCTGCGGGCCTGGGCCTGGCGTGGCTGGCTTCGTCGCTGGGCCTGGGCGGCGCCTTCGGCCAGATCATCATGTTCGCTTTGCTGGCGCTGGTGGTCATGCTGGTGATCGGCTTCATCATGCGCAAATTCAAGGGCGGAGCGGCTGGTGCGCAAGGTTCTGCGCCCGGGCAGGCGCCTTTTGCCTTCCAGGGTGCGGGCAACGCCACCACCCCCAAGAACTACAGCCCTGAGAACGTCGGCAACGATGCGTCCGCACGACCCTGGGAGCGCAGCAGCATGGCTTTTGATGCCAACAAATACGATGCGGCAGCGCCCGCAGGCGGTTCCATGATCGGCTCGGCCTTGCTGGGTGCGCAGTCCTGGGGCGTCCCGGCTGGTTTTGACGCCGAAGGCTTCCTCAAGGCCAGCAAGGCCAACTTCGTCACGCTGCAGGATGCCTGGGACCGCTCCGACATCCAGAACCTGCGCGCCATGATGACGGACGACATGCTCGAGCAGATCAAGACCCAGCTTGCCGACCGCGAGTCGCACACCGGCGGTGTGGTCAACAAGACCGAGGTCGTGATGCTGGATGCACAGCTGCTCGGCATCGAAGAATTGAGCGACGTCTACATGGCCAGCGTGGAGTTTTCCGGCATGATCCGCGAAGACGCCTCCGCAGGCGCCAGCCCCTTCCGCGAAGTCTGGAACATGACCAAGCCACGCAGCGGCGGCAGCGGCTGGCTTGTGGCTGGCGTACAGGCATTGCAGTAGCCCCCACGGTCGCTCACTGCGTGCAGCTCCCTGCCCCCCGAGGGGGCCGCTGCGCCTGCGGCCCGGCAAAGCCGGTTCCGCGGCCCCGGCTGATAGATAAATAGGGGGCTTAACTTGTCAGGCGTTTTATCCTGCAAAATCGGGGTCGTATGAACACTACGACCCCTTTTTCATTTCTGGAATCCATTGCCACCCGCTTTCAGCCGCCCGCCTGGGTGGTGGATGAGGGGCAGCAACGGCTGGTGCTCTTCCTGAACCATGTCCTGATGCAGGAAAAGCAGGCGCAGGACCGTCTGCTGCGGCAAAAGGGGCGCGTGGTGCATCTGCGCTGGGGCCTGTTTGCGATTGACCTGGTGGTGACACCCGCGGGCCTGGTGGATCGGGCCCAGCCCGCTGCCAAGCCGGACCTGTTGCTGGCTGTGGCTACTGAATCGCCGCTGACCGTGATGCAGTCTGTGCTGGCCGGCAAGCCGCCGCCGGTGAAAATTGAGGGTGATGTGCAGCTGGCCGCCGAACTGGGCTGGCTGGCTGAAAACCTGCGCTGGGATGCCGAAGAGGACCTTTCCCGGCTGATCGGTGATGCTCCTGCGCATGCAGTGGCCGATGCCGGCCGGCGAATCTTTGCCGGGCTCAAGCAATTTTTGGCAAGTACACCTCTTGCGTCGGTTCCTCCTTCGTCCGCGGCAGCAACCTCCGGCGCCCAACCTTCTGAAACGGCGCCCAAGGCGGGTCCTTCTGCGGCAGGCGGCGATGCCGAGCCAGTGAAAGCACCTGCTGCATGAGTCGCCTCTTCAGAGGTGTTTTTATTGTCTGGACCGTGCTCCGGTTTGGCCTGGATGAGCTGGTGCTCTCCAGTTTCGAGCGTCCCTGGATCCGTTTGCTGACCCGCATCGTTTCGCTGGGCCGCAACCTGAAGGCGCCGCGCGGCGAGCGCCTGCGCGAAGCGCTTGAAAGCCTGGGCCCCATCTTTGTCAAGTTCGGCCAGGTCATGTCTACCCGGCGCGACCTGCTTCCGCCCGACATCGCCGACGAGCTTGCGCGCCTGCAGGACCGGGTGCCGCCTTTTGAGTCCGCCGTCGCCGTCGCCATCATCGAAAAAGCCTTTGGCCGGCCGCTGGACCGCATCTTTGCAAGCTTCGAACAAATCCCCGTAGCCAGCGCCTCGATTGCCCAAGTGCACTTCGCCATCTTGCCAAATGGCCGCGAAGTGGCCGTCAAGGTGCTTCGGCCCAATATGCTGCCTGCCATTGAGAAAGACCTGGCGCTGATGCACATGATGGCGGGCTGGGTGGAGGGCGCTTCTGCCGACGGCAAGCGCCTCAAGCCCCGCGAGGTGGTGGCCGAGTTTGACAAATACCTGCACGACGAGCTGGACCTTCTGCGTGAGGCGGCCAACGCGGCCCAGCTGCGCCGCAACATGCAGAACCTTGACCTGGTGATGATCCCCGAAATGGTCTGGGACTTCTGCATGCCCGACGTCATGGTGATGGAGCGCATGAAAGGCGTTCCGATCAGCCAGGCCCAGCGCCTGCGCGATGCCGGTGTCGACATGAAAAAACTGGCGCGCGACGGCGTTACCATTTTTTTCACCCAGGTGTTCCGCGACGGCTTCTTCCATGCCGACATGCATCCCGGCAATATCCAGGTCAGTCTGGCGCCGGAAACATTCGGTCGCTACATCTCGCTGGATTTCGGAATCGTGGGCACCCTGACCGAGGTCGACAAGGAATACCTCGCGCAGAATTTCAGCGCGTTTTTTCAGCGCGACTACAAACGGGTGGCCGAGTTGCATCTCGAATCTGGCTGGGTTCCGCCCGAGACGCGGGTGGACGAGCTGGAAGCCGCCATTCGCGCTTGCTGCGAACCCTACTTCGACCGGCCTCTGAGGGAAATCTCGCTGGGCCTGGTGCTGATGCGTCTGTTTCAGACCTCGCGCCGTTTCCATGTCGAAATTCAGCCCCAGCTGGTGCTGCTGCAAAAGACCCTGTTGAACATCGAGGGCCTGGGCCGCGAGCTGGACCCTGACCTGGATCTCTGGAGCACCGCCAAGCCCTTTCTCGAGAAATGGATGCTCGAGCAGGTGGGACCGGAAAAACTGCTGGCGCAACTCAAGGCGGAGGCGCCTGCTTATGCCAAGCTGCTACCCGGTTTGCCGCGCCTGTTGTCCCAGTACCTGAAATCACCCCCCGGAATCAACCGGCGCGAGCTTGAGGAACTGCTGTATGAGCAAAAGCGCACCAACAAACTGCTGCAAAGCCTGATTTATGGCGGTTTGGGCTTTGTGTTGGGGCTGATTGCCATGCAGTTTGTCCTGCGGGTACGGGTGTTTTAGGGCCGGCCGGGGAAGGTCTCAACGGCCTATAATTGAAGGCTTTGCATCTGGGAGCCTTTTCCAGGCAAATTCCCCGGGATATTCCCGGGAATACCCCGGGGACAGCCCCTCAAAGCCTTAAGCACTATGCCAATCTACGCCTATAAATGCGAGTCCTGTGGGCATGCCAAGGACGTTCTGCAAAAAATCTCCGATGCGCCCCTCTCGGTGTGTCCGCAATGCGGCGAACCCGCATTCAAAAAGCAGGTCACGGCCGCAGGTTTCCAGCTCAAGGGCTCAGGCTGGTACGTGACGGACTTCCGCGGCGGCAACAGCACGGGTGTGCCCGCGCCCAAGACTGACGGCGGCGAAGCCGGCACTGCCAGCGGCAACGGGGCGGACAGCAAGCCGGCCGATTCCGGTGCAGCCGCACCGGCAAGTACCGCAGCAGCTCCCGCGCCGGCCGCGCCCGCCAAGGCTTCGGCCAGCGACTCCTCTTCCAAGACTTCTTCGTGATGGCTTCGATCCGCCGATGGCTTCTGGCCGGACTGTTGGTGCTGGTGCCCCTGGCCATCACGCTGTGGGTGCTCGACTGGATTGTCGGCACGCTGGACCAGACGCTGCTGATTCTTCCTGGCTCCTGGCATCCCGACAAGCTGCTGGGTTTTCATATCCCCGGTTTCGGCGTGTTGCTGACGCTGCTGATCGTGCTGCTGATGGGCGCGGTCGCCAGCAATTTCTTCGGTAAAAAACTGGTCCGCTGGGGCAACTCGTTCCTGAGCCGCATTCCCATCGTCCGCTCCATCTATTCCAGCGTAAAGCAGGTCTCCGATACGGTGTTTTCGGAAAACGGCAATGCCTTTCGCAAGGCCTTGTTGGTGCAGTGGCCGCGTGAAGGTGTCTGGACCATCGGTTTTCTGACGGGACTGCCCGGCGGCGATGTGGTCAATCACCTGCAGGGCGACTACCTGAGTGTTTATGTACCCACCACGCCCAATCCCACCGGTGGCTATTTTGTGATGCTCAAAAGAAGCGACTGCATTGAGCTCCAGATGAGCGTCGATGAGGCTTTGACCTACGTGATTTCCATGGGCGTCGTGGTGCCCTCCAAACCTGTACCGCGGCCGCTGACCCCTCCCCTTTAAACGGCGAAAATTGCAACACTGCGCGCGAGGCGCTGAAAGTCCGAGATTTTTATGGCTATCGTTTCCCAAATGCGTTCGAACTATTGCGGTCTGGTGACCGAGGCCTTGCTGGGCCAAACCGTGAGCCTGTGCGGCTGGGTCAATCGCCGTCGCGACCATGGCGGGGTGATTTTCATCGACCTGCGCGACCGCGAAGGCTATGTCCAGGTCGTCTGCGACCCGGACCGCGCCGACATGTTTAAAACCGCCGAAGGCGTGCGTAACGAATTCTGCGTGCAGGTCAAAGGCGTGGTGCGGGCCCGCCCTGAAGGCACGACCAACGACAACCTCAAAAGCGGCAAGGTCGAGGTGCTGTGCCACGAACTGATCGTGCTGAACCCGAGCGTGACGCCGCCGTTCCAGCTTGACGACGACAACCTGTCGGAGACGACGCGCCTCACGCATCGCGTGCTGGATTTGCGCCGCCCCTACATGCAGAACAACCTCATGCTGCGTTACCGCGTGGCCATGGAAACGCGTAAGTTCCTCGACGCCAACGGCTTCATCGACATCGAAACCCCGATGCTGACCAAGAGCACGCCCGAAGGCGCGCGCGACTACCTGGTGCCCAGCCGCGTCAACGAAGGCATGTTCTTCGCGTTGCCGCAAAGCCCCCAGCTGTTCAAGCAGCTGCTCATGGTGGCCGGTTTTGACCGCTACTACCAGATCACCAAGTGCTTCCGCGACGAAGATCTGCGCGCCGACCGCCAGCCCGAATTCACGCAGATCGATATCGAGACGTCCTTCATGGGCGAGCAGGACATCCGTGACCTGTTCCAGGGCATGATCAGCAACATTTTCAAGACCGTGCTCAACACCGACCTGGGCGAATTTCCGGTGATGGCCTACAGCGAAGCCATGCATCGCTTCGGTTCCGACAAGCCTGATTTGCGTGTGAACCTGGAGTTCACGGAACTCACCGAAGTCATGGCGACGGTGGACTTCAAGGTTTTCAGCACGCCGGCCACCACTGCCGGCGGCCGTGTGGTTGCCCTGCGCGTTCCCGGCGGGTCCGAAATGAGCCGCGGCGAGATCGACGGCTACACCGAGTTCGTCAAGATCTACGGTGCCAAGGGCCTGGCCTGGATCAAGGTCAATGACATCACCAAGGGCCGTGACGGCCTGCAAAGCCCCATCGTCAAGAACATCCATGACGCGGCGATTGCGGAAATCCTCAAGCGCACCGGGGCCCAGAACGGCGACATCCTTTTCTTCGGCGCCGACAAGGCCAAGGTCGTCAACGACAGCATTGGCGCGTTGCGCCTCAAAGTCGGTCACAGTGAGTTCGGCAAGAAAACCGGCCTCTTCACCAAAGGCTGGAAGCCGCTGTGGGTGGTTGATTTTCCGATGTTCGAATTTGACGAGGAAGGCCAGCGCTGGAGCGCGGTGCACCACCCGTTCACCGCACCCAAGGACGGACACGAAGACTGGATGGACACCGACCCGGGCCGCTGTATTGCCAAAGCGTATGACATGGTGCTCAATGGCTGGGAGTTGGGCGGCGGTTCGGTCCGTATCCACCAGGCGGACGTGCAGAGCAAGGTGTTCAATGCCCTGAAGATCGGCCCGGAGGAAGCGCAGCAGAAGTTCGGCTTCCTGCTGGACGCGTTGCAGTACGGCGCACCGCCCCACGGCGGCCTGGCCTTCGGCCTGGATCGCATCGTCACCATGATGACCGGCGCCGACTCGATCCGCGACGTGATCGCATTTCCCAAAACCCAGCGCGCGCAGGATCTGCTCACGCACGCGCCCAGCCCTGTCGACGAGAAACAACTGCGCGAACTGCATATTCGCCTGCGCAACCCACAGCCAGTTTAATGTGGCCCCCACGGTCGCTCGCTGCGCGTAGCTTCCTGCCCCCCGAGGGGGCGCTCTTTTCCTTGGGGCGGCCCGGCGGAAAAGCCTGTCGCTCACAAGCAAGCGCACGCATCTGAGTGACGAGGGGACAGCTTGAAAGCCTTCAAGATCCCCGAATCCGTGCTGGTCGTCATTCACACACCGCAGCTGGACGTGCTGCTGATCGAGCGCGCCGACAACCCGGGCTTCTGGCAGAGCATCACAGGCTCCAAAGATATGGCGGGCGAGCCCTTGCTGCAGACCGCGGTGCGCGAGGTGCTGGAAGAGACCGGCATCGCAGCCGCGCCCGGCCAGTTTCGCGACTGGGGCCTGTCCAACGTCTACGAAATTTATCCAGTCTGGCGCGCCAGGTATGCGCCCGGCATCACCCACAACACCGAACATGTCTTCAGCCTGTGCTTGCCCCAGGCGTGCGATGTAAAGCTCAGCCCCAGGGAGCACGTTGCCTGGCAATGGCTGCCGCACTACGCCGCCGCCGACCTGTGCTTTTCCCCTTCGAATGCGGAAGCGGTGCTCCTCCTGCCGAAATTCCTGGCTTGAGCGGTGAGCGCAGGGCAGAGGCGCAACACTTTGTGAGTTTGGCGTTCCACTGGATTGGCAAACATCGGCCAGTCGGTTCAAATGGAATGGACCTTCCCGCCAACTCTCCATACTTCCAGGAAAAAAGCCGCTGGCCATGTTTCCACTCCACAAGTCCGGTGCGTTGCAGTTGCTCCAGGGCGGCCGGGATTTTTTCCCCGCACTCGTCAAGGCCCTGGACGCGGCGCAGACCTGGATTCAGCTGGAAACCTATATTTTTGATTTCAACGGCGCCGGCGCGGATGTCGCTGAAGCCCTGGTTCGCGCGGCCCTGCGCGGCGTCACAGTGCAGGTGCTGGTCGACGGCATAGGCACCGGCCCCCTTCCGGCCGAGTGGCGCGAAAAATTCGCGGCGTCGAAAGTCGACTGGTGCGTGTACTCGCCCCTGGGGACGGGCCTGAGCCGCCTGGGCCTGCTGTTGCCCGAGCGCTGGCGCAGGCTGCACCGCAAGCTCTGCGTGGTGGACCAGCACACGGTGTTTTGCGGCGGCATCAATGTGCTCGATGATTTCTACGATCCCAACCACGGGGAGCTCCAGACTCCGCGCGTCGATTTCGCCGTGGCTGCCACCGGCCCGCTGGCGGAGGAGGCCGCCGATGCCATGGCGCTGCTGTGGTGGCGTGTGCAGGCTGGCTACAGTGCGCGGCAGCGTCACATGGCCGCCGCATGGGAGAACTTCAGGGCAGCGGGCTATGGCGGGCGTACCGGCACCACATCGCTCGCGGTGGGTAACGGGTCTGGCGTTGCCGGCCCCAAGGCAGCGCTGATCCTGCGCGACAACCTGCGCAATCGCAGCAGCATCGAGCGCGCCTACCGCAGGGCCATCGGCAAGGCGCACCGGGAAATCATCATTGCCAACGCCTATTTCCTGCCGGGCGGCAAGCTGCGGCGCGCCCTCATCGGGGCGGCCAAACGCGGTGTGCGTGTCACCTTGCTGCTGCAGGGGCGCTACGAGTACTTCATGCAATACCATGCCGCCCGGCCCGTCTACGGTGCCCTGCTGGAAGCCGGCGTGGAAATCCATGAATACGAGGCCGGTTTCCTGCACGCCAAGGTGGCCGTGGTGGACGGGCATTGGGCCACCGTGGGCTCCTCCAACCTGGATCCCCTGAGCCTGCTGCTGGCCCGCGAGGCCAATGTGGTGGTCGAGGACAAGGCCTTTGCCGAAAGCCTGGCGGGTATTCTGCGCGAGGCCATGGCGAAACAGGGGCGGCGCATGGAGCCGGCCGACCACAGCCATCGCCCCTTTGGCCAGCGGCTGCGGGGCTGGATAGCCTATGCCCTGGTGCGGCTGGCGCTGCTGGTGGCAGGCCAGCGTTATTGATGCGTCTTGTGCCAGCCTGGCCTTCATGTCATTAGCTATGAATTTGATAGCTGCTTGCGCTCATGAGGAAAGGGCTGGAGGCCAAAAACCTTATCAAATTCCGGACAAGACGGTTTAGGGGCGGGCTGGTAATATCTGGCATGCTTATGAAATCCGATACGCCCCCCCAGGACGCGACCGACGAGGGCACGCCCGTCTCCGTCAAGATCCGCGAACGCCTGGCCCAGGCACGCAAGCGCTTTCACGCCAACGACAACATCGCCAAGTTCATTGAACCGGGCGAGCTCGAAAAGCTGCTGGACGAAGTCGAAGTCAAGATGCAAGGCGTGCTCGACAGCCTGGTGATCGACACCGCCGGCGACCACAACACCCACAACACCGCGCGCCGCGTGGCCAAGATGTACCTCAACGAGGTATTCAAGGGCCGCTATGTAGCGCCTCCCACCATCACCGAATTCCCTAACGCCGAGCACCTCAACGAGTTGATGATCGTCGGGCCCATCACGGTTCGCAGTGCCTGCTCCCATCATTTCTGCCCGGTCATCGGCAAGATCTGGATCGGCGTGCTGCCCAACGAGCACACCAACGTGATCGGCCTCTCAAAATACGCGCGCCTGGCCGAATGGGTCATGGGCCGCCCGCAGATCCAGGAAGAAGCGGTGGTGCAACTGGCCGACCTCATCATGGAAAAAACCCAGCCCGACGGCCTGGCCATCGTGATGGAGGCCAGCCACTACTGCATGGCCTGGCGCGGCGTCAAAGACATGGACAGCAAGATGATCAACTCGGTGATGCGCGGCGTCTTCCTGAAGGATTCGACATTGCGCCGCGAATTCCTCGCTTTGATCCCGCAGAAAGGCTAACCATGCTCGTCCGTTTACTTTACGCAAGCCGCGCGGTCGACACCAGCCCCGAGGCCATCGAGGGCATCCTCTCGCAGTCGCGCCAGCACAACCCCTCGTCCGGCATCACCGGCATTCTCTGCTACGGCGGCGGCATCTTTTTGCAGGCCATCGAAGGCGGCCGCATGGCGGTCAGCGAACTGTTCGGCCACATCCAGCAAGATGCCCGCCACAAGGACGTGATCCTCCTGCACTTCGAGGAAATCTCCGAGCGGCGCTTCGGTGGCTGGACCATGGGCCAGGTCAACCTGTCCAAGCTCAACCATTCCATCCTGCTCAAGTACTCCGAAAAAGCCGAACTCGATCCTTATTCGGTGTCGGGCAAGGTCTCGTTCGCGCTGCTCGAAGACCTGATGGCCACCGCCTCCATCTGCGGCAGGGTTTGAGGCCTGCGCACCGCCAGGCCTGACGCGTGTCTCCAGGCGCCCTGGCCCTCGTACTCCTCGCCGGACTGATTCACGCCAGCTGGAACATCGCCGCCAAGAAGGCCGGCGGTGATGCCCGCTTTGCCGCTTTTACCGGCCTGGTGCTGCTGGTGGCGTGGGCGCCGCTGGGCATCTGGTTCGGCATTGCCGAGTTGCCGCGCTGGGGTTGGGCTGAATGGCTGCTGCTGTGTGCCAGTGCCTTGCTGCACACCATCTATTACATCGTCCTGCTGCGCGGCTACCGCAAGGCGGACCTCACCGTGGTCTATCCGCTGGCGCGGGGCTCGGGGCCGCTGCTGTCGTCGCTGGCCGCCATCGTGCTGCTGGGCGAGCAGATTTCCGCGCTGGGTCTGGCCGGTATCGCGGGTGTCGTGGGCGGCGTGTTTCTGGTCGCCGGCGGGCCGGGCTTGTGGCGCGCCTCGCACGACCCGGCGCAGCGCCAGCGGGTGCGCAAGGGCATGGTCTATGGCTTGTTGAGCGGCGCCTTTATCGCCAGCTACACCGTCGTCGATGGCTATGCGGTCAAGATTCTGCTGATGTCGCCGATCCTGGTGGATTACATGGGCTGCCTGCTGCGCATGCTGGTGCTGGCGCCCGCTTTGCTGCGCGACCCCGCTGCGGCCAGGGTGTTGTGGAAGCAGCAATGGAAGTACGCGGTGTTTGTCGGCGTCGTCAGCCCCGTGTCCTATGTGCTGGTGCTGTACGCCATGCAGACCGCGCCGCTGTCGCATGTGGCGCCTGCGCGCGAGGTGTCCATGTTGTTTGCCGCGCTGATAGGCGGCCACCTGCTGGGCGAGGGCGACCGTGCTTTACGCCTGATCGGCGCCGCCTGCATTGCGGCGGGTGTGATGGCGCTGGCGCTGGGCTGATGCCGTGATTGAGGCCGCGATGACAGTGCCCTTGCTGCTTGGCTGCGATTTCTCCAGCAGCCCGACGAAGAAAAAACCCATTGTTTTAGCCCTTGGGGCCATGTCTCATGGGCGCTGCGTGCTATCAAAAATAGAGCGGCTGGAGTCCCTGGCGGCGTTCGGGCACTGGCTGCAGCAGCCCCAGCCCTGGCTGGGCGCGTTTGATTTTCCATTTGGCCTGCCGCGTGAACTGGTGGCGCATCTGGGCTGGCCGCTGCAGTGGGAAGCCTGCATGCGCCACTATGCTGCCTTGAGCCGCGAAGACATCCGGAGCACCTTTGCCGCCTTCTGCAACGCGCGGCCAGTGGGCGGCAAGTTTGCCCATCGTGCCGCCGACGGCCCGGCCGGCTCCAGCCCCTCGATGAAATGGGTCAACCCACCCGTGGCCTACATGCTGCACGCCGGTGTGCCGCGTTTGCTCGCGGCGGGTGTGCACTTGCCCGGCCTGCATGACGGCGACACCCAACGTGTGGCGCTCGAAGCTTACCCGGGCCTGCTGGCGCGCGAGGTGCTGGGCAGCCGTTCTTACAAAAGCGACGACAAAGCCAGGCAGACGCCCGAGCGGCTGATCGCACGCAAAGACCTGATCACCGCGCTGGAGAACGGCCAAACGCGTCTGGGGCTGCGCCTCAAGGTCAGCCACGCGCAGCGCGACCTGCTCGCCGACGACGCCAGCGGCGACAGCCTGGACGCCGTGCTGTGCCTGATGCAGGCGGCCTGGGCGGCGCAGCAGGGCGCTCCCCGCTACGGCTTGCCGGTGGAAATGGACACGCTGGAAGGATGGATCGTTACAGCGTGATCGGGGGCGAGAACGAGGCTGTTTATTTGTACAGTACATTCAGGGCTTCCCCCGCTTCTCTTTTGTTCTCTGAAAACTCATGCTCCTCCGGTCTCTGCGCACATCCCGGCCTTGATGGCTTTATTGCGCGCTGGCGACGACAGCAGGGAAACGAAGCAGCCGATCTTCAATGTTCATCAAGATTTCTGCCTTCAGGTCAATATTGACGGGCGCAAGCAGCTATCAATTTGGTAGCAAATTAACGTGACAAAAAATTCCGTAGTCAAGGCCGTGGGCGTGTTCTTTCTGGTGGCGCTCATGCATGGGAGCGTGCCGGCGCGCACAGCCTCGCCTCCCATCGCGGCCTGGCCCGGGATCGTCACCTATGTGGTTGATGGCGACACCGTCCGGGTGCGCCCGGTAGCGGGGGGTAAACCGGTCAGCATTCGCATTCAGGGTATTGACGCGCCGGAAATCTGCCAGCCGGGCGGAGCCCTCGCGCGCGATGCGCTGATGCGCCGGCTTCTGGGCAAGCGTGTGGCGGTGCATGGCCAATACCACGACGACTACGGCCGCCTCCTGGCCAGGGTGGTGTTCAGCGGAGAAGATGCCGGCAAATGGATGGTCACAAACGGTATGGCCTGGTCCTACCGCAGCCGCGGCAATGCAGGTCCCTATGCCCGGGCGGAAAAACGTGCCCAGGCCGCAAAGCTGGGACTGTTTGCATCGACAAAAGGCGCGCCGCCTGTTTATCCGGCGCTGTACCGCAAGCAGCATGGAAGTTGCCACTGAAAACACCCGGGCCTGGGATCTGCAAAAACTGCAGGATCCAGGCGCTGCGGTGACCGCATCGCTGCCCGGTCACAACGAAAAAAGCAGGCACAGATTATCTGTAGCCTGCTTTTTTTAGCCACCTGCGCGGTGGCCCGGCCTGTTCAGCCGCTTACGCTCAAGGACGAACGACGATGTCGTTACGCACACCCTTGACGTTCTTCACATTGCGGGCAATGTTTTCGGCCTGGGCTTTTTCAGCGCTGGACTTGGCAAAGCCGGACAGCTGAACCGTGCCATTGAGCGTTTCCACCTTGATGGAGGACGCCGCAACAGTTTTGTCCTCGATGAACTTGGCCTTGACGGACGTGGTGATGGCAGCATCATCAACATAGGCGCCAGCAGTCTCCTGTCCACGCCCAACGGCGCAGCCGCTGCCGATGATGGTGATGCCTGCCAGTGCGGCGAATGCAATTGCGCGAGCGTATTTCATATTGTTTTCCTCTAAGTTGGTTTAATCGTCTGGTGCATGGTTAAAAAGGCCTGTCGACTGGCGGCACCACGCCGGCCGACCTGCGGTAATCGTTATTTCTCCAGCCAGTCCTTGAGCTCGTCGGCATGCTCTTCCTCATCGGCAAGAACATCTTCGAGGAGGCGGCGTGTCGTGGGGTCCTTGTCACCGATCAGCGCAATCATCTGGCGATAGGTTTCAACCGCGATGCGTTCGGCGATCAGGTTGACCCGCACCATGGTTTTGAGGTCACTGGATTCGTCGTAATCCGCATGGCTGCGCTGCAGCAGTGTGGCCGGCGAAAAGTCCGGCTCGCCGCCCAGCTGCACAATGCGCCGGGCAATGCGGTCCGCATGTCCGGATTCTTCATTGGCGTGGACCAGGAACTCGTCGGCAATGGGCGGCGACGACACACCGCTGGCCGTGAAGTAGTGCCGCTTGTAGCGCAATACGCAAACCAGTTCTGTTGCCAATGCGTCATTCAGCAGCTTGACGATTGCATCGCGGTGCGGCCCGTAGGCCGGCGTAATTGCGCCGTCGTTGAGGCTGTTCCGGGCTGCGTTCAGCCCTGTTTCATCAAGCGTCAGCTCGTCGGGAGCGGTGCGGGAAAGCGTGGAGGTGTTCATCGTGTGTAGGGTGTTTTTTCAGGCTTGTGCGGCGCGCCAGACAGCATGGACAGCAAGGTGCCCGGGAGTTCGGACGTCTTGAGGGCGGCCAGCAGCAAGCCGCCAAGTGATACCAGTCGCCAGGGCCGCAGCACGACCGCCGCGGCGCCTGCCGCGGCTGCAATACCCAATAGCTGCAACGGCTTTTCTTCGGCGTACCTGTCAATCATCGGCCGGGCAATGTCAACTGCCACGCTCACCGGGTGATGCCGCCACCAGCTCCCCAAAGCATGTTTGAGAACGCCCCAGGTTCCGCGGTCGAGAAAGTGCGCCGGATCATCCTCCGGGCCGGTCTCTGCATTGCCCGGGTTTTCTTCATGGTCCAGCTTTTCCCGGCTCATGTGCCGGACAATGGCCTTGCGGCTGCTGGCCAGCCTTTCCTGCGGCGTTGGGGCGGTGAGGGTGGACATCGGTTCAGGCGGCCATGCGCAATGCGCGCGCGTCGCTGTCAATCTGGGCTTTCAACTCGGGAAAGCGTTCATTCGCGAAAGGTTTTCTCGCGCGCAATGCGGCCCCGATGGCGATGGCCAGTGCAATGCCCGGAACCGCCACCAGTGCCCAGTGAAACTGGTTGTGAAGCGTCCCCAGCATGACCGCTGTTCCTGCGAGCCCCAAAAATACGGCGGCCGCCAGTACCGCAATCACCCACGCCACAGCCCGTGCAACCAGCTCGGCACCCGCATCGGAAGCCTCTTCATGAAAGAGCGCCGCGTAAGCAGAGACATGGTCCATGACGAGGTCAGGCCGCTGCACGATGGTGGAGAACAGGGGGTGAAGCATTGGTGGGGCGAATCTGCGTGCAGTGGTAGTAGTCGATACAGGGGAAAGGCGGATGGGAGCCTGGCGATCAGTAGCGGTTATGGTTGCGATGGCGTGCAGACGACACCAGCAGCGCGATGCCGGCGCCGACGGCGGCGGCAATCAGCACCGAACGCAGGGGTTGCTCGGCAACATAACGGGTGGTTGCACCTGCGGCATTGGACAGCGACTGCTGTGCGCGATGCTTGGCTTCAGAGGCAATATCGAGGCTCTGACGGGCAAGGTGCTGGGCCTTGGATGCCAGCATGTCAACGACGGGGTCCACACTGCCGCGCAGTTCGCGCACTTTGGTTTCGGCTTTGTCGAATGCCTCGTTGGCATAGCTGCGGGTGGAGTCAACGGCTTTTTCTGCGTTCTGCAGCAACTCATCCGAGCTTTGGCGGGCGGTCTTGGTGGCGGTTTGGGTGTTCATGTCAGGTCCTTGGTGAGTTGAGTGAATGACGATGGAGATGCAAGGAGAGAGCGCGCCGCTCGCCCGTAAAAAGCGTTCGGCACTCCCGGAATGGCTGGATCAATTCTTTCGGAGCAAGCTGATGACAAAGCTCACGATGGCCATGACGGCGAAGATGAAAAAGAGGATCTTGGCGATCTCGACGGCACCTGCAGCGATGCCACCAAAACCGAACACGGCAGCGATCAGCGCGATGATCAGAAAAACGACGGAGTAGTGCAGCATCTCGGTCTCCTTGCTTGTTTAAAGGGGTGGTGCTTCTTTTGAAACGCCTTCAGCAAGGTTAATGAGTGCCTTCAATTTCCTTCATCGGCTGCCAGCGTGTGCCCCTGTCAGTTCGAGCGGCCACGCCCTGTAGGAGGTGGCCGACATTTTGTTACGCTGGCAGCGCAGCGCGTGCCTCGAAAAGCCGAGAGATGTTGAGCCCTTTGGCGGGCAGCGCGCAGCAGCAGGTGACCTGCCCCGCGCCGCGTTCAGAGACCGGTCAAAGTGTTTTGGGCAGCACTGCTGAGATGCGCGTGCCATCGCCTTCGGTGCTGGACACCGTCAGCCGTCCGCCTGCGGCTTCGACGCGATGGCGCATGCCGGCAAGGCCATGGCTTCCCGGGCCCACGCTCTCAAGCTTGAAGCCTTTGCCGTTGTCTTTGACTTCCACCGTGATGTAGCTGTCGAAGTTGTGAAGGCTGATCTCGGCTTGCCTGGCTTCTGCGTATTTGCCGATGTTTGTCAGTGACTCCTGCACCAGCCGGTAGATGGTCAGCTGCGCCGAGCCGCCGAGTTCCACAGGCTCCAGATCGGTGGTGATGGAGAGTCCGGAGCGTTCTTCAAACTCGCGTGCGAGGATCTCGAGAGAGGCGACCAGGCCCAGGTGCGACAGGGAGGACGGCCGGAGGTCTTCCACAATGCGGCGTTTCAGCGCAATGCCGCTGTTAAGTGTGTTGGTCAGGTGTGTCAACCGCTCAGCCGCTTCCGGCAGATTGCCTGCCAGGCGGGATTTCAATCGGGCCACATCCAGTTTCGCGGCGGTCAAAAGCGCACCCAATTCGTCATGCAGTTCACGCGCCAGGTGACCCCGTTCGTCTTCGCGCACATTTTGCAGGTGGGTAGCCAGCTCGGCCAGGTTGGCGGTTCTTTCACGTACCTGTATTTCGAGGAAGTCGCGCTCGCGTTGCAGGGATTCCTGCTCGCGCCGGCCGGAAGCAAGCAGCGCTTTGGTTTGAAGGAGGTACATATAAAAAGCCAGCAAGCCCGCCAAAGCCATGGCCGCAATGCCGATGCGGGAGAGCTCCAGCGCCTTCTTGATCTGAACCTGCCCCTGCTCCATTTTGCTGACGCTGTTGGAGGCCAGTTTCGCGGACTGCGCGCGAATCGCCTCCATATGCTCTTTTCCGACGTCCGTGGTCAGGACAAATTTCCAGGCGTCCTCGTTGCCTTCCTTGCGCATGCGCACGCTCAGGTCCATTTCGGCCAGCTTGCGCGAAACATGCCTGGACATGACCCCGAACTCTGCAAGTTGATCCTGGTAAGGGGTGAACAGCCGGCGCAAGGCATCCAGGTTCTGGTCGATATCGGCCAGGGCGGAGTTGTAGGGCTCGAGATATCGAACGTCGCCGGTCAGCAGGTAGCCGCGCTGCCCGGTTTCCGCGTCCAGCATGTGCTGCATCAACCGGTTGATGGCGCCGCGGGTTTGCTGAGCCTCTTCAATACTGGCCGCCGCCTCCGTGGATTTCTGAAAGCTTGCCTCGTTAATGAAGATGAGAATGGCGGCAGCCAGCACCGCCAGGGGCAGGCTGATGGCCATTTTTGGGATCGCAAATCGTTTCACGGCAAACTCCGTTCAGTCATTTGGTGAAAATTTCGTCAATAATGAACACTGAAAACCAATGCGGATGTCCTGCAGGCCATCTTTTTCATTGCGTTGCCCGCTTGCGCAGACCTTATAGAAAGACAGCGACATGATCAAAATTGGAATTGTGGACGACCATGCCATTGTGCGTTCCGGACTCAAACAGTTTTTTTCCGACCAGGTAGACCTGCGCGTCGTGGGGGAGGCCGGCAGTGGCCGCGAGGCAATTGATCTGGTGCGTAACGTTGAGCTGGATATTCTGGTCATGGACTTGTCCATGCCTGGGCAAAGCGGCATCGATGCCCTGGCCATGATTCGCGCCAAGGCGCCCGATGTCGGCATCCTCATTCTGAGCGGCTATCCTGAAGAGCACTATGCAGTCAACCTGATTCGCCAGGGCGCCAGCGGCTATCTGAACAAGGAATGCGATCCATCCGAGATTGTGGATGCGATCCGCGTGATTTCGCTTGGAAAACGCTACATTACCCCGGCGGTGGCAGAGCTCCTTGCGCAGCAACTGAACCGGCCTAACGACGTGGCTTCCCACGAACAATTGTCCGAGCGGGAGTTCCAGGTTTTTCTCAAGCTGGCCAAGGGTGAAACCGCTGGCGACATCGCCAAGGCGCTTTCGCTGAGCGTGAAAACCGTGAGCACCTACAGGACGCGTGTCATGGAAAAAATGAGCCTGTCGTCCAACAGCGACCTGACCTATTACGCGCTCAAGAACAAGCTGATTGATTGAGTTCAATCTGAAATGGTGCTCTGCTGGATGCAATAGTCCACCAGGGCATCGATTTCGTTGGACTTGTCAAAAACGGCATCAACACCGAGCTGGGCACATCTCTGGCGGATGTCTGCAGTGGCGTAATTGCTGAGGACGACGACTTTTTGCGTGGCGGGGCGGTCACGGCAGGCAGCCAGCACACCCAAACCGCTTCCCTGTTTCAGAAACAGGTCAACAATCGCCAAATCCCAATCGCCGCTGTTCTCGACAAGCCAGGCCTTGCCTTCGT
Source organism: Polaromonas sp. P1_F8 (assembly GCF_056405635.1). Taxonomy (NCBI): domain Bacteria; kingdom Pseudomonadati; phylum Pseudomonadota; class Betaproteobacteria; order Burkholderiales; family Comamonadaceae; genus Polaromonas; species Polaromonas sp. P1_F8. The sequence goes on along the minus strand of NZ_JBFUBS010000002.1, from coordinate 92,074 downwards.
TTTCAGTTTCGGCCGTGCCTACCGCGTCAATGCCTGCCAATTCCTCAAGCGTCCCGATCAGATTCTCTCGAATGGTGGGATTGTCTTCTACGATGTACGTTTTCAGTCTCACTGCTCGGGTCCAGGTGGGAAGGCGACGTGCTTCTCGGAAATATTACAAAAGGCTCAAGAACGCGGTGTCCTTGTTTCCTAATGTATCTTTTTATTGTGGCCCATTCTGCCAGTGACCAAGGGCAGTGCCTGTAGGAGGTTTCCTACGACCCGCTCGAAAAAACTGTAGGCACATGCCCACAGCGTCTTATGGCGCTTGCCGACTGTCCTGTGGGGTGAGCTGACGCACATTGGATTCACTGTAGTTCAACGCGCTTGTAAGGGTGATGGACATTGTGGGCAGCCGCGCATTGTTGGCCATTACAGACTGCCCTTGCAATGGTTTGAACGATTCCTCCCCAGCACATGAACAACGTCTTGTCCTCATCGCCTCTTCTGCGTAGAACACTCATCGGCATTGCCGTATTGGCGGTGGTTCTGGTGCTGGTTGCGGTGTTTTTCCCTTGGGACATGCTTCGTGGTCCGATCAATCGTCACGTATCCGAGCAGCTCGGAAGGCGTTTTGAAATTACCCGGCACCTGTCGGTGCAGCTCGGACGTACCGCCACGGTCAAGGCCGACGGGGTGGAAATCGCCAACCCCGAATGGGCCAGCAAACCTTATCTGATGACGGCAACCGCCGCAGAATTTGATATCCGGTTGTTGCCGCTTCTTTTTGGCCGGGTAGAGTTGCCCCGGATTGTGTTGACCGAGCCGCAAATAGGGCTCCAAATAGAGCCCGACGGCCGCCGGACCTGGGCCTTGTCGCGGGATACCTCCGACGAAGGATCCGTTCCGCGAATCGACGCTCTGCTCATCGACCGCGGCACGGTTGACTACCAGGCAGCAGCGCAAGGCGCCAATATCCATGTTCAGTTCTCACTGGCACAAGAAGCAAATAAGCAGTTGCCCCTGAGCTACAAGGCCACCGGCAAATGGAAAAACGAGTCCTTCAATGCGACCGGCCGCACCGGCGGGGTACTCCAGCTGAGTAAAGACCTCGAAGCGCCGTTCCCGGTAGAAGTGAACGCTGTAGCCGGCAAGACCAGCCTCAAGGCCAAAGGCTCGGTATCCAATCTCGCAGAACTGGCCGGCATCGACGCGACCTTCGACCTGCAGGGACGCAACCTGGAAGAACTCTACAAGCTGGTGGGCGTTGTGCTGCCTTCAACACCGCCCTACAAAGTCCGGGGCAAACTGGCCAGGCATGGCAAGGTGTGGGCCGCCACCCAGATGCAGGGCGTTCTGGGAAGTTCGGATATCAATGGGGCGCTCAGTTTTGACCAGTCCGCCGCCGTGCCGCTTCTGACCGGCAAGGTTCAGTCCAGGCTGCTTGATTTTGCCGACCTCGCGCCCGTGATCGGCCTGGCTCCATCAGGGAAGGCCACGCCTGCCAGTGCCGACACACCCGTCGCCAGGACTGACAGCGATTCGGTGGTGGCGGCGCCGGGCAGAAAGGCGGTGCCCGCTGCACGCAAGGTTCTGCCTGTCGCAACGCTTGATGTGACGCGGCTGCAGGCGATGAACGCCGATGTGATTTATTCTGCGGCTGATATACGGCATGTGAAAGTGCTGCCGCTCGACAAGGGCAGCGTTCATGTGCAGTTGAAAGCCGGTATTTTGCAACTCGAACCGATCTCGCTGGGCATTGCAGGCGGTACGGTGGCAGGGAGTATCCGCATCGACTCCAACCCTGTGCCCGCGGTTTTCACGACACGACTGGACCTGCGGTCTGTGCAGCTCAATCAGCTCTTTCCTGCCGTTGAAACGACCAGGAGCAGCCTGGGCAAGGTCAGCGGCCAGCTGGACCTGAAAGGGCGCGGAAATTCACTGGCACAGATGCTGGGATCGGCATCCGGCGACGTCGCCGTGTTGATGGGCAAGGGGGAGATCAGCAATATCCTGCTCGAATTTATGGGCCTGGACGGCGGAGAGGTGATCAAGTTCCTGGTTCGTGGTGACCGCAATGTGCAGTTGCGTTGCGCTGCTGCGGCTTTTGAAGTGAACAAAGGCCTGATGACCACCAAAACGATTGTGCTGGATACGGCAGATACGGTCATCAACGGCCGCGGCACGATCAACCTCGCCGATGAGACCTTGGACCTTGTCCTGGATCCGGCGCCCAAAGACCGCAGCATACTGAGCTTGCGGTCCCCCCTGAAGATTGGCGGTACCTTCGCCTCCCCATCGGCTGGCCCTGACAAGGGAGCCCTCGCGGGACGTGCAGCCGTTGCCATCGGACTGGGTGTGATCAATCCCTTGCTGGCATTGGCTGCTACCATTGAAACCGGACCGGGCCAGGATGAAAACTGTGCAGCGATTCTTGCGAAGGCCGCAGCGTCTGCTGCCGGTTCGCGGATGCCGGCATCGGCCACCAGATAAGTTTTCCCGCGGCCTTTCGGCCGGATTCTTTCAGGGAATTTTTTTGGCCCCACCGCCGCAGACTGCGCATGCCGCATGGGGCGCAATTTTCATTTCGCTCCATTCCATGTGTTTGCCGTCCAGCATCAACAGCCGTCCGGTCAACGACCCGCTGATGCCGCAGATCAGCTTCAGGGCTTCGGCCGCCTGCGTGCTGCCTATGATGCCAACCATCGGTGCGAAAACGCCCATCGTCGCGCAAAGGGCTTCCTCCAGCTGGTCTGATTCGGGAAACACGCAGGCATAGCACGGCGAATCTTCGCGCCTCGAATCGTAGACGGCGATCTGGCCGTCAAAGCGGATGGCTGCACCCGATACCAATGGCTTGCGGTGTTTGACGCAAGCGCGGTTGATGGCATGGCGCGTGGAGAAGTTGTCCGTACAGTCCAGCACAACATCGGCGTCCCGGACCAGCTGATCGAGCAGCGCGCCCTCTGCGCGCCGGGTAACCGGAGTGACCACGACGTCGGGGTTGATGGCCGCGATGGACTGGGCAACGGATTCTGCCTTGAACGTTCCGATGCGAGACAGGTTGTGGGCGATTTGCCGCTGCAGGTTGGTGGCGTCCACCCGGTCATGGTCAGCGATGGTGATGCGGCCGACACCGGCGCTGCCCAGATAAAGCGCGACGGGCGAGCCCAGCCCGCCCGCACCGACGATCAGCACATGCGACTGGAGGATTTTTTCCTGGCCTTCGATACCGATCTCGTCGAGCAAGATGTGCCGCGAGTAACGAAGCAGCTGTTCGTCGTTCATGAGGGGAAACCGTTCAGGCTGCAGGACTGGCTGGCCCGGAAGGGGCAGGGCGGGATCCGGCGCAAGCCGGCTCCGCTCCCCGTCTCGGCTTAGTTGTCTTTTTTCTCGTTTTTCGGTTCGACCACGGCGGTCTTGCTGACCAGCACGGGACGTCCCTTGAGCTTGTTGATCGCCTGAGCCAGCTGGAAGTCCTTGTCGCTGCCCAGTTCAGGCGGGCGACGCTGCTCAGGTGTCTTCTTGGCTTCTTCTTCAAGGCGCTTCAGGGCCTCCTCGCGAGCCTTCTCGCGGCCGGCGTCTTTCACTTCAGCGCCCTGGCCGCTGTTGAGGTGTTTCTCAAGATCGGCTTCGCGGGTGCGCAAAGCGGCAAAAGGACTGCCTTCAGCGGTTTCATCGACCATGACGTCGGGCACGATGCCGCGCGCCTGGATCGATTTCCCGCTGGGCGTGAAGTAGCGCGCCGTGGTGAGCTTCAGGCCCGTATCTGGCCCCAGGGGTCGGACGGTTTGCACTGATCCCTTGCCGAAAGTCTGGTTGCCCATGATGGTGGCACGCTTGTGGTCCTGCAGAGCACCCGCGACGATTTCGCTGGCAGAGGCTGAGCCTTCATTGACCAGCACCACCAGCGGTACGTTCTTGAGGGCAGCCGGCAGGCGCTTGAGCGGGTCGGCGCCGTTGCGTCGCTGGTAAAACTCCGGCGCAGCCTTGTAGGTGAATTTGCTTTCGGCCAGCTGGCCGTTGGTGGACACCACGGTGACGTTTTCAGGCAGGAAAGCCGACGAGACGGCGACTGCCGCATCCAGCAGGCCGCCCGGGTCATTGCGCAGGTCGAGCACCAGACCCTTGAGGTTGGGCTCCTGCTTGTAAATCTGCTCAAGCTTGGTCACGAAGTCGTCGACCGTGCGTTCCTGGAACTGGCTCAGGCGAATCCACGCGTAGCCGGGCTCCACCACTTTGCTGCGAACCGACTGGGTGCGGATTTCTTCGCGCGTGATGGTGACCGGGAAGGTGCGGTTTTCGTCCTTGCGGAAGATGGTCAGCAGCACCTTGGTCTTGGGTTCGCCGCGCATTTTCTTGACCGCATCGTTGAGGCTCAGGCCCTTGACCGCTGTGTCATCGATACGTGTGATCAGGTCGTTCGGCTTGAGGCCGGCACGGTCCGCAGGGGAGCCCTCGATGGGAGACACCACCTTGACAAGGCCGTCTTCCTGGCTGATTTCAATGCCGACACCGACAAAACGGCCTGTGGTGCCTTCCCGGAATTCCTTGAACGACTTTTTGTCGAAGTAAACCGAGTGAGGATCAAGACTGGCCACCATGCCGGAAATGGCGTCGGTGATGAGTTTTTTCTCGTCCACCGGTTCGACGTAGTCGGTCTTGACCATGCCAAAGACGGCTGCGAGCTGCTGCAGTTCTTCCAGGGGAAGGGGTGCCAGACCGGCACGGGCCACGGCTTGCAGCTGCACGGTGGTGAGGGCTCCAGCCACGGCACCAATTGAAATCCACCCTGCTATCTTGAGCTTCTGACCCATAGAAAATACCTTCGTAAACCTGTTGAAGAGCCCCTGCTCCCCCTATGTGAAGCAATATACACCTTGGAGAAAGGCCGGTCGCCACAGTTCCGCCATTCATGCGGCCTGGCGCCGCAAAAGAGCCAAATCAGCCAGCTTTTACAGGACTTTTACAAGAATGGCTCCCGCAGGACTGCCGGGAGCCATTGAATTGCCCCTCAAGCCTTGCCTTGCGCACCCACGGCCGCCGCCGCCTTGGCCGCGGCCTCACTGTCGCCGAGGTAGTAATGGCGCAGGGGCCGCAGTTCGGCGTCCAGCTCATAGACCAGCGGGATGCCGTTGGGAATGTTGAGACCCACGATGTCGCTGTCGGAAATGTTGTCCAGGTACTTCACTAGGGCGCGGATGGAATTGCCGTGGGCGGCCACCACAATGCGCTTGCCCGCCCTGATGGCCGGCGCCATGGACTCATTCCAGAACGGCAGGACGCGGTCTACCGTGTCCTTGAGGCATTCGGTCAGCGGCACCTGGCCGGGCTGCAGCTTCGCGTAGCGCGGGTCGTTCCGTTCGCTGCGCTCGTCGGCGGCATCAAGCGCCGGGGGCGGCGTGTCATAGCTGCGGCGCCAGATCAGCACCTGCTCGTCGCCGAACTTTTTCGCTGTTTCGGCCTTGTTCAGTCCCTGCAGATCGCCGTAATGCCGCTCGTTGAGACGCCAGCTGTGCACCACGGGCAGCCAGGTGCGGTCCATTTCGTCCAGCGTGTGCCAGAGCGTGCGGGTCGCGCGCTTGAGCACGCTGGTGTAGGCCACGTCAAAGTCATAACCTTCGCTTTTGAGCAGTTTGCCGGCGTTTTTGGCCTGTTCGATGCCGGTTTCGGTGAGGTCAACGTCGGCCCAGCCGGTGAAGCGGTTTTCAAGGTTCCAGGTCGATTCGCCGTGGCGGATGAGCACGAGTTTGTACATGGTCAGAAGGTGTCAGAAGGGGTGAAAAGGGTGAAGGCCAAAGATAAAAAGAGGGGATAGGGGGCCACAGGCTGGGTGTTTGGCCCCCTCCATTCTAAAATCATGGGTTCGCTGAAAAAGCGCTCCAAGACACACAAAGGGTACAACGTGAAATTTTTGATCGATAACTGGATGCTGATTTCGATAGCGGTCGCCTCGGGCGGCATGCTGGTTTGGCCCATGATTTCCGGCGCCATGAACGCCGGCGCGCTCACGGCCAGCGGCGCCGTACAGCTGATCAACCGCGAAAAAGCGGTGGTGGTGGACGTCAGCGAGGCCGAAGAATTCGCTGCCGGCCACGTCACGGGCGCCAAAAACGTGCCCTTCAGCGAGCTGGAAGGAAAACTCCCCGCCACCGTCAAAAACAAGGCTTTGCCGCTGATTTTGGTGTGCGCCAGCGGTGCACGCGCCGGCCGCGCTGTCGCCGTCGCCAAAAAGCTCGGCTACGAGCAGGCCCAATCACTGGGCGGCGGACTGAAAGCGTGGAAAGAAGCTAACCTGCCACTAGAGAAGGCCTGATCAGTTCAGTTCTGATCAGTTTCCTGATCCGGTTTTTGGCAGGCACGAAAGCTGCAACGCCATGGCTACCGGGCTTTGGCCCGGCTTTCACCCTGGCCATCCATTTTTCCTGCGCTGCGCGTAGACCAGCTCTTCCGGAGGAACCATGCAAACCGTCAAAATTTACACCACGGGTACCTGCCCTTATTGCATCCAGGCCAAGCAGATATTGAAGCAGCGGGGCGTCACCGAGCTTGACGAAATTCGTGTGGACATGGTGCCCGGTGAACGCCAGAAAATGATGGACATCACCGGCCGGCGCACCGTGCCGCAGATTTTTATCGGCGAAACCCACGTAGGCGGCTGCGACGACCTGATGGCCCTCGACAGCCGCGGCGGCCTGATGCCTCTATTGAATCCCGCCGCCTGATCTCTCTTCGCCAGCATGAGCCCCGGAACCGGCTTTGCCGGGCCGGAGGGCGGGCGGCCCCCTCGGGGGGCAGGGAGCTACACGAAGTGAGCGACCGTGGGGGCCATACCTACGGGTCCATATAATCATTCGCTGGTCGCCGGCTTGCCGCGCATCTGAACCTCAACTTTCCCCCGTACCCGAAAGAGCACCATGGCTGAAGCCAATCTTGACCCCGTATTCCAGATCCAGCGCGTTTACCTCAAGGACGTGTCGCTGGAGCAGCCCAACTCGCCCGAAATCCTGCTGAGCCCGGAGCAGCCTGCGGTGGACATCCAGCTGGGCGTGGGTGCCACCCCTGTGGCAGACGGCCTTTTTGAGGTTTCCGTGACGGCCACCGTGCAGACGAAAATCGGCGACAAAACCGTGTTTCTGGTGGAGGCCAAGCAGGCCGGCATCTTTGAAATCCGCAATGTGCCCGAAGACCAGATGGGCGCCATCCTGGGCATTGCCTGCCCGCAAATCGTCTATCCCTATCTGCGCGGCAATGTCGCTGACGTGATCCAGCGCGGCGGCTTCCCGCCTGTGCACATGGCTGAAATCAACTTCCAGGCCATGTACGAACAGCAGCAAGTCCAGGCCGCTGCCGAATCGGCCGCTCCCCAGATCATCGTTTGACGGCTTGCCGGGGCTTCCCGGCGGCTGTCTTCCTGCCCATCCACGCATGAAAATCCTGGTCATCGGTGCCGGCGCCTGGGGCACGGCTGTGGCCGTGAGCAGCGCCGCCAGGCACGACGTCACCCTGTGGGCGCGCGATGCTGCGCTGGCCAAAGACTTGCAGGCCAGCCGTACCAATGCCCGCTATTTGCCTGGCGTTCCCCTGCCTGCCGGCCTGCAGTTGCAAGGCGGCGATGTACCCCTGGCAGAGGCGATTCAAGGGCAGGACCTCATCATCCTGGCAACGCCTGTTTCAGCGGCGCGCGGCATGCTGCAGTCCCTGCAGCACGCCAGCGTTCCCGTGGCCTGGCTGAGCAAAGGTTTTGAGGCGCCTCTTGCCTCTGCCCCGCCTTCAGCATCATTTGGCCTGATGGTCCATGAAATACGGGCGCAAGCTGCTATCAATTTAAGAGCGGGCGTGCTCAGCGGGCCCAGCTTCGCCCTCGAAGTCGCCCGCGGCCAGCCGACCGCGCTGGTGGCCGCCAGTGAACATCCCGAAGTACGTGAAGCGCTGGTGGCCGCCTTTCACAGCACCACCCTGCGTGTTTACGCCAATGACGATGTCGTGGGTGTGGAAGTGGGCGGCGCCGTCAAAAACGTGCTGGCCATCGCCACGGGGCTTTGTGACGGGTTGCAGCTGGGGCTGAACGCCCGCGCTGCGCTGATCACCCGCGGCCTGGCCGAAATGACACGGCTGGGCGTGGCGCTGGGCGCACGGGCCGAAACCTTCACCGGCCTTTCCGGTCTGGGCGACCTGGTGCTGACAGCCACCGGCGACCTGAGCCGCAACCGCAAGGTGGGCCTGCTGCTGGCCGAGGGCAAGACGCTGGCGCAAGCGGTGGATTCGCTGGGGCATGTGGCCGAGGGCGTGTATTGCGCCCGCACCGTGGTGCAGCGCGCTGCCGGTTTGGGCATCGAGATGCCGATTGCACAAAGCGTGGTGGCCTTGCTGGACGGCAAGCTCAGGCCGGCCGAGGCCGTGGCGGCACTGATGGGCCGCGATCCGACAGCCGAACTGGCCTGACCGCACGGTTGATTTTTTCCGGCTCCCGTTTTTGCTATCGAATTAATAGCTGGTGGCGCACAGTCTTATTGGGCCTGAGCCCTGAAATACCATTAAACGGCTGCTCCATCGGCGGGTGGAGCCCTACTTTCGCAAATGCAGCGTCACCAGCAGCGATGCATCCTGCACCGCGGTCAGGCCGTGTTCCACGCCGCCCGCCAGCCAGAGCAGCTGGCCTGCCTTCATGCGCTGGGTTTGCCCCTCTGCCGTGAAGGCCACTTCGCCCTCCAGGCATTGCACGGTGATTTCGCCCTTGACCCGGTGCGAGGGCACCAGCTTGCCGGCCGGCACGATGAGGCGCATGACTTCCAGCTCATCGCTTTTGAACAGCGCGACGGTGCGGGCCTCCAGGAGCTTGCCTGCCAGCGGCTGGACGTCGATGAGTTGCCCGGAGGCGGCGTGGGGAATGGCCATGGTGAAACTCCTGCAAAGGTGGCGGCATGTGCCTGAACCAGCTGAAAGCGTTATACCCCAAGGCCCGCCCGGGCCCTAGACCACCTTGTTGTACGCCAGGAAGATGTCGTCGCGAACCCAACCCAGGGACTCATACAGCGCCTGCGCGGTGTGGTTGGTCCTGGCGGTGGTCAGGTCCAGCCGCGCAAAGCCGTGCTGTTTTGCATGCGCGTGGGCGGCCTGCATCAGCGCGCGACCGGCGCCGCTCTTGCGTGAAGCGGGTGCCACGTACAGGTCATACAGCGTGTAGATGGGCTGGGCGATCACCGAGCAGAAGCCGGGATACAGCTGGCAGAAGCCGGCGAGGGGGCCGGCACCGGGCGCACCTTCCGGCTCGGCCACCAGGATGACCGATTCGCGGTTTCGCATCCGGTTGCCGATGAAGTCCAGCGCCAGCGCGGCATCGGCGGGCTGTTCGTAAAACTGGCGGTAGGCGTCAAACAGCGCGGCCACGGCAGGCTGGTCGTCCAAAGTGGCAAGGCGTACGGAAGGGGTGTTCATATTGAGCTGTAAAAAAAGCCAAAAGATCCGCCATCAGGTGGCGAACCGGTTTGTTAGAGAAAAATGGCTGCAGCCCAGGCGGCGCGAGCGCAGGCAGCTATCAAAAATGGAGCAACGTGGCGGCCCGCCGGGTTGCCTCCGGCGGTGGCCGGGATTGGCCGGGGTTGGGCCCGTGCCTAGATTTCCAGGTTGTCAATCAGCCGGGTGCTGCCCAGCTTGGCTGCGCCCAGCACCACCAGCGGCACATCGGCCAGCGGGCCTTGCGGCGCCAGCAGGTCGGCGCGGCGGCGCACGGTCAGGTAGTCGGGCTTCCAGCCGCGGCGGGCCAGCGCCTGCATGGCCTGCGCTTCCAGGGCTGGCAGGTCGGGCGTGCCGCTGGCGCGGGCGGCCTCGCCCAATGCGCGTATGGCCTTGGACAGTTCGACCGCTTCGGCGCGCTGGGTGGCGTTCAGGTAGCCGTTGCGTGACGACAGCGCCAGGCCGTCTTCGGCGCGCTGGGTTTCACCGGCCAGGATCTCGATCGGCAGCGCAAACTGCTGCACCATGCGGCGCACCACCATCACCTGCTGGTAATCCTTCTTGCCGAAAGCCGCCACGCCCGTGGGCATGCCGGCAAACACGCAGGAAAAGAGCTTGAGCACCACGGTGCTCACACCGATGAAAAAACCGGGCCTGAAGTGGCCTTCGAGGATGTCGCTCAAGTCGGTGGCCGGATGCACCTTGTAGCTTTGCGGCTCAGGGTAAAGGTGTTTTTCCAGCGGGGCAAACAGCACGTTGCAGCCGGCCTCTTTCAGGCGCTCCGCGTCGGCGTCCAGCGTGCGCGGGTAGCTGTCGAAGTCTTCATGCGGCGCGAACTGCAGGCGGTTCACGAAGATGCTGGAGACGCTCACGTCGCCCAGCGGCTTGGCCTGCCTGACGAGGGCGATGTGGCCGTCGTGCAGGTTGCCCATGGTGGGCACGAAGGAAGGGCGCTTGAACGGGCTGAGGGCCTCGCGCAGCTCCGGGATGGTGTGGACGATCTGCATCTTGTCTCCTGAAAGGGGCGGTGGGGCTACCAGGCGTGGGTGGCATTCACCGGAAAGCTGCCGTCTTTCACGGCGCGCACATAGGCTTCCATGGCGCCGCGCACACTGGCGGTCTTGTTGTCCGGGCCTTCCATGAAGTTGCGCACAAACTTCGGCATCTTGCCCAGGTTCATGCCCAGCATGTCGTGCAGCACCAGCACCTGGCCGGCAGTGCCGTTGCCCGCACCAATGCCGATGGTGGCGCAATGGGTGAGTTCTTGCGTGAGCGTGGTCGACAGGGCCGCAGGCACCATCTCCAGCACCATCATCGCAGCGCCTGCGTCCTGCAGCTCGCGAGCGTGGCGCGTCATCGTGGCAGCGGCTTCGTCGCCCTTGCCCTGCACGCGGTAGCCGCCCAGCGCATGCACGGTTTGCGGCGTCAGCCCCAGGTGGGCGCAGACCGGGATGCCGCGCTCGACCAGGAAGCGCGTCGTCTCGGCCGTCCAGCCGCCGCCTTCGAGCTTGACCATGTGGGCGCCGGCCTGCATCAGCACCGCGGCACTGCGCAGCGCCTGCTCTTTGGACTCGTGGTAACTGCCAAACGGCAAATCGCCGATCAGCCAGGCCGTGGCCTGCGAGCGGCGCAGGCCGTTGGCCACGCATTCGGTGTGGTGGCGCATGGTCTCCAGCGTCACGCCGACGGTGCTGGTCAGGCCCTGGCAGACCATGCCCAGCGAGTCGCCCACCAGGATGCATTCCACGCCGGCCGCATCGGCCACGGCGGCAAACGTCGCGTCATAGGCAGTCAGCATGGTGATTTTTTCGCCATGCGCCTGCATTTCGCGCAGGCGCGGCAGGCTGACCGGCTTGCGCGCGGGCGGCGTGGCAGGCGTAGACGAAGGCGGCAGCGTGCCGTAAGGCGTGACGGAAGTATTGGCAGGTGTCGTCATGGGACAGGTCCGGAATTTAGCGAGAGTCTAACCAGCTTCGGCGTGCTTTTTTGTAGGCATCTTCTGCAGTTCGTTCATATGGCATTTTTGACTCTACTGCTTAGAAGACAGCAAACACGTTCCAAAAAGTTCTTCCTTTGTTTTGTAGCCAACGTTGGGAATAAACCCTCCTTCTCCCGGATTAACTAGTTCCAGGACTTTTTTGGCCTTCGAAATAGCACCCACTTCTATCAGGAGGTTCGCCAAGATAATTGCGCTGCTAGACAAGTAATGAGACTCGGAAAGCGAAAGAGAAAGTTGAATCTCGTGCTCTAGCGAGTGAATGGCTGGCTCTGATTTCTTCATTGTGGCTTGAAGCGATCCAAGCATATAGAAATCCCCGGGTGCCATTTCTGCACGCGCTTCAATCTCAAGCCAACACTTTTCCGAATCAATTGCCAAATTGCAATAGGAATAAATCAACGCTGCTTTTCTAAGATCGTCGCTTGAAAAATTTCTACGTTTTGCTCTCGTGAGAATTTTCAGTGCAGCGAAACACCTATTTCCCTTTGAGAGTTTCAGTGAATATTTCAGGAGACCTTGTGTTGAACTAATTCTGATTGGCATGTCGTTATCCCCTTCCAGCTATCCTGTCTCAAGTCGCCCCGAAATCTCCTCCTGCTGCAACTCCCAGAGAGCCCACAAGGCTGGCGTGCCCAAATACGACTTAACGCGCCTCAGGCGCAGACCGGCTCATGCCCAGGCGCTCAAGCAGCTTCACATCGGCCTCGGTGTCGGGGTTACCGGTGGTCAGCAGCTTGTCGCCGTAAAAGATCGAATTGGCGCCGGCCAGGAAGCACAGCGCCTGCACGCCGTCGCCCATTTGCTGGCGGCCGGCCGACAGGCGCACGCGCGCCGTCGGCATGGTGATGCGCGCCACGGCAATCGTGCGAACAAACTCAAACGGGTCCAGGTCGGCCTGATTGGCCAGTGGCGTGCCTTCAATTTTCACCAGATTGTTGATGGGCACCGATTCGGGGTAGGGCGTGAGGTTGGCGAGCTCGGCCACCAGGCCGGCGCGCTGGCGGCGCGTTTCACCCATGCCGACGATACCGCCGCAGCAGACCTTGACGCCGGCGCTGCGCACGCGCGCCAGTGTGTCCAGCCGGTCCTGGTAGTCGCGCGTGGTGATGATGTCGCCGTAAAAATCAGGCGCGCTGTCGAGGTTGTGGTTGTAGTAGTCCAGGCCCGCGCTTTGCAAAGTTTGCGCGTGGCCGTCTTCCAGCATGCCCAGCGTGGCGCAGGTTTCCAGGCCCAGCGCTTTCACGGTGCGTACCAGCTCGGCGACTTTTTCAATGTCGCGGTCTTTGGGTGAGCGCCACGCGGCGCCCATGCAAAACCGTGTGGCGCCCGCGGCCTGCGCGCGCTGGGCGGCGGCCAGTACTTCGGCCGGCTCCATCAGCTTGCTGGCTTCCACGCCGGTGTCGTAGCGCGCGGCCTGCGGGCAGTAACCGCAGTCTTCGGCGCAGCCGCCGGTCTTGACCGACAGCAGCGTGGCGAATTCGATGTGCGTAGGGTCGAAGTTTTCGCGGTGCACCGTTTGGGCGCGGTGCATCAATTCCGGAAAAGGCAGGTTGAACAGCGCTTCGATGGCGTCTACGCTCCAGCGCTCGGCGCCGGCCTTTTCAGCTGGCGATGGCTGAGGGCGCGGGCGGTGGAGCGTGATGGTTTGTTCTGCTACGTGGGACATGGTTCTCTTTCCTTTCGGGGACAGGGTTTTTGAGTCTATCTGATGCGTTTTTTAGTAGCCTGCTTCAGCCTGGCAGCGGATGCTTTGCCAGGGCTGTCAGGGCTTCGACCAGCAGGTCGATATCGGCTTCGGTGTGCGCGGCCGACAGCGCAATGCGAAGGCGCGCCGTGCCATCGGGCACGGTGGGCGGGCGAATCGCCGGCACCCAGATGCCGCGTGCGCGCAAGCCCTCCATCACGGCCAGGGCTTCGTCGTTGCGGCCGATCAGCAGCGGCTGGATGGCGGTCTGCGAGGGTGGCAGTTGCCAGTGGCTGCCTTTCAGGCCCGCCAGCAAGCCGCTGCGCAACCGCGCAATGAGTTGCTGCAAATGCGTGCGGCGCCAGTTATCCTGTTCAGTCAGCACAAGGCTGGCACGCAGCGCGCTGGCCAGCAGCGCCGGCGCGGCCGTGGCAAAAATATAACTGCGGGTTTTTTGCAGCAGCCATTCAACCAGGGCCTCATCGCCCGCCACAAACGCGCCCGCCACGCCTGCCGCCTTGCCCAGCGTGGCCATGTAGAGCACGCGGCGCGAGGCCTTGGCGCCATACAACCCCGCGGCGGCCAGGCTGCCGCGCCCTTGCGGGCCCAGCACGCCGAAGCCATGTGCATCGTCCAGCAGCAGCAGGGCGTCATGGCGCTCGCACAGCGCCAGCAGGGCGGGAATGTCGGCGCTGTCGCCGTCCATGCTGAACACCGCGTCGCTGATCACCAGCTTGCGCGGCGCGTCGCTTTGCGCGAGCTCTCGCGCCAGCGCGTCCAGGTCGGTGTGTGCGTAGCGGTGGATTTTTGCGCGCGACAGCCTTGCGCCGTCAATCAGGCAGGCGTGATTCAGTGCATCCGAAAAGATCGCGTCGCCGGCACCCACCAGCGCCGGCACGATGCCGATGTTGGTGGCGTAGCCCGCGTAAAAATACAACGCGCGCGGCAGGCCGACGAAGGCCGCGAGTTCGCGTTCCAGCGCCTCGTTGGCGGCGCTGTGGCCGCTGACCAGTGGCGATGCACCCGACCCGACACCGTAGGCTTGTGCGCCGGTGCAGGCCGCCTGCACCAAGGCTGGGTGTGTGGCCAGGCCGAGGTAGTCGTTGCTGCAAAAGGCCAGCATGCTGTGCCCGTCAATCGAGAGACGTGCGCCGCTTTCAGGCATGACCACGCGGCGCTGGCGGCGCAGGTGCGTGCGGTCCAGTTCGGAAACGCGTGCCGGAAATTCGTCGAGCCAGGAGGAGGTGATGTTCATTGCCATTCAGTGGGGAGGTTGATGGTGACCTTGCGTGCGTCAATGTTGGGTTGCCAGGGAACGGTGGCCAGCAGTGGCGCCTGCAACTGCTTTTGTAGAAAGGCGATGTTGTCCCCCTGCGCCAGCATGTTTGGGTCAATGTGGTTGGCCACCCAGCCGGCCAGCGTGAGGCCGCGCGTGCGGATGGCTTCTGCAGTGAGCAGCGCATGGTTCAGGCAACCCAGCCGCAGGCCCACCACCAGCACTACGGGCAGGCCCAGCGCCTGGGCCAGGTCGGCACCGGTCTCTGTGGGCGAGAGCGGCACATGAAAGCCGCCCGCGCCTTCCACCACCACGGCATCGGCCTGCAGCGCGAGCTGGCGGTGGCAGGCCACCAGGTGGGCAATGTCAATGCGCGCGCCGGCGCGGGCGGCTGCGATGTGGGGTGACACCGGGTCGGGCAGCAGCACCGGATTGTCGAGTTCGGGTGGGACGCGGCAAGTGGAAGCTGCGCGCAGGGCGAGCACATCTTCGTTGGCATCGACACCGTCAACCGGCACCGTGCCTGCCGCCACCGGCTTCATGCCCACCACACGAAGGTGCCGGCGGGCCAGCGCATGCAACAGCGCAGCGCTGACCAGCGTTTTGCCCACGCCGGTGTCGGTGCCGGTCACAAACAGCGAAACCGTTTTGTGCGCCGCTTCAGCCATGCGCACCGCCTTCTTCAGCCAGCGTGGCATTCAGTGCCGCCAGCGCGCCGCGTGCCAGGTGGTCCACCGCTTCTTCGTCCATCACATAGGGAGGCATGGCGTAGACCGTGTGGCCGATTGGGCGCAGCAGCACGCCGTGGGCCATGGCGTGCTGCGTGTAGCGGCGTGCGAAGTGAGGCACTGTCGTGGGCTCGATGTCCCAAGCCCAGATCATGCCCAGCCTGCGTGCGTTCCGTACAGCAGAGTGCTGAGTCAGCGGCGCGAAGGCCCGGTCCAGGGTGTTGGCCAGGACTGCGTTGTCTGCCAGCACATCGGTTTGCTCGAACAGCTCCAGCGTGGCCAGCGCGGCGCGGCAGGCCAGCGGATTGCCGGTGTAGGAATGCGAATGCAAAAAGCCGCGCGCCACGTCGTCGTCATAAAACGCCTCGTATACCGCGTCGGTCGTCAGCACCGCCGACAGCGGCAGCGTGCCGCCCGTGAGGCCTTTCGAGAGACAGATGAAGTCAGGCCGTATGCCCGCCTGCTGGTGCGCGAACATGGTGCCGGTGCGGCCAAAGCCGGTGGCGATTTCATCGGCAATCAAATGCACTTCATAGCGGTCGCACAGTGCGCGCGCTTCGCGCAGGTAGGCGGCATCGTGCATGGCCATGCCGGCCGCGCACTGCACCATGGGCTCCAGGATGAGCGCGGCGGTTTGCGCATGATGCTGCTCCAGCCAGCTTTGCAGGTCTGCGGCTGCGTGACGTGCTACGTCTGCAGCGCTTTCACTGGGCTGCGCGCCGCGTGCGTCGGGGCTGGGCACGGTGGCTGCCAGCCGCACCAGCGGCGCATAGGCTTCACGAAAAATGGCAATGTCCGTCACGGCCAGTGCGCCCACGGTCTCGCCGTGGTAACCGCCTGCGAGCCCGATGAAGCGGCACTTTTCAGGCTTTCCGGTGTTGCGCCAGTAATGCGCGCTCATCTTCAGCGCGATCTCTGTGGCGCTGGCGCCGTCGCTGCCGTAAAAAGCATGGCCCAGCCCGGTCAATGCGCCCAGCCGCTCAGACAGCTCCACCACCGGCTGGTGCGTGAAACCGGCCAGCATGACGTGGTCAAGCCGATCCAGCTGGTCGCGCAGCGCCGCCTTGATGTGCGGATGGCCGTGGCCGAACAGGTTGACCCACCACGAGCTGATGCCGTCCAGGTAACGCCGGCCTTCAAAATCGTACAGCCAGACCCCTTCGGCCCTGGCGATGGGTACCGGGGGGTGCGCCTCGTGCAGCTTCATCTGCGTGCAGGGGTGCCACACATGGCGCAGGCTGCGCTGGATCATTGAGAGGTTGTCCATGGAGGCCCGTGGTGAGGAGTGGAGGGCGAAAGCTCAGGCGTGCGCTGCAAGCCGGAGCTAAAGCACGAGTCGGGCGCGGGTCAGGGCTTCTGCACCGGAATGGTCGAGCGCTCTTCCTTGATGCGGTTGTCCGGATTGACGAACACCAGCTTGGGGCTGAAGCCCGCGACATGCTCTTCATGCACCTGCGCAAACGCCGCGATGATGACAAGGTCGCCCACGGCGGCGCGCCGCGCGGCGGAACCGTTGACCGAAATGATGCGGCTGCCGCGCTCGGCACGAATGGCGTAGGTGATGAAGCGCTCACCGTTGTTGATGTTCCAGATGTGCACCTGCTCGTTCTCTGCCAGGTTGGCGGCATCCAGCAGGTCTTCGTCGATGGCGCAGGAGCCTTCGTAGTTGAGTTCGCAGTGGGTTACCGCAGCGCGGTGAATCTTGGACTTGAGCAGTGTTCTGAACATGGGGTGTGGAGGGTGTACTCAGGCAAAAGGAAAACGCCGGGGTGGGCGAAAGGGGGCCGGCGGCGGGCAGCGGCAGGTGGCGCTGTAACATTCGCGGCAGTTTTGAGGTCTACTCAATAGTTTAGTGCAGGGTACTGCGCGGTTTCTTTCTTAGATTACTTATGAAAAAGTCATTTGATTTCACGACTGAAGCGCTGGGCGCCCTGGCCCGGGCGGATGCGGCACGCGCGCTGGCCGAGGACATTGGCAGCGGCGACCTGACCGCCGCACTGATTGACCCGGCCCGCCAGGCACGGGCGCAGGTGGTGGCGCGTGAAAGCGCTGTGGTGTGTGGCAGCGCCTGGGTCGAGGCCACGATGCGGCAGCTGGATCCGGATGCCCAACTGGTCTGGCATGTGCTGGATGGCGAGCGTTGCGAAGCCGGCCAGGTAGTGTTTGAAGTGCGCGGGCTTGCCCGTGCCCTGCTGTCGGCTGAACGCACGGCCCTCAATTTTTTACAGCTGTTAAGCGCCGTTGCGAGTAAAACGGCCGTTTATGTCGACATCGTGAAAGGTACGCGGGCTGCTATTGTGGACACACGCAAGACCCTTCCCGGCCTGCGGCTGGCGCAGAAATACGCGGTTGCCGCGGGCGGCGGAACCAACCACCGGGTGGGTTTGTATGACGCCGTGCTCATCAAGGAAAACCACATCGCGGCCGCAGGGGGAATCGCGCAGGTGCTGGCACGCGCTGCGGACGTCGCCGCGCAGGCTGATTTTGTGGAAATCGAAGTCGAGAACCTGGACGAGCTGGCGCAGGCGCTGAATGCCGGTGCGCGCATGGTGCTGCTCGACAACATGAGCCTGCCCGACCTGAAAGAAGCCGTGCGCATCAACAACGGGCGAGCGATTCTGGAAATTTCGGGCGGTGTCACGCTTGAGGGTTTACGCACCCTGGCCGAAACCGGTGTGGACCGGATCTCCATCGGCACCCTGACCAAGGACGTGCGGGCGATCGATTTTTCCATGCGCTTTGACGCCGAGAGCACGGTGGCGGCATGAGTGCGGTCTTGCCCGTCATCCGTGTGGACTACGAGCAGCCCGAGGGCGCGGTTTGCAGCACGCACCAGGCCTGGGCCCGTGTGCCGGCCGAGCCCACGCAGGCCGAGCGCGCCGTGCTGAAAGCCCGCATCCGAGAGCTGCTCAAGACCCGCAACGCCGTCATGGTGTCGCACTACTACGTGCACCCCGACCTGCAGGACCTGGCCGAAGAAACCGGCGGCCTGGTGTCGGACTCACTGGAGATGGCGCGCTTCGGCCGTGACCATGCGGCACAGACGCTGGTGGTGTCGGGTGTGCGCTTTATGGGAGAGACGGCAAAGATTCTTTCGCCTGAAAAACGCGTGCTCATGCCTGACCCCGACGCGACCTGTTCGCTTGATTTGGGTTGTCCGGTGGATGAATTCAGCGCGTTCTGCGATGCCCACCCGGACCGCGCGGTGGTGGTGTATGCCAACACCAGCGCCGCCGTGAAGGCGCGGGCGGACTGGGTGGTGACATCCAGCTGCGCGCTCGACATCGTGCGTGCGCTCAAAGACCAGGGCCAGAAAATCCTCTGGGCGCCCGACCGGCATCTGGGCGGCTACATCCAGCGCGAAACCGGCGCAGACATGGTGTTCTGGAATGGCGCCTGCATCGTGCATGACGAGTTCAAGGCTTTTGAACTGCAGGCGCTGAAAAAGGAACACCCCGGCGCCAAAGTGCTGGTGCACCCCGAGTCACCCGCCGACGTGGTGGCGCTGGCCGATGCCGTGGGCTCGACTTCAGGCATTTTGAAGGCGGCGCGCGAGATGGATGCGAAGGAATTCATTGTGGCGACCGACAACGGCATGCTGCACAAGCTGCGCACGCTCAACCCCGGCAAAGTGTTTATTGAAGCGCCCACCGCCGGCAACAGCGCCACCTGCAAAAGCTGCGCACACTGCCCGTGGATGGCCATGAACGGCCTGGCGGGGCTGGCCCATGTGCTGGAAACCGGTGCGCATGAAGTGAAGATAGACCCCGCACTGGGCCTGCGTGCCCGGCTGCCGATAGACCGCATGCTGGCTTTCACTGCCGCCCTGAAAAACGGCCAGCCCACCGCAGGGCTGGTGCCGCATATCGGTGCGGCTTGACGCCGGGTTCTGGCACCTAGATGCTCCTGTTTTGATAGCTGCTTGCGCCCGCCAGGTATGCGTTAGAGGCCTGAATGACCCCTATTACCGCATGCATTGATTTTTCAGACGCGCATGACAATACAGCGCCGCGCCTGCGCCGTGCCTTTGGTGCGCCGCGTGCGGTACTGGTGGCGCGCACGCTCGATGAAGTACGGCCGGTGTTGGATGCCGTGCAGGCCGCCGCCGCACAGGGCGCCTGGTGTGTGGGTTACCTGCGTTATGAAGCTGCGCCGGCTTTTGATGCCGCGCTGGCCGTGCACGATGCGGACGGGCCGCTGGCCTGGTTTGCGGTGCATGACGAAGCGTTGCCCTGGCCACAGCCTGTGCCCGGCGCTGGTGTGCAGGTGCAGTGGCAGCAAGCGCTTGCGCGCCCGGCCTTTGACGCCGCGCTGGCAACGCTGCAGCGGGCGATTGCCGACGGCGCCTACTACCAGGTCAACTTCACTGCGCAGATGGCTGGCCAGCTGCTGCCGGGCCAGGAAGCCGCGCCGGCCCACGCCCTGTTTGGCGCCCTGCAGCGCGCGCAGCCCGGTGGCTACGCGGCCTTTCTGGACACCGGTGATGAGCAGCATTTGTCGGTATCGCCCGAGCTGTTTTTTGACTGGCGCGACGGCCATCTTCTGACCCGGCCGATGAAGGGTACGGCGCCGCGCGGCGCGACTCCCGAAAGCGATGCGGCCCAGGCCGAGACGCTGCGCACGTCGGTCAAGGAGCGTGCCGAGAACGTGATGATCGTGGACCTGCTGCGCAATGACCTGTCGCGCATCGCCGAGCCCTTCAGCGTGCGCGTGCCGCGCCTGTTCCATACCGAGGCGCTGCCCGCGGTCTGGCAGATGACGTCGGATGTCGAGGCGCGCACGCGGCCCGGCTGTAGGCTGGCCGATGTGTTTGCCGCGCTGTTCCCCTGCGGTTCGATCACCGGCGCACCCAAGGTGCACGCCATGCAGGCCATTCATTCACTGGAAGCCGGGCCGCGCGGTGTTTACTGTGGGGCGATTGGTGTGGTGCAACCCGGCGGCGCGGCGACTTTCAACGTGCCAATCCGCACTGTCAGCCTGCGTGGCGCCCAAGCCCGTTGCGGCATCGGAAGCGGCATTACCTCGGGCTCTGTGGCTGAAGGGGAATGGCAGGAGTGGCGCCACAAGCAGGCTTTTCTGGCGCGCGCCAGCATGCCCTTCGATATTCTGGAAACCCTGGCGCTGGAGGCGGGCCACTTGCGTCATAGGGACGACCACCTGACGCGTATGGCGGCTTCGGCTGCGCACTTTGGCCACCGATGGGATGCCGTGCAGGCCCATGCGTGTCTGCAGGCATTGGCGCAGGCGCACCCACAGGGCCTCTGGCGAGTGCGCCTGTTGCTCAGTGCCAGCGGAAAATTCACCGCTCAGGCTTATGCCATGGAACCGTCACCGCCCCAGGTGCGCCTGCAGCTGGCCGACAGGCCGCTGGACGCGACGCACGGCGAATTTGTGCGCTTCAAAACGACGCGACGCGCGCATTACGATGCTTTCACGCCGACCGCCCCCGGTGTGTTCGACAGCGTGCTGTGGAACGCGCAGGGTGAGATCACCGAATGCACACGCGGCAATATCGCCATGCGGGTGGACGGCCGCTGGGTTACGCCGCCGCTGGCCTGCGGGCTGTTGCCGGGCGTGGGCCGCGCGCAGGCGCTGCAGGCGGGCCGGCTGGCCGAACGCGTCGTGCGGGTGGAGGATTTGCCGCGCGTTGAGGCGCTGGCATTTGTGAACAGCCTGCGCGGCTGGATAGATGCGACCCTTGTCTGAGGCCGGTTCGCGTTAAAGCTTTTCCTTGACGTAGGACGCGCGGTCCATGTCCACCATCTCCACGCTCAGCTGCACCATCACGCCTGCGGGCCGCGGGGTCAGGCGGCGCAGCACGCCGGCGATGCGCTCACCCAGGTCCTTCTTGGCTTCCGGCGTGCGGCCCGACAGCAGGCGCAGCTGGGCATGCACAAAAGCGCGTGAGGCCGGCGCCGTGCCGATTTCAAAATCGTCCAGCGCGACCAGCCGGGTTTTCAGGTCGGACTCATCCTGTATTTCAGGGCTGGCGGCGACGGCCTGGTTCAACGCCTGAAGCGCTTCGGCCTTGGGAAAGCCGGCCAGATTGCTGGAGTATTCAACGGTCAGGTGGGGCATGTGGGTTCCGAATTAAAAGTGGCAAAATTTTTTCAGGGAAGATCAATTTTCGGGCGGTACCAGCACGGTAGGAACAGCCTGTCCAGCGGTGCCTGGGAAGTCGCGGCTGAAATGCAGGCCACGGCTTTCGTGCCGGCCATGTGCGGAGCGGACGATCAGGTCCGCCACCTGCACCAGGTTGCGCAGCTCCAGCAAGTCGCGCGTGACGCGAAAGTTGGCATAGAACTCCTGGATCTCCGCGTTGAGCAGAGCAATGCGGTGTGCTGCGCGTTCGAGGCGCTTGGTGGTGCGCACTATGCCCACGTAGTTCCACATGAAGCGGCGCAGCTCGTCCCAGTTGTGCGAGATCACCACGGCTTCGTCGGCATCGGTAACCTGGCTCTCGTCCCAGGCGGGCAGGGCGGGGACTTCGGCCGGGGCCAGGGCATCAATCGTGTGGGCTGTGGCGCGTGCGAGCACCACGCATTCGACCAGCGAGTTGCTGGCCAGGCGGTTGGCGCCGTGCAGGCCGGTGCAGGCGGTTTCGCCCACGGCATAAAGGCCCGCCACATCGGTGCGTCCGGCCAGGTCGGTTACCACGCCACCGCAGGTGTAGTGCGCGGCCGGCACCACCGGGATGGGCTGGCGCGTGATGTCGATACCGAGCTCGAGGCAGCGCTTGAGGATGTTGGGGAAGTGCTCCTGCAGAAAAGCCGGGCTCTGGTGCGAGATGTCCAGGTACACACAGTCCAGGCCGTGCTTTTTCATCTCAAAGTCGATGGCGCGGGCCACCACGTCGCGCGGCGCGAGTTCGGCCCGCGCGTCGTGCGCCGGCATGAAGCGCCCGCCGCCGGCCGAGGGCGGCAGCAGCAGCTTGCCGCCTTCGCCGCGCGCGGCTTCCGTGATCAAAAACGATTTCGCGTCCGGGTGGTAGAGGCAGGTCGGGTGGAACTGGATGAACTCCATGTTGCCCACGCGGCAGCCGGCCCGCCAGGCCGCGGCAATGCCGTCGCCGGTAGCGGTGTCGGGGTTGGTGGAATAGAGATACACCTTGCCCGCGCCGCCGGTGGCCAGGATCGTGTGGCCGGCGCTGAAGGTCAGCACCTCGCCGCTGGCGGTGTCGAGCACATAGGCACCATAGCAGCGGTTACCAGCTTGTTTGAGATGCCGGTCGGTGATGACGTCGATCAGCATGTGGTGCTCATAGAGCGTGATGCCGGGCGTCTGGCGGACCTGCTCCATCAGCGTGCGTTGCACGGCGGCGCCGGTGGCGTCGGCCGCGTGCACGATGCGGCGCTGGCTGTGGCCGCCCTCGCGGGTCAGGTGCAGCTCTCCCGGGTGGCCGGCGTCTTCGGAAAAGGCCACGCCCAGCGCACGCAGCCAGGCAATGGCTTCGGGCGCACCCTCGACCACAGCGCGCGTGGCAGGCAGGTCACAGAGACCCGCACCTGCGACCAGCGTGTCGCTCACATGCTGCTCCAGCGAGTCGCCCTCGGCCAGCACGGCAGCCATGCCGCCCTGCGCCCAGCCGCTGGCCCCATCGCCAAGCGCACGTTTGGTCACTACCGCCACACGCCGGCCCGGCGCCAGCAGCAGCGCGGCAGACAGGCCCGCCAGGCCGCTGCCGATGATGAGGACGTCGAAGTTGTGTGAACCCAGGCTGTCGGAGGTCATTGATAAGTCACTCACCGTTGAGATGGAAACCAGGTTTGTTCACGATGCGCAGAATGCTCTTATGCAAGCAGGGGCCGCGGGACTGGCTTCGCCAGACCGCAGGCGCAGCGGCCCCCTCGGGGGGCAGCGCATTACACGAAGTGAAAAGCGTGGGGGCAATATTTAGGCGGGCGTGTATGCCAGCCGCACATAGATAGGCGCAAAAGCCTCCGCCTGCGTCACTTCCAGCAGGCCTTCTTTAGAGAGCTCGAGCAGCGCGATGAAAGTCACCACCAGCACCGGCATGCCGCGCGTGGCGTCGAATAAATCTTCGAACTCGAGGAACTTGCGGCCCTGCAGCTTGCGCAGCACGATGCTCATGTGCTCGCGCACCGAGAGCTCTTCGCGGCTGATGACGTGGTGCTGGATCAGGCGCGCGCGCTTGACAATGTCGCGCCAGGCGTCCTGCAGGTCCACGATGTGCACATCCGGAAAGCGCGGCTGCAGCGATTGCTCGACATACACCTGCGCACGCAGGAAGTCGCGGCCGAATTGCGGCACTTCGTTGAGCTTGTGGGCGGCCAGCTTGATCTGCTCGTACTCGAGCAGGCGACGCACCAGCTCGGCGCGCGGGTCTTCGGGCTCCTGGCCCTCGGCGACCTTTTTGGGCGGCAGCAGCATGCGCGACTTGATCTCGATCAGCATGGCCGCCATCAGCAGGTATTCGGCCGCCAGTTCCAGGTTGGTGGAGCGGATCTCATCGACATAGGTGAGGTACTGGCGCGTCACAGCCGCCATCGGGATGTCGAGGATGTTGAAGTTCTGCTTGCGGATCAGGTACAGCAGCAAGTCCAGCGGTCCCTCAAACGCCTCCAGGAAGACCTGCAGCGCATCCGGCGGGATGTACAGGTCGTGCGGCATGGCAAACAGCGGCTCGCCATAGAGGCGCGCCAGCGCCACCTGGTCGATCACGGCGGGCATGTCCGGGCTCAGGGCTGCGGACAGCTCCTGCCCGGCGGCCGGCGGCAGCTCCTGGGGGGACGGTGAAAAAGGGATTTGGGACATGAAAGAGGCCGAAGCGGTGAATGCGCCAAAGATTTGCTATGAAAAATATAGCTGCTTGCGCTCGTCCTGCAAGGGCTTAAGGCCTGTTTGTCTTCTTATTTTCCGTTCGGGTGGCTGCTGGTGCCGTAGACGTAAGGCTGCTGGGGCACCTTGGCCTCGCCGTATTCCGCCTGCTCGGTGCGGTTCAGGTTCTTGTCCCACAGCAGCGCGCGCCCGGCGCGTTGCTCGGCTTCCAGGGTGGGCTTGTTGGCCTTCAGCTGGTCGATGAACTGCGTGGTATCAGAGGTGTAGTCGGAGCGGCGGAAGAAGTTGAGGAGGGACATGGGTCTAAACTGCCTGAATCGTATAGTTGGCTGATTTTACCGGGGTCTGCCTTGCGCTCCTTGTTACCACCTTTCCCACCCTCCTTTGCACCGGCCCGAACGGGCTTTTCGGCACTTTTTTCCGTCAGGACGTTCATCTGTATGGGTCTGCTCTCATTTGTTCTGGGTCTGGTGGCGTGCGACGCGCAGCGCATTGCCGAACTGGAAGAAGGCGTGGCCACGGAAGCCGATGTACGCGCCCGCTTTGGCGAGCCCGAGAAGGTGTGGGAAGCGGCCGACATGGCCGAAACGCCGCAGCCCGGCTCTGCGGCGGCGCCGGGCGCCCGCACCTTCGAATACAACCGCCAGCCGGAGGGCAAGGTCAACTACATGATCACGATAGGCGCGGACGGCAAGATGAGCGCGCTGCGGCAGGTGCTGACGCCGCAAAATTTTGCCAAGGTGCAGCCCGGCATGCGCATGGAGCAGGTGCGCAAAATGCTGGGCAAGCCGATGAAGGTCACCGCGTACGCGCTGAAGCAGGAAACCCATTACGACTGGCGTTATATGGAGCCCCCGTCGGCGGCACGCATCTTTACCGTGGTGTTTGACCGGGACCTGAAAGTGGTCAGCACGGGCTCGGTGGACGATGAAAGCGCGAGCTCCTCAGGCGGCAATCGCTGACGTGCCGGGTTTTATATAAAAAAAGTGGCTGCAGCCCAATAGGTACGGGCGCAAGCAGCTCCTGTTTTTATAGCGTTTCAATTTTCTCCAGGAAGCCCGAGCGCTGCATCACGGCCCGCGGCTGGGCATTGAGCCCTGCCATGACCAGCCGGCCGCCGCGCAGCACAATGGCCTTGTGCAGCTGCTCCAGCACATCGAGCCCGGAGGTGTCCAGCGACTGCAGCGATTGCACGTCCAGCCGCACCACCAGGCCTTTGGGCGAGCTTTCCACCACGTTCAGGATGGGGTCGAGCTTGGCGACCGCGCCAAAAAACAGCGAGCCGTACAGCTGGAAGCTGGCGCCATCGGCGCTGCGCGAGACCTCCACCACCTGAAACAGGGTGCTCATGCGCCGTACAAACAGCACACAGGCCAGGATCAAGCCGACCTGCAGGGCTACCGTCAGGTCAAAGACCACGGTCAGCAAAAACGTTCCCAGCATGATGAGCCGGTAATGGCTGCTGGCCTGGCGCAGATGGGCGAATTCGCGCCACTCGCCCATGTTCCAGGCCACATACAGCAGGATGCCGGCCAGCACCGCCAGCGGCACATGCACGGCCAGCGGGGCGGCTACCAGCACCACGACCGCCAGCGTGAGGGCATGCACCACGCCGGAGACGGGGGATGTGGCGCCCGAGCGCACGTTGGTCACCGTGCGGGCGATGGTGCCGGTGGCGGGCATGCCGCCAAAAAAAGGCACCACAAAGTTGGCCACGCCCTGGGCCATCAGCTCCTGGTTGGGGTCGTGGCGCGGCAGGCCGGAAATCTGGTCGGACACGCGCGCGCAGAGCAGCGACTCCACCGCACCCAGCAGCGCAATGGTGATGGTGGGGGCCACCAGCAGCCGTACTGTTTCCCAGGAGAAATCGGGCAGGGCAAACACCGGCAGCGCCCGCGGGATACCGCCAAACCGGGTACCGATGGTTTCCACGGGCAGGCTCAGCAGATAAGCAAAGGCGGTGAGTGTTACGAGCGCCACAATCGGCCCCGGCATGCGCGACGCCATGCGCGTGGCCCGCTTGAGCTGCACGCCTTCGACCGCCTGCATCAGCCTGATCAGGCGCGTGGTGAAACCGCCGGCGCTTCGCGTGTGTGCGGCAAACAGCTTGGGCCACACAAAGAGGCCAAGCAGGCAGGCCAGCCCCAGCCCCAGCGCGTAAGGGTTGAAGCTGTCCAGGTGTTCGCCGATCACACGCAGCTGCGAGAAAAAATCGGCCGGCATCTTGGGCACCACCAAGCCCAGCAGGTCCCTGACCTGCGACAGCACGATCAGCACTGCGATGCCGTTGGTAAAACCCACCACGATGCTCACCGGCACGTAACGCACCAGCGTGCCCATTTTGAAAAAGCCCAGCAGAAAGAGCAGCACACCGGCGCAAGCGGTGGAGATCAGCAGGTTGGCCAGGCCGTAGCGTTCAAGAATGCCGTAGACAATGACGATAAAGGCGCCGGCCGGGCCGCCTATCTGCACCGCCGAGCCGCCCAGCGCAGAGATCAATGCGCCTGCGATGATCGCCGTCCAGATGCCTGCCTCGGGCTTGAGGCCGGAAGCGATGGCAAAAGCCATGGCCAGGGGCAAAGCCACAATACCCACCGTGACGCCGGCCCCGGCATCCTTGAAAAACCGTTCGCGGGTGTAGCCGGCAAGCGCTGAAAACAGGCGAGGGCGAAATGGGGCGAGATAGGCCGGTAAATGCATCATGCGGCTGGCGTGTGGTGCGGGATTTGCGTGGCTGGTGGTGCGGATGATGGCCCGGACGACAGCGCAGATAACCGCGCAGGCGAGAATGCGGAGATTGCGCGTCCCGTATGACTTTTTTCCATTGTTCGAAGCCTCAACATTCGGTACATTAGAAGGTTTTGTTAGGTAGAAATAGTTACTTTTCGTGTGATTTCAGGGCCGAATCATCAGTGTCGTCCCGTTTTGATCATCTGCGTATGGTTTTTTGGGGAAGTGATTGTTTGGCCTTTTAAGTTTTTTGTCTGCAATGCCGCCGCGCCTTTCTGCCTGCCTGGCGGCCTTGCTGTTGGCCCACGCTGCGGCTGTTGCACAGGAAACGGCCGTCCCGCCTTCCCCCGTCGCGGCTGTTGTTGCACAAAGCGTGCCGTCCGCGGGCTACGACGTGGTTGGCCAGGGGCTGGTACTGGTCGACAGTACCGGTTCGCTGACGTTTGAGCAGGTTCACAGCCGTTTTGAAGCCGGTGAAGGCGAGCCGGCCAGGCCGGAACAGATCATGCCGACCGGCGACGGGCGTGCCTTGTGGTATCGGTTGACGCTGCCTGAGGTGAGCCAGCCCACCCGGGTCATGCTCACGACACCGCACCCCAACATGGACAGTGTCTCGCTGTACCGCCCCTCGCAAGACCCCCTCGCTGCGGAGCAATGGCAAATCAGGCGCTCAGGTGATTCCATCCCCGTAGCCGAGTGGCCGGTGCGCCACCTGACACCGGCGTTCGAGATGCTCCTGCGCCCCGGTGAGACGCGGCCCACTTACCTTCGGGTCACCCACAACTATCCGATCAGCATGCACTGGGTCCTGTCCGATCCGGGCAGTTTTCACGAGCAGTCCAAGCAATGGCACCTCCTGCTGGGGGTTTACATCGGCCTGGTGCTGCTGATGGCGCTGATGAGCGCTTTCCACGCGGTCTCGTGGCGTGATTCCATCCACCTGTTGTATGCCGGTTATGTGCTGGTCGTGGCGCTTGGCCAGTTGTCGCTGACTGGCCTGGCGGGAGAATTTTTCTGGCCCCGCAATGCCTGGTGGAACGACTGCGCGCCCGTGGGGCTGTCGCTGGCCACTGCCGCATTGCTGCATCTTGTGCTGCGCCAGATGGTGGTTGACCGCGATGTGCCCTGGCTTTCCCGCGGGCTGCTGGCCATGACCGTTCTGGGCTTTGCGATCGTGCTGGCCTTCCTGGCTCTGGGGAACAAGTCGTCTTTCAACCTGGCCACGCCTTACTACATCGGAAGCATCGCCGTTTACCTTTTTGTTTCCGCCTGGTACACCTGGCGCCGGCCGGCCGTGGGTATCTGGGTCATGGCCGCGATGGTGTGCCTTACGGTTGGCTCGATCTTCCCCATCCTGCGCACGCAGGGCATGATGTCTCTGGGCACGGCCACGCAATTCGGCGCGCAAATCGGTGCCGCCCTGGAAATCCTTTTCCTGATGATGGCCCTGTACCTGCGCAGCCGCGAAAAGCGCGACAACCAGGTGCGCGTGGGTGCGCTGACGCGTGTGGACCCGTTGACCGGCCTGGGCAATCACCGTGTGCTGCTTCAGCGGCTCGATGCCCTGCTGATTCGCCAGCAGCGCGACCCCGGCGCGGGCGCGGTGGTTCGCATCCGGCTGGGCAATTCCATTGATATCCGGCAGGACTACGGCATGGAAGCGGCGCAAAGCGCGGTAGTCCAGGCCGGCGCCTGCGTGACCAGCGTTGCGCAGGAAGGCGATACGGTTGCCCGCCACCGCGATGGAGACTTTGTGCTGATCCTGCAGGGGCACCTGACACGCGGGGCGCTCACCGACATCGGCCAGCGGTTGATTGCCCGCGGACTGGCCGACAGCCCCAGCCTGCCGCCCAACACCGTGCTGCAGTTCAAGGTCGCGGTGGCCGAAGCGCCCTTCAGGGAAGGCGATGCAACGCAATTGCTGCACTCGCTGGGCCTCGTGCTTGGCGAGCTTTCCAGCCGTTCGGGGACCGGCCTGCGCTTTGCGGCCGGGGCGGCGGATGCCAGGAATTCGGCACCGGCCTGACGCAGGCGGCGTTGCGCAGCAAACTCAGTGAATGCGCATGCCCGGTGTAGCGCCCGGCAAGGGTTCCAGCACATAGATGCCGGGTTGGGCTTTTTCGTCCGCGTGGCTGGCGGCCAGCACCATGCCTTCGCTGATGCCGAACTTCATTTTTCGCGGCGCCAGGTTGGCGACCAGCACCGTGAGTTTTCCGACCAGGTCTTCGGGCTTGTAGGCTGAAGCGATACCGCTGAACACGTTGCGCATGCGGCCTTCGCCGGCATCCAGCGTCAGGCGCAACAGCTTGGTCGAGCCTTCTACGGGTTCGCAGTTGACGATCTTTGCGATGCGCAAATCGACCTTGGCGAAATCGTCAATGGTGATGACAGGCGCGATGGCCTCGCCGCCGGGCACAGTGGCTTCTGCTATCAAATCAGTAGCTGCTTGCGCCGGTTCTGCCTGGGCTGGGGGCTCAAACAGTGCTTCAAGTTGTTTGATGTCAACGCGCTGCATGAGGTGCTTGTAGTCGCCAATCACATGGCCGCTACCCAAGCTGGAGACAGCGTCCGAAAACGTCAGCGGTTTGACTTTCAGGAATTCTTCCACCTGCGCCGCCAGTGCAGGCAGCACCGGCTTCAGGTAAATGGTGAGCAGGCGGAAGGCCTCGATGCACACCGTGCAGACATCCTGCAGGCGCGAATCCATGCCTTGCTGCTTCGCCAGCTCCCAGGGCTTGTTCTGGTCGACGTAGGCGTTCACGCGGTCCGTCAGCAGCATGGCTTCGCGCAGTGCTTTGGCAAACTCGCGGGCTTCATACAGCGGCTCAATCGTTTCCTTCGCGGCGCGCAGCGCGTCCAGCAGCGCCATGCCGTCGGCCGACACTTCGCCCAGCTTGCCGGCAAAGCGCTTGGCGACAAAGCCCGCGGCGCGGCTGGCGATGTTGATGTATTTGCCCACCAAATCGCTGTTGACCCGCGCCATGAAATCATCGGCATTGAAGTCGATATCTTCATTCTTCGCATTGAGCTTGGCGGCCAGGTAGTAGCGCAGCCATTCGGGATTCATGCCCAGGCTCAGGTACTTGAGCGGGTCCAGTCCGGTGCCGCGGCTTTTGCTCATCTTCTCGCCGTTGTTCACGGTGAGGAAGCCGTGCACAAACACGTTGTCCGGTGTCTTGCGGCCGCTGAAGTGCAGCATGGCCGGCCAGAACAGCGTGTGGAAGGTGACGATGTCTTTGCCGATGAAGTGGTACTGCTCCAGGCCCGGTGTGGCCATGTAGGCATCGTAGTTTTCGCCGCGCTTTTCCAGCAGGTTTTTCAGCGAGGCGAGGTAGCCGACCGGCGCGTCCAGCCACACGTAAAAGTACTTGCCCGGCGCGTCCGGGATCTGAATTCCGAAGTAAGGCGCGTCCCGGCTGATGTCCCAGTCGCCCAGGCCTTCGCTTTGGGTGCCGTCGGGGTTGGTACGCACGCTGAACCACTCTTTGACCTTGTTGGCGACTTCGGGCTGCAACTTTCCGTCTTGCGTCCACTTTTCCAGAAAGTCCACACAGCGCTGGTCGGACAACTTGAAGAAAAAATGCTCCGAATTCTTGAGCACGGGCGTTGCGCCCGACAAGGCTGAATACGGGTTGATCAAGTCCGTGGGTGCGTACACCGCGCCGCAGTTTTCGCAGTTGTCGCCGTACTGGTCTTTGGTGCCGCACTTGGGGCAGGTGCCCTTGATGTAGCGGTCCGGCAGGAACATGTTCTTTTCAGGATCAAAGAACTGTTCAATCGTTTTGGTCTCAATCAGCCCGGCCTTTTTCAGGTCCAGGTAGATCTGCTGCGCCAGCTGGTGGTTTTCCGGCCCGTCGGTCGAATGCCAGTTGTCAAAGCTGATGTGAAAACCGTCCAGGTAGGGCTTGCGGCCCGCGGCGATGTCGGCCACAAACTGTTGCGGCGTTTTGCCGGCTTTTTCGGCGGCAATCATGATGGGTGCGCCGTGGGCGTCGTCGGCGCCCACAAAGTTCACCGCATGGCCCTGCATGCGCTGGAACCGCACCCAGATGTCGGCCTGGATGTATTCCATGATGTGGCCGATATGGAAATTGCCATTGGCATAGGGCAGGGCAGTGGTGACAAACAGGCGGCGCTGGGACATAAGGGTGCTTTTTGGCTAGGGGACAGGTAACCCGCGATTTTAAGTCGCCCAGCCTCGAGCCTGCCCCGGCAAGCCCCCATGACCCCAGGGCTGGCGGCGCGGCGTTAGACTTCACGCCAACCCCTGCCGCCGGTTACCGTCCTCAAAGCGCCCGGCCCGCCAGTCAGATTCACTGAGTTTCAACGGAGTATTTCCCCATGTCCCTGGACCAACAGGCCGTCTTGAACGCCGTGCAAACCGTGCTGGACCCCAATACCGGCAAAGACTTCGTCAGCACCAAGGCCCTGAAAAACCTGCAGCTCAGCGGCAGCGACGTCTCCTTTGATGTCGAGCTGGGTTACCCCGCCAAAAGCCAGATCGCCGGCCTGCGCAAAAGCCTGATCGCCGCCGTCAAGGGCGTGCCGGGGGTCGGCAATGTCTCCGTCAACGTCACCTTCAAGATCGCCAGCCATAGCGTGCAGCGCGGCGTGCAACTGTTGCCCAACGTCAAGAACATCATCGCCGTGGCTTCGGGCAAGGGCGGTGTCGGCAAAAGCACCACCGCCGTCAACCTGGCTCTGGCCCTGGCGGCCGAAGGCGCCACCGTCGGCCTGCTCGACGCCGACATCTACGGCCCCAGCCAGCCCATGATGATGGGCATCGAAGGCCGGCCTGAGAGCGTAGACGGCAAGAACATGGAGCCGATGGAAAACTACGGCATCCAGGTCATGTCCATCGGCTTCCTGGTCGCGCAGGACGAAGCCATGATCTGGCGCGGCCCCATGGCCACCCAGGCGCTGGAGCAGCTGCTGCGCCAGACCAACTGGAAAGACCTGGACTACCTCATCGTCGACATGCCGCCCGGTACCGGCGACATCCAGCTCACGCTGTCGCAGCGCGTGCCCATGACGGGCGCCGTCATCGTCACCACGCCGCAAGACATCGCGCTGCTGGATGCCAAAAAAGGCATCAAGATGTTTGAGAAAGTCGGCGTGCCCATTCTGGGCATTGTCGAAAACATGGCGGTGCACATCTGCAGCAACTGCGGCCATGCCGAGCACATCTTTGGCGAAGGCGGCGGCAAGAAGATGGCGGCCGACTACAAGATGGACTACCTGGGCGCCTTGCCGCTGGACATCCAGATCCGTCTGCAGGCCGACAACGGCCGTCCCACCGTGGTGGCCGATCCCGACGGCGAAGTCGCCGGCATCTACAAGGCCGTGGCGCGCAAGATGGCCGTCACCGTGGCCGCGAAAGCCAAAGATTTCTCTGCCAAGTTTCCGACCATCACGATCTCCAAAAATACCTGAAGACACCTGAAAACCACCTGAGGTTGTCACGCCATGAACCTGCTGGCCTCCCTGCGTTACCTGGCCGCGCTTGACGAGCACAAGCACTTCGGCCGCGCGGCGCAGGCCTGCAACATCACGCAGCCCGCCTTGTCCAATGCCCTGCGCGCGTTGGAAGACGAGTTCGGCGCCGCTATCGTGGTTCGCGGGCGTGCATTCGTCGGGTTTACGGAAGAGGGCGAACGCGTGCTCGCCAGCGCCAGGCGCATGCTGCATGAGCGCGAGATCCTCAAGCAGCAACTCGACAGCTCGGTGGACAGCCCGCGTGGCCATTTGACGATTGGCGTGGTTCCCACGGCGGTTTCCATTGCCGCACGCTTTGCCGCCATGCTGCACGCCCGGCACCCAGGTATTACGCCCGTGGTGCTGTCGCTGAATTCGCATGACATCGAAACCCGGCTCGAAAACCTGTCGCTGGACATGGCGCTGGGCTACACCGAGCGCCTGAGCGCGCGCAACACACGGCTGACCACCTTGCCGCAATACACCGAGCGTTATTTCCTGGTGCGCCGCGCTGCCAAACCCAGCCCCGATGTGTTGCGTTTTGGCCCACCCATGACCTGGGCCGATGCCGCGAAGTTGCCGCTGTGCCTGCTGACCCCCGACATGCACAGCCGCACCCGGGTGGACGCCGCTTTTGCCGCCGCCGGCGTCACGGTCAAGCCTGTGATGGAAACCAACTCCATGCTGACGCTCGCCCTGACCGTCGTCGTTGGCGAGGTTTGCAGCGTGCTGGCAGGCGCGCTGGTGTGCGCCGTTCAGGGTTACCGCGAACTCGAAGCCCTGCCCCTGACGCCGGATGTGGAGACGCCTGTCGGCTTCATGATGCAGGCCAGCGACCGGCCCTCGCGCACGCTGGAGGCGGCCATGGCGCTGGCTGCCGAGCCCGCCTGGCTGCGCCACGCGGCTGACTACAGCGCGCACCCAGAGAGCATGGGAAACAAGCCAACCTAGGCAAGCGTTTGCATACATTCAATCCGTGAATAGGGCAGTGTCCCGATTCAATTGGACGTGACCCCATCGCTTGCACATACTTTGTGCATAGACAGAGATAGGGGTCCCACACGATGAATGAAGTTGCAAGCCAGGCCGTCGAACGCGTCATTGCGTCGACCAGGCACATGCCCGGCGCCTTGATGCCGATACTGCACGGCATTCAGGACGCGCTCGGCTACATCCCGCCTGACGCTGTTCCACCCATCGCCGAAGCCCTGAACCTGTCCAGGGCTGAGGTTCATGGCGTGGTGACGTACTACCACTACTTCCGCTCCGAACCGCCCGGCCGCCATGTGGTGCAAATCTGCCGCGCCGAGAGCTGCAAAGCCATGGGCTCAGACGCCCTCTGGTCACATGCCTGCTCCCACCTGGACAGCGACGGCCACGGCCCCACCAAAGACGGCGCTTTCACGGTCGAGCCGGTGTACTGCCTGGGACTGTGCGCACAGTCCCCCGCGATGACGCTGGACGACAAGGTCCATGCCCGCGTCGGGATCGAAAAATTCGACCGCCTGGTGGCGCAAGCCGGGAGCGCTGCATGAGCATCAAGATTTACGTGCCCCGCGACTCCGCTGCGCTGGCGGCGGGCGCTGACGAGGTCGCAGCAGCCATCACCGCCGAGGCTTCAAAGCGTGGTATCGGCATTGAGCTGGTGCGCAATGGCTCCCGTGGCCTGTTCTGGCTGGAGCCCATGGTCGAGGTTCAGACCGGTTCAGGCCGTATCGCCTACGGCCCGGTTGAGGTTGAGGACGTGGCCGGCCTTTTTGATGCCGGTTTTCAGGTGGGCGGTGTCCACGTGTTGCAACTGGGCCTCACCGAAGAGATTCCGTATCTGAAAAGGCAGGAGCGCCTGACCTTTGCCCGCATGGGCATAACGGACTCGCTGTCGCTGGCAGACTACGAAGCGCATGAAGGCTATGCCGGCTTGCGCTGTGCGCTGGAGATTCCCGCCACAGAGATCGTGCAGCAGGTGCTCGACGCCGGCCTGCGCGGGCGTGGCGGTGCGGCCTTTCCGGCAGGCATCAAATGGAAAACCGTGGCGGACCTGAAAGCCACGCAAAAGTATGTGGTCTGCAACGCGGACGAGGGCGATTCAGGCACTTACTCCGACCGCATGACGATGGAGGGTGACCCCTTCATGCTGATTGAAGGCATGACGATTGCCGCTGTCGCCTCCGGCGCGACGCAAGGCTATGTTTACATCCGTTCCGAATACCCCCACGCCGTGGAAACCATGCGCGAAGCCATCAAGGTGGCCGAGGCTGGCGGTTTTCTGGGTGACAACATCCTCGGCTCGGGCCACAGCTTTCACCTGCACGTGCGCAAGGCAGCGGGCGCCTATGTCTGCGGCGAAGAAACCGCCATGCTGGAAAGCATCGAAGGCAAACGCGGCATCGTCCGCGCCAAGCCGCCCATCCCCGCCATCCAGGGCCTGTTTGGCAAGCCGAGCGTGATCAACAACGTGATCACCTTTGCTTCCGTGCCCATCATCCTGTCGCGGGGCGCAACCTTCTACAAGGACTACGGCGTGGGCCGCTCCAGGGGGACCTTGCCCATCCAGCTGGCGGGCAACATCAAGTTTGGCGGGTTGGTGGAAAAAGCCTTCGGCGTGACCTTGCGCGAGCTGATGTACGACTACGGCGGTGGCTCGGCCTCCGGCCGTCCCATCAAGGCCGTGCAGGTCGGCGGTCCGCTGGGCGCCTATGTGCCTGAATCGCAGTGGGACACGCCGCTGGACTACGAAGCCTATGCGGCCGTGGGCGCGGTGGTGGGCCACGGCGGCATCGTGGTGCATGACGACACGGCCGACATGGCCAGCCTGGCGCGCTACGCCATGGAGTTTTGCGCGATTGAGTCCTGCGGCAAATGCACACCCTGCCGCATCGGCTCCACACGCGGTGTGGAAGTGATTGACCGCATCGCCAACGGCCCGGGTGAGCAGCGACCGCAGCAGATCAAGCTGCTGCGCGACCTGTGCGACACCATGGTTCACGGCTCGCTGTGCGCCATGGGCGGCATGACGCCTTTCCCGGTGCTCTCGGCACTGGACCATTACCCGCAGGACTTTGGCATGACTGTGCCGGACCGCAAAGCAGCCTGAATCGACAGAAACGGCAGCACCCCCACAAGACGGACAGGAGACTTTCATGCTCGAACACCTCAAAGAAACCGACTACGGCACCCCCAAACGCGAGTCCGCGCAGGAAGTTACGCTGGAGATCGACGGCGAAAGCGTCACGGTTCCCGCGGGCACCTCGCTCATGCGCGCGGCGGTCGACGCAGGCATCCAGGTGCCCAAGCTGTGCGCCACCGACAGCCTGGAGCCTTTTGGCTCCTGCCGCCTGTGCATGGTCGAAATCGACGGGCGCAAGGGCTTCCCCGCATCCTGCACCACACCGGCTGAAGCCGGCATGAAGGTGCGTACCCAGTCGCCGCGCCTGCAAGAGCTGCGCAAGGGCGTGATGGAGCTCTACATCTCTGATCACCCATTGGACTGCCTGACCTGTTCGGCCAACGGCAACTGTGAGCTGCAGGACATGGCCGGCGTGACCGGGCTGCGCGAAGTACGTTACGGCATGGAGGGCGCCAACCATTTCCGCAACGAGAGCAAGCCGGCAATCGACAATTCCAACCCCTACTTCAGCTACGACGCCTCCAAATGCATTGTGTGCAACCGTTGCGTGCGCGCCTGCGAAGAAACCCAGGGTACGTTTGCACTGACCATCAGCGGCCGCGGCTTTGAGTCGCGCGTGTCGCCGGGCCAAGACCAGCCCTTCATGGAATCCGAATGCGTGAGCTGTGGCGCCTGCGTCGAGGCCTGCCCCACCGCCACGCTGCAGGAGAAAACCGTGATCATGCTGGGCCAGCCCGAGCACAACAAGATCACCACCTGCGCCTATTGCGGCGTGGGCTGCGCTTTCAAGGCCGAGATGAAGGGCAATGAGGTGGTGCGCATGGTGCCGTGGAAAGACGGCAAAGCCAACGAAGGCCATGCCTGCGTCAAGGGCCGCTTTGCCTGGGGATACGCCACCCACAAGGACCGCATCACCAAGCCGATGATCCGCAAGAACATCAGCGACCCATGGCAGGAAGTGAGCTGGGACGAAGCCATCAACTACGCCGCCAGCGAGTTCCACCGCATCCAGGCCAAGCACGGCAAGGATTCGATTGGCGGCATCACCTCGTCGCGTTGCACGAATGAAGAAACCTACCTGGTGCAAAAGCTGGTGCGCGCCGCCTTTGGCAACAACAACGTCGACACCTGCGCCCGCGTCTGCCATTCGCCCACCGGTTACGGACTGAGCCAGACCTACGGTACATCCGCCGGTACGCAGACCTTCAAGTCGGTCGAAAAAGCCGATGTCATCCTCATCATCGGCGCCAACCCGACCGACGGCCACCCGGTGTTTGCCTCGCGCATGAAAAAGCGCCTGCGTGAAGGCGCCCGCCTGATCGTGGTCGACCCGCGCCAGATCGACATCGTGCGCTCCCCGCATGTGGAAGCTGAATTTCACCTGCAGCTGCGCCCCGGCACCAACGTGGCCATGATCTCATCGCTGGCCCACGTGGTGGTGACGGAAGGCCTGCTGGCCGACGACTACATCGCCGAGCGCTGCGACGAAAAATCCTTCCGCGAATGGCGCGAGTTCGTCGCCCGCCCCGACAATTCCCCTGAAGCCATGGAAGCCGTCACCGGCGTGCCGGCCGCAGACGTTCGCGCAGCCGCACGCCTCTACGCCACCGGCGGCAATGCCGCCATTTATTACGGCCTGGGCGTGACGGAGCATGCACAAGGCTCGACCATGGTCATGGGTATTGCCAACCTGGCCATGGCCACCGGCAATGTCGGCCGTGAAGGCGTGGGTGTGAACCCGCTGCGCGGCCAGAACAATGTGCAGGGCGCCTGCGACATGGGTTCCTTCCCGCATGAACTGCCGGGCTACCGCCATGTGTCCGACAGCACGGTGCGCGCCGAATTCGAAACAGCCTGGGGCGTGACGCTGAACGAAGAGCCCGGCCTGCGCATCCCGAACATGTTTGACGCGGCCGTGGCGGGCAGCTTCCTGGGCCTGTACTGCCAGGGCGAAGACATTGTGCAGTCCGACCCGGACACCCAGCACGTGGCCAAGGCGCTTACGTCGATGGAATGCATCGTGGTGCAAGACATCTTCCTGAATGAAACCGCCAAGTACGCACACGTGTTCCTGCCTGGTTCTTCTTTCCTGGAGAAAGACGGCACCTTCACCAATGCCGAGCGGCGTATCTCGCGCGTGCGCAAGGTCATGCCACCCAAGGCAGGGCTGGCCGACTGGGAAGTCACCGTCAAGCTGTCCAATGCGCTGGGCTACCCCATGAGCTATGTGCATCCGCGCGACATCATG
This sequence comes from Polaromonas sp. P1_F8, assembly GCF_056405635.1. NCBI lineage: Bacteria > Pseudomonadati > Pseudomonadota > Betaproteobacteria > Burkholderiales > Comamonadaceae > Polaromonas > Polaromonas sp. P1_F8. The sequence goes on along the minus strand of NZ_JBFUBS010000002.1, from coordinate 54,573 downwards.
GCGGAGATCGCGGCGCTGACGCCGACCTTCCGGGGGGTAACTTTCGCCAAGATCGAAAAGCACGGCAGCGTGCAGTGGCCGTGCAATGAAGACACGGCAGAGCTCGGCACCGAGTTCATGCACAAGGATGGTTTTGTGCGCGGCAAGGGCCGCTTCATCATCACGCAGTACGTGGCCACCGACGAGAAGGTCACGCGCAAATTCCCGCTGTTGCTCACCACCGGCCGCATCCTGTCGCAATACAACGTGGGTGCCCAGACGCGCCGCACCGACAACAACCAGTGGCACAGCGAAGACCGGCTGGAGATCCATCCGCACGACGCGGAAGACCGGGGCATCAAGCCTGACGACTGGGTGGGCATTGAAAGCCGCGCCGGCCAGACCGTGCTGCGCGCGGTGGTCACCGAACGCATGCAGCCGGGCGTGGTCTACACCACCTTCCACTTCCCCGAATCGGGCGCCAACGTCATCACCACCGACAGCTCCGACTGGGCCACCAACTGCCCGGAATACAAGGTCACGGCGGTGCAGGTGATGCCGGTGGCGCAACCGTCCGAATGGCAAAAATCCTACTCGCGCTTCAACAAGCAGCAACTGCAGTTGCTGGATGCAGCGTCACAACCGGCGGGCAGCTCTGCAGCGGAGGCCGCTCATGCAGGTAGTTGAAGGTTGCCGTGAAGCCCCTGTGACGGGGGTGCGGGCGCATCGCGCGTTCGACCGCTCGGACTGGGTGGCTGAAGAGGTGCCTGTGGCGCTGGAGTACAACGGCATCTCGCATGCCGTGATGCTGGCCAGCCCCTCGGACCTGGAGGACTTTGCCTTCGGCTTTTCCGTCACCGAAGGTATCGTGGACGATTACACCCAGATTCACGACATTGAACAGTCCAGCAGCGAGCAGGGGGAGACACTGCACCTGACCATCGCGGCATCGTCCTTTGCACGGCTGAAAGACCGGCGCCGCAGCATGACGGGCCGCACCGGTTGCGGCCTGTGCGGTACGGAAAGCCTGGCGCATGCAGTGCGGCTGCCGCCGCGCCTGCAAGGCGGCGCTGAGTTTGAAGCGAGCGCCATCACCCGCGCCTTGGTCAACCTGCGCGAGCAGCAATTGCTGCTCAGCGCCACCGGCGCCACCCATGCGGCCGCGTGGTGCAATGCGGACGGCGACATCGTGGTGCTGCGTGAAGACGTCGGCAGGCACAACGCGCTGGACAAATTGATAGGCGCGCTGCAGCGCCGCCGTGTGAAAGCCAACGAAGGTTTTATCGTCGTCACCAGCCGCGCCAGCTATGAGATGGTGCACAAAACCGCCATGGCCGGCGTGACACTGCTGGCGGCTGTATCTGGCGTGACCGGCCTGGCGATTGATGTGGCGCAAACCGCCGGCGTGGCGCTTCTGGGCTTTGTGCGCGGGGAAGATCTTTCCGTGTACAGCCACAAAGAGCGCGTCAACCTGGAGTACATCCTGTGAACAACGACAACCTGATCCGCATGGTCAACCAGATCGGCGCATTCTTTGAAACCATGCCTGACCGCACGGAAGCCCTGCAGGAACTGGCCATGCACCTCAAGAAATTCTGGGACCCTCGCATGCGCAAGGCACTGCTGGAGTTGATAGAAGGTAACGGCGGCGACGGGATCAGCGACGTGGTGCGTCGTGCCGCCCTGGAACACCGGTCCTTGCTGGTCTAGAGGTTTATTGGGGACAGGGTTATTGCGAACGGTCCGCTTTTGCCCGCCGTACACTGCGGGCATGTCGGATTTCCTGCTGCAGTCCCCTGAAACAGATGCCACGCTGCACCGGGCGTGCACCGCCGTGGCCGTTGTCATGCGCCGCGAGCGCATCGATAATCGCTGGCAGCCCTGGCGCTGGTCGCTCGATGAAATCGTGCCGCACGAAGACGGTTTTGGCGCCGCGCCGCGCCTGCTGCTCAAAGACGAGCGCGAAGAGCGCTGGTTGCACCCCGGCTTCAAGGTCGAGCTGTTCACCGACGACGGTGAAGGCTACTACCTCAACGTCACCACCGCGCAGCCCTGCTTCTGGGTGGTCTGGCGCATGGAAGAAGAAGCCCTGCTGGCTGATGAACCTATCGCAGTGCCGCAGATCGTCACCCTGAGTTATCACGACGCCGGCCGCTGGCTGGATGCGCAGGAAACGGTAGAGCAGGTGCCCGCGCCGCCGCAGGTCGTGCAGTGGCTGCAGCAGTTTGTGGAGCAGCATTACGTGCCGGAGGTCAAGCGCCGGCAGCGTCCGCAAAGCTTTAAGCCGCTGACGGACCGCTTTGGCAATCCGGCGCGGGTGAGCACCGAAAAGAAAACCGGTGGGGGCCAGCATGGCTGACGAGCCCACAGGTTTTCTGGGGCGGTGGTCCCGCCGCAAGGTTGACATCGCGCAGGGAAAACCGCTGGAAGAGCCGGTGGCGCACGCCCCGCCGCCAGCGGATGCCAAGGCACCCGCCGCACAAAGCCAGGCACAACAGGAACCCGTGGAGCCGCCACCGGAAAAGAAGGCGCTCACACTGGCAGACGCCAAACTGCTGACCAAGGATTCCGACTTCAAGCCTTTCATGGCCGGCGGTGTGACACCTGATGTGCGCAACGCGGCCATGAAGCAGCTCTTTACCGACCCGCATTTCAATGTGATGGACGGCCTGGATATCTATATCGACGACTATTCCAAATCCGACCCCATCCCCGAGTCCATGCTGCGGCAGATGACCAGTGCGAAGTTTCTCAACCTCTTTGATGACGACGAGGACAAAGGGAAAGAAAAAGACAACGACAAGCAGGCTGAAGGCTCAATCACCGGCCCGCAAGACGACCCCGCCTACCTGCCACGGGAAAGCGCCAATAACCCCACGGGCGAAACCGTGGCACAGTCCTATGAAAATCCGGACATAGCCCCGTCGCAAGCGCCAGGCGCTTTATCAACCAGCCAATCCCAGCCCGACCCGGCCGGTGCCAGCCAAGAAGACCATGCCCACACTGATTTGCGACTGCAACCAGACCATGCCGCTCCAGCCCCAGGCGCTGGGCGCGGCACTTAACGAAACCCTGACGCTGCATTCGGCGCTGTGCCGCCGTGAGGTGGGCGCCTTCCAGAAGGCGGCGCAGTCCGGCGACGATGTCGTCGTGGCCTGTACCCAGGAAAAGCGGCTCTTTGCCGAAGTGGGCGAGCAGACCCAGGGCGTCACCTCGGTGGTGAAGTTCGTCAATATCCGCGAGACCGGCGGCTGGAGCAAAGACGCTGCCAGCGCCACGCCAAAAATCGCAGCCCTGCTTGCCGCGGCGCATTTGCCGGATGCCGAACCGGTGTCGACTGTCACCTACAAAAGCGCCGGGCGCCTGCTCATCGTGGGCACGATCGACCAGGCCGAGCAGGTGGCGGCCCTTGTGGCCGACACGCTGGACGTGACCATCTTCGCCCAGGGCGTTTCGTCCCAGGCGCAGACCGGGTTTCCCTCGCAAGAACGCAAATATCCTGTGATCAGCGGTGAGCGGCTCGCGCTCAAAGGCTGGCTGGGTGCGTTTGAGGCGAGCTGGGACAAGACCAACGCTATCGACCTGGACCTTTGCACACGATGCAATGCCTGCGTCGCCGTGTGCCCCGAAGGCGCCATCGACCTGAGCTACCAGGTTGACGCGGCCAAATGCACATCCCACCGTGATTGTGTGGCCGTGTGCAAGGTGGCCGGTGCCATTGACTTCAACCGCTCGCCGCAAACACTCACGGAAGCATTTGACCTGGTGCTCGACCTCGGCGCCAAACCGCTGGTCGCGCTACATGCGCCACCGCAAGGCTACTTCGCCCTGAATGCCTCCGCCGGCCTCGCCTCACCCGGCTTGCTGGCCACCGTGGTCAAGCTGCGCGACATGGTGGGCGAGTTTGAAAAGCCCAAATTTTTTGCCTATAAACAAAAACTCTGCGCCCACAGCCGCAACGAAACCGTGGGTTGCAACGCCTGCATCGACATCTGCTCGGCCGGCGCCGTCAGCAGCGAGAAAAAGCGCCAGCAGATCGTCGTCAATCCCAATCTCTGCGTAGGCTGTGGCGCCTGCACCACCGTCTGCCCGACGGGTGCGCTCACTTATGCCTACCCGCGCGCTAGCGAGCAGGGCGTACGCATCAAGACCCTGTTGTCGGCGTACGCCAAAGCCGGCGGCACACAACCGGTGCTGCTGTTTCACAGCCAGGACAGCGGCCAGCAGGCGGTCGAGGCTCTGGGCCGCGCCGCGCGGCTGCAAAAAACCGTGCGGGGCGTGCCGGCCAATGTGATCCCTCAGGCGCTGTGGCACACGGCCAGCGTGGGCCTGGATTTGTGGCTCAGCGCCATCGCCTTCGGCGCGTCGCAAGTGGCGGTACTGGTAACGCGTGAAGAAGCGCCGGCATACCTTGAAGGCCTGGCTGAGCAGATGCGCGTGGCGCAAACCCTGCTCAATGGCCTGGGCTATGCCGGCGTGCACCTTCATCTGGTGCAGGCCGGGGAGGGCGCTGATGCCATCGCCGGGCTGGACGCCAGCCTGCAGTCACTGGCGCGCGGCCGTCCCACAGTGCCCGCCACTGCGGCGCGCTTTGCCGTGGCGCAAGAAAAGCGCAGCACGCTCGACATGGCGCTGGACCACCTCATGAGCCAGGCGCCCGCCGCCCTGCCCGAAGCGATTGCGCTGCCCGCCAAAGGCTCGCCCTTCGGCAGCCTGACCGTCAACGCAGACACCTGCACGCTGTGCCTGAGCTGCGTGAGCGCCTGCCCCGCCAGCGCACTGCAAGACAACCCGGACCGCCCCCAGCTCAAGTTCATCGAAAAAAACTGCGTGCAGTGCGGCCTGTGCGCCACCACCTGCCCTGAGGACGCCATCACGCTGCAGCCGCGCCTGCTGCTCACGCCGCAGCGCAAAGAGGCGCGCGTGCTCAATGAAAGCCTGCCTTACCAGTGCATACGCTGCAGCAAACCCTTCGGCACGCTCAAGGCCATCGAATCCATGCTGGGCAAGCTCGCGGGGCATGCGATGTTCCAGGGCGCGGCAGCAGATCGCCTCAAGATGTGCGGTGATTGCCGGGTCATCGACATCTACTCCGCCGAAAACGAACTCAAGATCACCGACATCCGGTAAGCCCATAAAACCAGACGCACCATGACGCAAGCCCAACTCACCGCCTCCACCCTGGACGAAGAAACCGCGCGGGCCGAAGTCTATGGGCTGCTGGCCGCGCTTTACTACGCTGCGCCTTCGGCGGAGCTGCATGAAAACCTCCGCATTGCCGTGACCGAGGCACCCGCCGCCGGCGGGCTGCTTGAAAGTTCGTGGAGCGAACTCGTGGCCGCCGCCCGCACGCAGAGCCTTGCAGATATCACGCGGGAGCACGACGCCCTGTTCGGCGGCGTTGGCAAGCCTGAGGTGTACCTCTTTGGTTCGCACTACCTCAGCGGTTTCCTCAATGAGAAGCCTTTGGCGGCCTTGCGCACCGACATTGCCGCGCTGGGCCTGGCGCGTGACGAGGCCATGCCCGAAACCGAAGACCACGTGGCCTACCTGTGCGAAGTCATGCGCTACCTGATTGCCGGTGACGACATGGAGGTCGCCAATCTCACGCGGCAGCGCGAATTTTTCGCGCGCCATGTCCAGCCCTGGGTGCCGCTGATGTGCGAAGCCATTACCGCACACCCCAAGGCCCGGTTTTATGCGGCGCTGGCGGCCTTCACGCAGACCTTCGTCAGTGTTGAAGCGCAGGGCTTCGACATGCTGGCCTGAGAGGCGCGCATGAACTTTTTTTCTCAAAATGAGACAGCTTTTGAATGGCCAATCGGCCAGATCCGCCGGGCCGACAATAAGATCGCCTATCGTTTTCCCTAGACTTGAGTGTTGCGCGGCGCTAACCATTGTGGTGCCCAGCGCTCTGCCTTACAGTACTATGCAAACGGTTACATAGCCAGCAAGCCTTCCCCTGGAGATTACTCATGCAGGACAGCCAGCCAAAACCCTCACGCAGGGGATTCTTTTTCGGCGCAGCCGCCACCGGCGCGGCCGCTGCGGCCATCGTCGCTTTGCCCGGCGCACCGGCACTGCAGCAAGCCGAACTTCCAGAGCCCAAGCCGGCCCCTGAAAAAGGCGGCGGCTACAGCCTCTCGGAACACGTCAAGCGCTACTACAAGACCACCCGCATCTAGGTAGCCCTGGCTTCCAGTTCCGTCCGACCGGCCCCCGATTTCACCTTCTACGGAGAGCTTCATGCTGCTCACGAAAAAATCTTCTGACGTCCATCCCGTGCATCGCGCGGGTTCCGCGCGCTTTGTGCAAAGCCTGTCGCGGGGCCTGTCCAACGCGCTGCCTACCATGGACCGCCGCGCTTTCCTGCGGCGCTCCGGCCTGGGGGTCGGCGTCGGCCTGGCTGCCACGCAATTAACCCTGGTCAAAAAGGCCAAGGCCGCCACACCGGGCGCCGGCGACGGCACAGGAAAGATCGAAGTCAAGCGCACCGTCTGCACCCACTGCTCGGTGGGCTGCGCTGTCGATGCGGTCGTTGAAAACGGCGTCTGGGTTCGCCAGGAGCCGGTGTTTGACTCCCCCATTAACCTGGGCGCCCACTGTGCCAAGGGCGCCGCGCTGCGCGAACACGGCCATGGCGAGTACCGCCTGCGTTACCCGATGAAGCTGGTCAACGGCAAGTACGAGCGCATCAGCTGGGATACCGCGCTCAATGAAATCAGCGCCAGGCTGCTGGAGCTGCGCAAGGAAAGTGGCCCTGATTCGGTGTACTGGGTGGGTTCCTCCAAGCACAACAACGAGCAGGCCTACCTGATGCGCAAGTTCGTGAGCTTCTGGGGAAGCAACAACTGCGACCACCAGGCCCGCATCTGCCACTCGACCACGGTGGCCGGCGTTGCCAACACCTGGGGCTACGGCGCCATGACCAATTCGTACAACGACATGCAAAACAGCAAGTGCGCGTTGTACATCGGCTCCAACGCCGCTGAAGCCCACCCGGTCAGCCTGCTGCACATGCTGCACTCCAAGGAGGCCGGCTGCAAGATGATCGTGGTCGACCCGCGCTTTACCCGCACGGCGGCCAAGGCCGACGAGTACGTCCGCATCCGCTCCGGTTCCGACATCCCCTTTCTTTTCGGTGTGCTGTATCACATCTTCAAGAACGGCTGGGAAGACAAGAAATACATCAACGACCGTGTCTACGGCATGGACAAGGTCAAGGCCGACGTAATGGCCAAGTGGACGCCGGACAAGGTGCTGGAGGCTTGCGGCGTGGACGAGGCCACCACGCTCAAGGTGGCCACCATGATGAGCCAGAACCGTCCCAGCACCGTCGTCTGGTGCATGGGCCAGACGCAGCACACCACCGGCAATGCGGTCGTGCGCGCCTCCTGCATCCTGCAGCTGGCGCTGGGTAACATCGGCGTGTCCGGCGGCGGCGCCAATATTTTCCGCGGCCATGACAACGTGCAGGGCGCGACCGACGTCGGCCCCAACCCCGATTCACTGCCCGGCTACTACGGCCTTGCAGAGGGCTCGTGGAAGCACTTTGCCAAGACCTGGGGTGTGGACTTCGACTGGATCAAGGGGCGCTACGCATCGGCCGCCATGATGGGCAAGCCCGGCATCACGGTCTCGCGCTGGATCGACGGCGTGATGGAGAAAAACGAGCTCATCGACCAGGACTCCAACCTGCGCGGCGTCTTCTTCTGGGGCCATGCGCCTAACTCGCAAACGCGCGGCCTCGAGATGAAGCGGGCGATGGACATGCTGGACTTGCTGGTGGTGGTGGACCCGTACCCGTCGGCCACCGCCGCCATGGCGGCCATGCCCGGCAAGGCGGAAGACCTCAACCCCAAACGCGCGGTTTACCTCTTGCCTGCCGCCACCCAGTTTGAAACCAGCGGCTCGGTGACAGCTTCCAACCGGTCCCTCCAGTGGCGTGAAAAGGTGATCGAGCCGCTCTGGGAGAGCCGCACCGACCACATGATCATGCACCAGTTCGCCGAAAAACTCGGCTTCGCCAAGGAGCTGTCGAAGAACTACAAGATGCAAAAGGTCAAGGGCATGGACGAGCCCGTGCCGGACGACATCCTGCGCGAGATCAACAAGTGCGTATGGACCATCGGCTACACCGGCCAGAGCCCGGAGCGCCTGCAGGCCCACATGCGCAACATGCACCTGTTCGACGTCAAGACCCTCAAGTCCAAAGGCGGCAAGGACAAGGCCACCGGCTACGACACAACCGGTGACTACTTCGGTCTGCCCTGGCCTTGCTGGGGCAACCCCGAGCTCAAGCACCCCGGTTCACCCAACCTGTACGACACCTCCAAGCATGTGATGGACGGCGGCGGTAATTTCCGTGCCAACTTCGGCGTTGAAAAAGACGGCGTCAACCTGCTGGCCGAAGACGGCTCCTATTCGCAGGGCGCCGACATCACGACAGGCTATCCCGAGTTCGACCACCTGTTGCTCAAGAAGCTGGGCTGGTGGGCCGACCTGACCGACGCCGAAAAAACCGCGGCCGAAGGCAAGAACTGGAAGACCGATTCATCAGGCGGCATCATCCGCGTCACCATGAAGGTCCACGGCTGCCACGTGTTCGGCAATGCCAAGGCGCGTGCCGTGGTGTGGAACTTCCCTGATGCCATCCCGCAGCATCGCGAGCCGCTCTACGGCACGCGGGCCGACCTGATGGCCAAGTATCCGACACACGACGACAAGAAAGCGTTCTGGCGCCTGCCCACCCTCTACAAGACGATTCAGCAGAAGAACATCGCGGACAAGGTCGGCGAAAAGTACCCGCTCATCCTGACCTCAGGCCGGCTGGTCGAGTACGAAGGCGGCGGCGAAGAAACCCGCTCCAACCCCTGGCTGGCCGAGCTGCAGCAGGAAGCCTTCGTCGAAATCAATCCGAAGACTGCGTCGGACCGCGGCATCCGGAACGGTGAACGTGTCTGGCTGAACAGCCCGACCGGTGCACGCCTCAACGTGCAAGCGATGTTGACTGAGCGCGTCGGCCCCGACACGGTGTGGATGCCCTTCCACTTCTCGGGACGCTGGCAGGGCGCTGACATGCTGGCCTACTACCCCAACGGCGCAGCGCCAGTGGTGCGGGGCGAGGCGGTCAACACGGCAACAACGTACGGCTACGACAGCGTGACGATGATGCAAGAAACAAAAACGACGATCTGTAACGTCGAAAGGGCTTAACCATGGCACGCATGAAATTTGTTTGTGACGCGGAGCGCTGCATCGAATGCAACGGCTGCGTCACCGCCTGCAAAAACGAAAACGAAGTCCCGTGGGGTGTCAACCGCCGACGCGTGGTCACGCTCAACGACGGTGTGCCCGGCGAGAAATCCATCTCGGTGGCCTGCATGCATTGCAGCGACGCACCCTGCATGGCTGTCTGCCCCGTCAACTGCTTTTACCGCACGGAAGAGGGTGTGGTGCTGCATGACAAGGACGTCTGCATCGGCTGCGGCTATTGCTCATACGCTTGCCCCTTCGGCGCGCCGCAGTTCCCGGCTGCCGGCACCTTTGGCGTGCGCGGCAAGATGGACAAATGCACCTTCTGCGCCGGCGGCCCCGAAGTCAACGGCAGCCAGGCCGAGTTTGAGAAGTACGGCCGCAACCGCCTGGCCGAAGGCAAGCTGCCGGCCTGCGCCGAAATGTGTTCGACCAAGGCGCTGCTCGCCGGCGACGGTGATGTGGTCGCCGACATCTTCCGCAACCGTGTGGTGCAACGCGGCAAGGGCGCCGAAGTCTGGGGCTGGGGCACGGCCTACGGATCCAAACAGGCAGGCCAGCCGCCCGCAGGAGCCAAATCATGATGCGCCTTCTTGTCTTGACCCTCTCCTTGTCGGCTTTGTCGGCCTGCGGCGAAAAACCGCAAACCCTGGGCAGCGGTGTGAAAAGCGACGGCGCCGCCTATCAGGGCGTGCAGAACCAGTTTGCGGCGCCGGGCTGGAAGGCCGGCGACAAGACCAGCTGGGAGCAAGGCCTCAAGGCCCGCGCGCAGAACAGCCAGAACGAGTACAACAAGATCGGTAGCTCGAAAAAGTGACCGGAGGCCTTATGTATCGTGCGCGAACAGCTATATTTTTCATAGCGGCCAGCCTGGCGGGACTTGCCTGTGCGCAAGCGCCTGCGGCCCAGCCGGCCACCGCCGCGCCGGCCACCGCTCCCGCCGCCACCGGTGGCATCCAGGGCCAGAACATCTTTGAGGTCAAGCCCGAGGCCAGCGCCGACCCCAACTACGCCAAACAGACCAATGGCGAACGCGCCAAGGTGCAACCGGGCAACAACGCGCCCATGTGGCGCCAGGTGGGCGAGGGCGTCACCGGCTACAGCAGCCTGCCCAAGAGCGAAGCGCCCGAGGCCGGCAACCTGATCCAGCCCTTTGTGCAGTACCCCGGCTCACGCCTGACCAACGCCGGCGAAGCCTGGCGCCAGGTGCGTAACAACTGGATCATTCCCTACGGCGGCTCACTGTTTCTGATCGTGTTGCTGGCCATCGCGATTTTTTACTTCAGCAAGGGCTCGATCAAAACCCACGGCGTCGACACCGGGCGCAAGATCGAACGCTTCACGCCGTTTGAGCGTGCCGCGCATTGGTCCAACGCGATTGCGTTCTGCATCCTGGCCGTCTCAGGCTTGGTCATGGCATTCGGCAAATTCTTCCTGCTGCCCGTCATTGGTGGAGCGCTCTTCGGTTGGCTGACCTGGACTCTCAAGACCATGCACAACTTCGCCGGCCCGCTGTTCGCGGTGTCGCTGGTGATCGTGTTCCTGACCTTCCTGCGCGACAACTGGCCGCAAAAGGGCGATCTGCACTGGCTGGCCAAAGGCGGTGGCCTGATCACTGGCGGCGAAGAACCGCCTTCCAACCGCTTCAATGCCGGCGAAAAACTTATCTTCTGGGGCGGCGTGTTCTTCCTGGGCATCGTGGTGGTGTCGTCGGGCTTTGTGCTCGACAAGCTGCTGCCTGGCCTGATCTATGAGCGCTCGACGATGCAGGTCGCACACATGGTGCACGCCGTGGCCACCGTGCTCATGATGTGTTTGTTCCTTGGCCATATTTACCTGGGTACCATCGGCATGCAGGGCGCCTACAAGGCGATGCGGACCGGCTATGTCGACGAAACCTGGGCTCGTGAGCACCACGAATACTGGTACGACGAAGTCAAGGCCGGCAACATCCCGGCCCAGCGCAGCAAACCTGTTGACCCGCCCGGCCAGACGGTACAGGCATAAGCCACAAGAGTTGTAGTGAGGAATCCCATGAAAAAAATTCTGATCATGAGCTTGCTGGCCGCCGCATCGGCCGCGTCGCTGGCCAAGCTGCCCGCCCTGAGCGACGAAGCCAAGGCCAAGGCCGCTGAAGCCGCCGCCAAGACCGCCTGGAGCGGCAAGGTCGATGCTTACCAGTTGTGCAAGTCGCAGGACAAGGTCGCCGCCAGCTATTACAAAACGGCCAAGGCCGCCGGCAAAGAGACGAAGCCGCCTGCTGCAGCGCCCGCTTGTGCCGATCCCGGCGCTTTCGTCTACACCCCGCCTGAAGCCAAGCCGATCGAAGCGGCCGGCGCACATTCACCCGCAGGCACGGCCACCAGCCCGCCCAGCACCAAACAGCCCGATGCGGTCGTTAATCCCGCCAAGAAGTCCTGACCCACTCCCGGACGTATTCGCTTTCCCAAAAGCCGACTCCGCAAGGGGCCGGCTTTTTTGTTGTAGTCTTCCCTCATGACCGCCTCGACACCGACCCTTCCCCGTCTCCCGCGCCTCACCATGGCCCAGGCGCCCCTGACGTGCGAGGTCGACGCCGTCAACGAATACGGTGAAGCGCAAAAAGTCGCCATCCCCGCCGAGCGCGCACTCACTGTGTATGTCGACAAGCGCGAGCTCGTCACGCTCATGACCCTGGGTGCCCATCCCGAGTTGCTGGTACTCGGCTACCTGCGCAACCAGCGGCTCGTCAAGGACGTCGCCGATATCGAATCCATCACCGTCGACTGGGATGTGGGCGCAGCCGCTGTCAAGACACACCGCGGTATTGAAGACATTGAGGAGAAGACTTCGCGCCGCGTGGTCACCACGGGTTGTGGGCAGGGCAGTGTGTTCGGCGGCCTGATGGACGAGGTCGATGGCATCGTGCTGCCCGCAGATGCGCACATCACCCAGGCCCAGCTGTATTCCCTCGTCAACACCATACGGCTCAAGGAAACGACGTACAAATCCGCCGGCTCGGTGCATGCGTGTGCATTGTTTGCGATGACGGCGGGCGACCCTGAAATGCTTCTATTTGTTGAAGACGTTGGCCGCCACAACGCGATAGACACCATAGCGGGTTGGATGGCAATGCAAGACAGCCCATCTGTAAACGAAGCAAGCAAAGTCTTCTACACCACCGGCCGCCTCACCAGCGAAATGGTCATCAAATCTGCCCAGATGAGTGTGCCCATTGTGGTTTCGCGCAGCGGCATCACGCAGATGGGTCACCAGGTCGCACAGACAGTGGGCCTGTGCGCCATCGGCCGCGCCACCAACAAGCGCTTTGTCTGCTATGCCAACCCACAGCGGCTCAAGCTGCAGCCCGAACTGGCTGGCCCCCACCCTCGCATGGTGGGCGCTGAGTCCTGAATCTGTCATGGCATGATGCCGCCATGCACGACGCCCACGTTCAACACACCTCGCCTGGCATCCCGGAACCCATGCTGAGCCAGGCGGACCGCGATCGTCCTGATACCTCCGGCTGGCTGAGCACATCACGCTGGATAGCAGAGGGGCTCCGTGCTGCGTTTTTCCTCCCCGTCCGCGTGGCGGGGAAAACGCCGACGCCCTTGCAAGTGTTGGGCATTGCGGTTCTGGTCTCAGCAACGGAAGTTGCATTGATGCGGCTGGAAGTTGCAGGTCCTGCGGTTTTTAACCTGCAGGCCTGGTTGTCGACATGGTGGACCATCGGGTTGGGGATTGGCCTGGCGTGGTGGGCTTTTCCTGCTTCGCCAGTTGTGCCTGCGCCTGACGCGGGGGAGCCGATTCCTGATGATCAACCGCCTCGCGGCGTGGCGGCCTTTATCGCGCTGTGGCTGGCGTCAGCGCTGCCCAACGTGTTCGTCGCCCAGGGCGTGGTTGCTGCGATTGCGCACGGCTGGATCAAGGCGGCGGTGTTTTCGGCTCCCTGGTTTTACTGGGCGTTCTATTCGGCGGTGACGGTCTGGGCGCTTGGCGTGAGCCTTTTCCTCTTCGTGCGTTTCGCCGGATGGACCTGGCGGACTGCCGTATTTGCGCTGGTCTTGCTGGCAACCACAGGCGTGTCCGCCTGGCAATTCGAGGCGCGTACCTGGGGGGTGGACTACGCGAGCCAGGCCACCGAAGACAGCCGGCCCCGCCTGCAGCTGAGCCAGCAGGTTTTTGAAGAGCAGCAGGCGCTGATGGAAAAGACGATGGCCGCCATCGAGCCGCAGCGCCGCGGTATCACCGACGTCTACGGCCTGGTGTTTGCCCCTTATGCCGCGGAAGATGTGTTCCTGCGGGAAAGCACCATGGTCAGCCGCGTGCTTGCCGAGCGCTTCGATGCCGAAGGCCGCGTGATGCACCTGGTCAACCATGCCAACACCTTGAAAACCCATCCCTGGGCCACCACGCTGAATTTGCAGCGCGCCATCGACGCGCTGGCCCAGCGCATGGATCGCGACAACGACGTGCTGGTGGTCTACATGACTTCGCACGGCGCCAGCGACTTCAAACTGGCCGCCTCCCACTGGCCGCTGCAGGTACCGCCGCTCACTCCCGGCGAGCTGCGCGAGGCGCTCGACAACGCCGGTATCCGCCACCGCGTCATCGCGATATCGGCCTGCTATTCCGGCGGCTGGATCGACACCCTGGCCAGCGACACCACCCTGGTCATGACGGCGGCCGACGCCACCCACACTTCTTTCGGTTGTGGGCGCCTGTCTGAGCTCACGTTCTTCGGCCGCGCCATGTTTGACGAGCAGTTGCGCAAGACACATTCTTTTGAGCAGGCTTTTTCCCGTGCCGTTCCGGTGATCAAGCAGCGCGAAATCGACGCCGGCAAGGACGACGGCTTTTCCAACCCGCAGATCCAGGCGGGTACCGGCATCGGGCCCGTGCTGCGCGCGCTGGAGCAGCGGCTGGATGCCCCGCCGGGCGCTCCGGTTTCGGCCCCGGTTCCAGCCCAGGCCCCGGTGGTGGCGGGGCCTGGCTTCAAAACGTCCCCGTAACCCTTCGCCAAATCCCTTGCAAAGCCCGGCCATGATGCCGGGATGCGGACTTTGCGTTATGGTCTGCGCATGAACACCCTTTTCCTCAAGCTCGGCTGGAAAACCCTGTTGCGTGACCTGCGCGCCGGCGAGCTGCGCCTCCTGATCGTCGCGGTGACCCTGGCGGTTGCCGCGCTCACCGCGGTCGGTTTTTTTGCCGATCGCCTCAAGGGCGGCCTGCAACGCGATGCCCGTCAGCTGCTGGGCGGCGACGCCGTGATCCGCAGCGACGGCATCACGCCGGCCGCCTTCATTGCCAAGGCGCAGGCGCTGGGCCTGAAGGCCATCTCCACCGTCACCTTTCCCACCATGGGCCGCGCAACCGACGCTGACGGCGGCGCCAGCAAGCTGGTGGCTTTCAAGGGGGTGCCGGAAGGCTATCCGCTGCGCGGCAGCATGAAAATCGCCGACAGCCTGGACGGCCCCGGCGAGGACACGCGGGAGGTGCCGGCCCCCGGCACGGCCTGGGCCGACGCCTCGCTGCTCGACGCGCTGGGCCTCAAGCTCGGCCAGGCTCTCTTGATGGGCGACGCCAGCTTCAAAGTCACCCGCATCATCGTGCAGGAGCCCGACCGCGGCGCCGGGTTCATCAGCTTTTCTCCCCGCGTGATGATCAACCAGGCCGACGTGGCCGCCACCAACCTGATTCAGCCCGCCAGCCGCACCAATTACCGCTTTGCTGTGGCCGGCGACGACAAGGCCGTCAAGGCCTATGTGAAATGGGCCGCAGACGAGATCAAGAAACCCGGTGCAGAGTCCGGCATCCGCGGCGTGCGGCTGGAGTCGCTCGAATCGGGCAGCCCCGAGATGCGGCAGACGCTGGACCGCGCCGAGAAATTCCTCAACCTGGTGGCCTTGCTGGCGGCCCTGCTGAGCGCGGTGGCCGTGGCCATCGTCGCGCGCGGTTTCGCCACCAAGCACCTGGACGACTGCGCCATGCTGCGCGTGCTGGGCCAGCCCCAGCGCACCATTGCGCTGGCCTACACCTTTGAGTTTGTCGTGGCCGGCATGCTGGCCAGCGCGCTTGGCGTGGCGGTGGGTTTCGCCGTGCATTACGCCTTTGTGCTGCTGCTGGCCGGGCTGGTTGAAACCGCGTTGCCGGCGGCCACCTGGTGGCCCGTCGTGTTCGGCATGGGCATGGGCTTGACGTTGCTGCTGGCCTTTGGCCTGCCGCCCGTGTTGCAGCTGGCACAGGTGCCGCCGCTGCGCGTCATTCGCCGCGACGTCGGCAACCTCAAACCCGCGTCAATGGCGGTGTTGGGCGTGGGTGTGGCCGGCTTTGCGGCCCTGCTGGTCGCCGCCAGCAGTGATTTGAAACTGGGCCTGATCGCGGTCGGCGGTTTTGCCGGCGCGGTGCTGGTGTTTGCCGTGGCCAGTTTTGCCGCCGTCAAGCTGCTGCGCGCCAGCGTCAACGAAGTCACGGCCCCGCGCTGGCTGGTACTGGCCACGCGGCAGCTGTCTGCCAGGCCCATGTATGCCGTGGTGCAGACCAGCGCCCTTGCGGTCGGCTTGCTGGCCCTGATGCTGCTCGTGCTGCTGCGCACCGACCTCATCAGCAGCTGGCGCAAGGCGACGCCGCCCGATGCGCCCAATCGTTTTGTCATCAACGTGCAGCCGGAGCAGGGCGAGGCTTTCCAGAAAGCACTGCGCGACGGCGGTGTGAAGAAGTTCGACTGGTACCCCATGATCCGCGGCCGCCTGGTGGCGGTCAACGGCAAGGCCGTCACGCCCGACGACTTTGAAGACGACCGCGCCAAGCGCCTGGTGGACCGCGAGTTCAATCTTTCCAACAGTGCCGACATGCCCGGTCACAACCAGGTCACCGGCGGGCGCTGGACGGGCGGCGAAAAAGACGCCGTGAGCGTGGAAGACGGCCTGGCCAAAACGCTGGGCCTCAAGCTCGGCGATTCATTGCGTTTTGACATCGGCGGCCAGATCAGTGAAGCAAAGATCACCAGCCTGCGCAAGGTTGACTGGGGCTCCATGCGCGTCAATTTCTTTGTGATGTACCCGGTGGCGCAATTGCCTGCCGATGTCCCGGTGTCCTTCATCAGCGCGTTCCGTGCCCCCGAAGCCCCCGCTGTGGCGCCAGGCCAGCCGCACCCCCAGAGTTTTGACAACACGCTGGTCAGGGCGTTTCCCAACATCACCAATGTCGACATGAGCAGCACGCTGGCGCAGGTGCAGCGTGTGCTCGACCAGGTGATACGCGCGGTGGAATTTTTGTTCGGCTTTACCCTGGCCGCAGGTTTGGTCGTGCTCTTCGCCGCCATCACCGCCACGCGCGAAGAGCGCGCCCGCGAGTTCGCCATCATGCGGGCTGTGGGTGCGCGTGCTTCGCTGCTGCGGCAGGTGCAGCGGGCTGAACTGGCTGGGGTTGGTTTGCTCGCCGGGTTTTTGGCGTCTGTTGTTGCGCTTGCGGTGGGCTGGGGCTTGGCGAGGTTTGTGTTTGACTTCAACTGGACCGGGTCGTGGACGGTGCCGCTGATGGGCAGCCTTGCCGGAGCGGTACTGGCGTTGGCGGCGGGGTGGTGGGGGTTGAGGTCGGTTTTGAATACGCCAGTGGTGGAGACGCTGCGGAAGGCTCAGTAGCCGAGCCGGTTCTTGCTCCGGCGTAGCGCTCTCATCAAAGGATAGCTGGCCGGGGGTTGCCCGGCATGCAACTCACTTTCTTTTGCTTCGCCAAAAGAAAGTCACCAAAGAAAAGGCGACCCTGGTTCCTGCGTCCCTTCGCTGCGCTACGGGCAACCTGCGGTGCTCGGTCCAGCCGGGGTCAAAAACAACTCGCCTGCGGCTCAAACAAGTTTTTGCCCTGATCCGTCTGGTCCTGCGCTCCTCGGCGCATCCACAAGGGCCAATCGGGAGCGGGGAAAAGCCAAATCCAATACCAACAAGGATTCGCCACGGCGAGTCCTTGTTTCTTCAGGTATTCGGGTTTCTGTCTTCGGCTGTTGGGTATTCCTTCCGCCACCCCTTCTGTCTGCGCCGAGGAGCGCAGGTTCAGGCGGATCAGGGATCGCGATTGTCTGAGCGAAGCGAGTTCGAGCGAGACCCCGCATGAACCGAGCACCGCAGGTTGCCCGTAGCGAAGCGGAGGGACGCAGACAGCAGGGTCGCCTTTTCTTTGCTTACTTTCTTTTGGCGACGCAAAAGAAAGTGAGTTGCATGCCGGGCAACCCCCGGCCAGCAGAACTCAGCAARGAGCACGTAGCCGGAGCAAGAACCGGCCAATGACCCCTCCCAACCAACCCCAAACCCCAACATTCGATAATCCAAAGATGCAGATAGAAGAAAAGCCCCCAGGAAACCCTCCCTTCGAAACCCCCTACGCCTGGATAGGTGGCGAGGAGCGCGTCAAGGCATTGGTTGAGCGCTTCTACGACCTGATGGACCTGGAGCCCGGCTACACAGCCCTGCGCGCCGCGCACGGCAGCACCCTGGACAACGCCCGCCAGCGCCTCTTCTGGTTTTTATGCGGCTGGCTGGGCGGGCCGCAGTACTACACCGACCGCTTCGGCCACCCGCGCCTGCGCATGCGCCACATGCCGCAGCAAACCGGCGGGGGCTCGATCGGCATTGCCGAGCGCGACCAGTGGCTGGCGTGCATGGACCAGGCCATGCGTGAAACCGGTGTTGATGAAGCGCTGCGTACACGGCTCAATGCGTCGTTCTTCCAGACGGCGGACTGGATGCGCAACAGGGGCGAGTGATGATGCAGCGCCCCGTTGCAATGCCGGGTCACCGGATGCTATCAAAAATATAGCTGCTCGCGCCCGGCTGAAAAGGGCTGCAGCCGGTATTGATCCCCGCTAGAGGGCGTATCGGCGCCGGCCGTGAGGCAGCACGTTGTGAAGCCACATGCGCTCACGAATGTGCGCCCGTAGCGAATTGGCCGACAAATCATCCGGATGATCCTCACCGCGGTTGCGCGGGGCTTCTGCTGCCTTGGCGGGTTCGGGTTGCCTGTCTTTCTGGATGAAGTTGGTTTCCCTGAGTACATGGCCGCGCACAAAATCTCCCTGCCCGTCAATTTCGTCATACCAGTACACCGACGTCACGTGGGTTTCACTGGCTTCCACCTTGATGTCCCTCTGGACGATCCGGTGGCCATCTTCAATGCCAAGTTTTTTCCTGTGCAGCGCGTTCATCCAGACAACTCCTCTTTGTTTTTAGTAGGGCGACTCTAACGGCATGTGACGCATTGCGCGGATGCCCCTGGCAACTAAAGAAGAGGTCGGCGCCATATTCCACGCGCCAGTGGCCTGAGGCCAACGGAAATGAGCATTCGTTCACATCCATGGCGGCTCGCTCCGGATCGCCAGGCTCGAGAATCGGGCGTTTGTGCAGGCCTCATCTCCCGATGTAGTCCGCCAACTCCTCCGGTGATCCGTTGGGAAAGGCTTCCTTCAGGCAGTCCAGGAAAGCGGATACGCGGGCGCTCAGCAGGCGGCGTGATGGATAGAGCGCCCAGAGGGCAATCTCCGGCCCCTTCACGTCACCCCAATGGACCAGGGTTCCAGCTGCGAGATCGTGGGAGATCAGCGACAGGGGAATACGCGCCGCCCCGACATTTGCCCGGACTGCGTCGCGGACCATGAACAGCGATGACAGGCGCAGGACGGGGTCCACCGCAAACCGTTGTTCACCGCCTGGCCCCGTCATTTCCCAGGGTTCATTCGGGTTTCCTGCCCCGCCTGCCCGCATCACCACCGGAACAGGCGCCTTGCCTGATGGGCGGCTCAGGTCAGGGCTGGCCACCACAACCAGGCGGTCGCGCAAGAAAATCCGCCCCACCAGGTTTTCGTCCGGGTCGGGGTTGACGCGGATCACCAGGTCGTAGCCCTCTTCCACCATATCGACCGGGCGATCTTCAGGGATGACCTCGAGCCGGACCTCGCGATGCTTCAGCGCGAACCGGGCGGCGAGCTTGCCCATGGCGGCTTGCGAGAAGAGCAGGGGCGCACTCACCCTCAACGTGCCTCGCGGCGTCTCACCGCCAGAGGTAATCGTGGCGACCGTCTCGTCGAGTTCGGCCAGCAAAACAGAGGTCTTTTCGTACAGCGAGCGTCCCTCCTCGGTGAGCTTGAGGGCCCGCGCTCCCCGCTCGAAGAGACGCAGGTTGAGGCCGCTCTCCAGGTCGGCCACCCTGCGTGACAGGGTCGCCTTGGGGCGCCCTGATTCGCGGGCGGCCCGCCCAAAGCCCCCATACCGGGCCACGAGGTTGAAGTCTGCAAGGGCAAGCAAGTCCATATGTTCCACCAGTGAGACGAAGTGTCTAAATATAACGGCTATCGGATACTGGGTGGATCAATCAAGATTGAGGCTCCTTCAACACACAACGGAGTAATTTCATGACCATCCTCATTACTGGCGCAACTGGCAACGTCGGCCGCCAGGTTATCCAGCAGCTCGTCCAGCGTGGCGCCAAAGTGCGCGCACTGGTCCGCGACCCGGCAAAGGCGAACTTCCCGGCCGGCGTCGAAGTCGTTCCAGGCGACCTGCTTGACGTGGCGGCACTGCGGAGCGCGTTCACAGGCGTGTCCACCCTGTTCCTGCTCAACGCCGTGGTTCCCGACGAGTTCACCCAGGCCCTGCTCACGCTCAATCTGGCGCGTGAGGCCGGCGTCGAGCGCGTCGTCTACCTCTCTGTAATTCATAGCGACCGCTACCTGAACGTTCCGCATTTCGCGGGCAAATTCGGTGTCGAGCGGATGCTCGAAGAGATGGGTTTTGCCGCCACCATCCTGCGCCCCGCCTACTTCATGAACAACGACCTCACCATCAAGGACGTGGTCACCGGTTACGGCGTCTATCCGATGCCCATCGGCAGCAAGGGCCTGGCCATGATCGACGCGCGCGACATCGGCGAGATCGCGGCCATCGAGCTGCTGCGCCGCGAGCAGGCTTCAAAGCCGCTTCCGCTGGAGCGCATCAACCTCGTCGGCCCCGACACGCTGACAGGCGAGGACGTTGCCGCCATCTGGTCGGCCGTGCTGGACCGCCCGATCACCTATGGCGGCGACGACACCGCCGGCTTTGAGAAGAACCTGCTGAATTTCATGCCACCCTGGATGGCGTACGACATGCGCCTCATGAGCGAGCGCTTCCTCACGGTGGGGATGGTTCCCGAATCGGGTGACGTCAAGCGCCTGACGACGCTGCTTGGTCGCCCGCTGCGGTCCTACCGCGAGTTCGCTACCGAAATCTCCGCATCCGCATCGGCATAAGAGCCAGCGGTATAGCAAGCCACACGAAAAGGAATACCACCATGATTTATTCAACCGCTACAGTGCCCGTCAATCCGCAAGGCGAAGTGAAGCTCACACGCGCCCAGGCATGGGCCGGCCTGGTTCTCAAGGCGCGTGACGCGCGCCGCTTCCTGCCGCCAGCGCTTTGCACGCGCTGCGAAGTCGTCGAGGAAAGCGCGACGCACATCGTCCGCGAAGCCACCATCGCCGGCGCCGACCTGCGCGAGATCATCGCGTTCGAGCCCGAAAGCAAGGTGACCTTCTTCCAGGCCACCGGCCCGCGCGAAGGCGCGATCGTCAACGAGTTGTTCGAAGACGAAGCCGGAGAGCTCCAGCTGCGCTTCTACGGTTATCTCGGCCTTCGCGGCAAGACGCCGGGCGGCCCCGAAGAGCAGGCCGAGCAAGCCTGGATGGACGGCGAGCAAGGCTACAAAACCGCGCTCGTCTCGACACTCAAGCGCACCCGTGAACTGCTCGCGCAGGGCGAACTTTAAAGGCCAGACCATGAACACACTGAACACTGCCGGCATCTCGCCGGCTCGCCCGAAGATTCTGGTTCTTGGCGCTACCGGCGGCACGGGCCGGCTGATCGTCAGGGAAGCGCTTGCACGGGGATTCGACGTTCGCGCGCTCGTGCGCTCCCCGCAGAAGGCGAGCGGTCTCAAGGGCGCCGAGATCATCGTCGGCGATGCCCTTGACGAAAGTGCGCTGCGTGAGGCCCTGCGAGGTCGCGATGCCGTCGTGAGCGCCCTGGGCACACCGGTCAGCCCGCTGCGCGAGGTGACCGTTCTCTCCTCGGCCACGCGGGCACTCGTGAGCGCCATGAAAGCGGAGCAGGTCTCGCGCCTTGTCTGCATCACGGGCATGGGCGCAGGCGACAGCGCCGGCCATGGCGGGTTCCTGTTCGACCGGCTGATCCATCCCGTTCTGTTGCGCAAGGTCTACGCCGACAAGAATCGGCAGGAGGCTGCCGTCCGCGCCAGCGGGCTGGACTGGGTTCTGGTGCGCCCTTCCGTGCTGAACGACAAGCCAGCGCGGCGCAAGATCCGCACCCTGACAGACTTGTCCGGTTTTCACGGAGGAACCATTGCGAGGCAGGACGTCGCGGACTTCGTCCTGGACCAGGTGCAGATGGATGTCTGGCTGCACCGGTCCCCTCTGATATCTTGGTGATTCCGGCTTTGAGACAAGGGCGGCAAGCGCTGGCGACAGCGGCCGCCCCGGACTTGCCATAGGCATCGAGCCGGCAGGCATAGGAGAATCGGGCCTGCTACCCATCCACGGCAAATAACATGCAATACGGCTTCTCCACAGCGATCACTGCGCATCGCCCGCTTCCTCTATATGTGCGCTGCAAGGCTGCGGCATGAAGCCGGTCTACCTGGCCCTTTCGGGCGGCGGCACGCGCGCCATGGTGTTTCACTGCGGCGTGCTGAGCTTCCTGGCGGAACACCAGGCGCTGGAGCGGGTCAGCAAGGTGTCTACTGTTTCGGGCGGCAGCCTGCTGGTGGGCCTCTTGCTGCAGCTCAACGCGATGCGCTGGCCCGGCAGCAATGAATGCCTGGAGGTGCTGCTGCCGCGCGTGAAAACATTGCTGACCACCTCAGACCTGCAGAACGCCGCCATGCGCGCCATGCTGCACCCGCGCAACTGGCGCTTTGCGCTGTCGCGTGCCAACGTGCTGGCATCGGCCATCGGCAGTGCCTGGGGTGTCGATGCGCTGATGGAGGATGTTCCGGCGTCACCCGCCTGGGTGGTCAACGCCACCACGGCCGAGACCGGCAAACGCGCCAGCATCGAAGGCGACGCGTTGCGCGACTGGATGCTGGGCTCCACGCGCCTGAAGCAACTGCCGTTGCGAGATGCGATGGCGGTGTCGGCGGCTTTTCCGGGCTTGATCGGCCCTTACGTACTGCCGACCGACAGCTTTGACTGGAACCTGCCGATGTTCGCCTCCGGCGACGATGCCCGGCCTGCCGAAGACCGCTTTGCCCGCATCCACCTCTACGACGGCGGTGTGTACGACAACCTCGGGCTGGAGCCGTTCTTTGACGCCGGCTTTGGCCCCAAGCCCAAAATCGACGGCGTGATCATCGCGTCTGATGCAGGCGCGCCCTTGCCGGTGGGTTTTGCGATGGGCCCCCTCAGCATCTTTCGTCTCAAGCACGTGGCCGACATCATGTCCGACCAGGTCCGCGCGCTGCGCGCCAGGGGGCTCATGGCCTACGCCGCGCGCGAGCCGGGTCGCGCCGCCTACCTGCGCATAGGCGCCACCGCCCGGGAAGTTGCCGAACGCGCCGGCGCGGGCTGCCCGGCTGGCGACTGGCTGGACGCGAAGAGCGTGAGGGCGGCCGCTGCCTACCCCACCTCACTGAAGAAAGTGCCGCTGCCCACGTATGAGCTTCTGTTCAGGCACGGCTATGAATGCGCCGCTGCCGGGCGGGCGGGGTTCGGGCTTTAAATCGGAGGGCGGCGGGCTGGGAGCTGGTTGCAGTGTGGGTTGCTATCAAAAATATAGCTGCTCGCGCAGATTCTGATTGGGCTACAGGCACTTTCTGTTCGTAAAAAGAGCCTTTTTACGGCGTCAAACCAGGTTTTTGGTGCCCGCCGGACAAAAAGCAGCCCCTCGAGGCCTTTTTGGGTGGATTTCAGACATCAAATACGCCTCCCACCCAATCACATCATGCGCGAGCAGCTATTGAATTGATAGCAATGTGAGGAGTCAGCCAACCTTGCCCAAGTTCCAGCGGGCGCCGCGGGACCGGCTTTGCCGGACCGCAGGGCGCCGTCCCCTGCAAGGGGAAAAGACACTACACGTAGTGAGTGTCGATAGGGGTGTACCTATATCTAGCCTTCAAGCAACACCACCAGCGCCCCCGCCCCGCCCTCGGCCGGCCTGGCCTGCACAAAGGCCAGCACTTCCTGCTTCTGGATCAGCCAGCTTTGCACCTTGCCCTTGAGTACCGGCGTCTTGCCCGGCGAGCCCAGGCCTTTGCCGTGCACCACGCGCACGCAGCGCCAGCCGACCTTGTGCGCATCCCGGATGAAGTGAGCCAGCGCTTCGCGCGCATCCTCGCGGCGCAGGCCATGCAGGTCCAGCTGACCCTGGATGCTCCAGCCGCCTCGGCGCAGCTTGCGCACCACGTCGGGCCCCATGCCGGGCCGCCTGAAGCTCAGTGCTTCATCCGTGTCCAGCAACGTTTCCACATCGAACTCGTCCGAGATGGCTTCACGCATCACCGCGAGTTCATCGCGCTGCTGTTGTACAGCGATGGGTGCGGCTTGCGCCACCGGCAATGCCGCCTTGTGGCCCGGCAGGTGTTTGGCCGGCAGGGCCTTGACGGGGCCGACCGCGCGCGAAAAGAGTTCTTTCTCGGCTTTGGCTTTGGCGGCTGCTGCCACACGCGCGGCTTCCTGTTCTTTCTCAAGCTTCGCGCGGGCTTCAATGTCCCGCTTGACGGCCTTGAGGTCCTGCAGGCTTTTGAGTGCGGGCGCTTTCATGACGTTTACTTTATCAGTACGTATGGCGCGCTGCCGTTTCCCTCTCCTAGTCATCGAGTGCGGATAAACCACGTTGTATGTCACTGAAAGGCGATCTAGACAGCGCCCACGGTACTATCCTGAGCTTGCCTGCCGGAGGCGTTCATGCGCCGCAAAAAATACACATGGCAAGAACGCGCAGGCGGCGCAGCTTAATGAATTCAGGGAGAAGAAAATGAAACGTTCCACCGTTGTGCTTGGCGCCGCCCTGATCTGCGCGACCAGCATATGGGGCTGGCCGCACCTGGAAGAACACCTTGCAAAGCGCCGCATTGAAGCGCAAGAAATTGAAGCGAAGGCGAAGGCCCGGGCAGCCAAAGTTGCAGAGGAATTCAAAACGCTCACGCAGCAGCCCTTTACCGACAACGCCATGGCCCGGTTTTTACCAAAACCGTACAAGCAGCCGGCGTCTGAGTGGCAGAGCAATGAAAAGGCCTTCTACGAGAAAATACTGTCGGGCGGAAAGTTCGATGTGCTGGTGGTGCCCTTCCAGGTCGCAGGCTGGGGGCTGGACAAGTCTGCGCGGTCCATCATGACTGCTGAGCTTGCCTTGGGAATCTCCCAATCCCAGAAGGTGCAAGTCCCGGACCCATTCTTGGTAGCAAAAGCCCTTGGGAATGGGAGGCGCCAACTAAAACATGAAGATATCTACCGGCTTGCGGACGCCGTCGGTGCGAAGCGGATTGTCCGGGGTTATGCCGGACATGACCGGGCCGGGAAAATGACGGTCGCCATCCTTACCCAGGACTATACGGGCGCAGCGCGTAATGGCGCCGTCTGGAGCAGCCCGGTCGTCAGCCGGAAGTTTGAGAACATTGCCTTCGGCGACGACTTTCCGGCCATCCGGGCCTATGAGTCCGTATTGCCCGAGATACTGAAATCGTTGGGACCCGGTACCGCACCATGGAACTTCGCGAAAGCGGAGGGCAGGCTGGAAATGGCTGAACTGCCGGCGTCTCCGTTCAACCTGATTGAATCGGCAGGCAACCCGGCGCAGGATGCCTACGGTTTCCTCCTCTACAACGTTTTGGCACCGGGTTACATCGAGGAGACGAAAGGCCTGTTTGCCGAGAAGGCCTATTTGGCACTTTTGCACCTGTCACCAGCCTCGCCCGAATACCGCGCGCTGCTTGCGAGAACTTACATGGCCCTGGGCTTGCGCCTGGCCGCCATGAAAGTGGTGGAAGAACCGCAAACCCCCGAGGAAAAGGAACTGCTCGCTGCCCTGAACGGCAATTTTCCGGAGGTTCACGCCCTGGCCACCGCCGAGACGAATCCATTAAAGCGCCTGCTCCAGAAGCTGGATGAAAATGCCATCGGCACGAACTATGGCCTCCTGAAAGTCCGGGACTCTTACCGGGAAGCCACCGCCCTCAAGCTGCCGGGATCGATATGGCCGTTTTTCGTCACGCGCGCCTTTGTGGAGTCGGATGTATGGTCGCAGTACAACAATGCGAGCCTGAAATCGCTTCTTGACCATGAGCTGCCGGTAAAGGGCCATTCGCTCGAAGAGATGGCACGCGGCTCCCTGTCCCTGGCCGAACCCGAGAAGGTTCGGACGGCGATCGACCTGTCTGTGTTCCATCACGGCCGCCAATTCATAGAGGCGAACGCGGCCAGCTTGTGTTGTGAATTCACATCTGGAAAACCCGGAAAGCTGGATTACCTGGAACTGCTTCAAGGGATAGGCCACGACAACCTGATCCGTCGCATCTGGTTCCTGTATGGCGTTCAGGGTAGAGCTGCCGAGGCGCTCGCTTTCGCGAACAGCATTGAGGGCGTCTACAAGGGCTATCCTCCTTACACCATTGAGCGATCACATGCGGAAACCACAATGGCATCGAGCGGTGCGGGCTCGCAACGGGATGCCTTGAACAAGGCCGCGCGTGAAAATGCCTTGAATGCGGCTTACTGGGAGCAAGGCCAGTCGCTGGTTTCCTCAAGGGCCATCACGGCCTTCTCCGCAAATCCGGACCCTACTTTGGGGCCCCACGAAAACTTCTACTACACCGATATTCCCTACCGCCCTTATTACCTGACTTCAGGTGGCAATCCGCTGCCGCAGACGCAAGTAGAAAATTCCCTCGCCAGCCTGAAAAACGCGACGTCGCAAGTGGGTACATTGCTTGGTCTCGTGTACCTTTATCGGCAGTATTACCCCAATGAAACTCGGGACATCGAACTTCTGGCGACAACGGAAAGCCGTTTCATTGGTGCCCCTCAACGCAACAACCTGCTGGGCATTGCAGCCCGGCGAAAAGAAGACAAAAAGACGGCGGAAGCCTACTTTCGCGAGAACATCAGGATTGCGCCCGCCTCGTGGGAGGCCTATGCAGAGCTGGCCGGGATGCTTCTTGATTCGGGTGATCCCAAGGCGGCTGCCAAAGTTTTTCATTCTTATACAGGCTTCAAGAAGGGGAACGGAGACGGTCCGGTAGCTACCGCAAATTACGCTTATGGAGCGGCGATCCTCTTTGACTCGCAAGGCTACTTCGATCTTGCCAAGCCGTTTTATCAAATGGCTGCGTCTCAAGGTTCGGGAGCGAGCGCCGAAATTTATAGTGCTGCGCGCCTGAAGCTGTTCGCCGGCGATATTCAAGGCGCCATGCTTGGTACTTTGCAGAACGCCCAGCGCTACCAGGACGCCTATTCCTACCGCGACTATCTGGGACTCCTGCACGCCAGCGGCCAATCCAAAGAGGCCTGGACCGGTTTCTGGGTGTTGATGAAGGAGAAAAAGGCCCCCGCGATATGGGAGTCGGCCATGGTCGGGCACCATAAGGCTGCCCTGTCGGAAACCGAGGTCGTGGACTGGTTGCGGCAAAGCGACATGAAGACCGAAGGTGTGAGCCCTTACGCGGCAGCTATTTATCTGACGCGCTTTGCCACCATGGACCGAACACCTTCTGCTGATCTATCCAGGATGGTTAATGCGCTGGATGCGCCGGGATGGAAGTTTCCCGACGCCAAAATGGCCA
Source organism: Polaromonas sp. P1_F8 (assembly GCF_056405635.1). NCBI lineage: Bacteria > Pseudomonadati > Pseudomonadota > Betaproteobacteria > Burkholderiales > Comamonadaceae > Polaromonas > Polaromonas sp. P1_F8. Next base: position 27,540 of record NZ_JBFUBS010000002.1, on the reverse strand, counting down.
TGTATGGCGAACCGAGAGGTATGAGGGGGGTGGTACGTGTGAAGTCCGGACATGCCTACTTTGTGGAAGGCTACCGGGCGATGAAGCTCAAGGATTTCGCGGCTGCACATGCTGTCTTCACCGAGGGGCGGGTGCTATGGGGAGGACAGGACTATTTGCCTTATTACGCCTTCGTGGCGGCGAAGGTTGGGGATACGGCGGATATCGAGAAGACCCTCGCCGGGGTCAAGGTCACCGCTCGAGGCTTTGACTATTACCTGACCCAGGCGATTCTGGCTGCCGCATCCAAAAAGAACGATGACGCGCTGAGACTTCTTGAACGTGCCAGGTACCATCGGCCAGGCACGGGAGGCCGGGCATTGCCGACCGACCAGACTTTTGGAGAAATTTCCGCGCTGTTGGTGGAAACGACCGGCAGCAAAAAAATCAAGGCACTGGCCCTGGACTGGGCCCAGAAGGGGGTCATGGCGGGGCCATGGAAGTCGGCACCCTATGCCCAGCTTGTCAGGCTGACCGGCAATCCGGCAGAGCGCCAGCGGGCCATCGCCATGCTGGCCTACCTCGACCCCAAATCAGAAACCCTGTCATCGCTGAGCCAAGCGGAAGTGGATGCCGCTGTGAAAACGTATGGTGCATCCAATCCGCTGCTGAAACTCGTACCGAAAGTTGTCAAAAAAGAGGCCATCTAGGGCAGGGGTTTTACGCCTTCAGAGCAAGCCCAGCTCGGCCATCGACACAGCCTGGGAGCTGGTCACCACAAAATGGTCCAGCACACGCACATCGACCAGCGCGAGCGCGGACTTCAGCGTTTGCGTCAGCGCCTCGTCGGCGCGTGAGGGTTTGGCGGTGCCGCTGGGGTGGTTGTGGGCCAGCACCACACTGGCGGCGTTGAGCGCCAGGGCGCGCACCACCACCTCGCGCGGGTAGACCGACGTTTGTGTCAGCGTGCCGCGAAACAGCTCTTCGAGCACGATCAGCCGGTGCTGGCTGTCGAGGAACAGCACCGCAAAAATCTCGTGCGGCCTGCTGCCCAGCTGAAGCTGTAAATAGTCGCGTACCGCTTGCGGCGTTTCGAAGAGCGTTTTTTCGCGAAGCTTTTCGGCAAGTGCCCGCCGGGCAAGTTCCAGCACCGCCACCAGTTCGGCGCGCTTGGCCGGGCCCAGGCCCTTGATGCTTTTGAGCGCCTCGGGGCCGGTGTGCAGCAGCCCGGCAACGCCGCCAAAGGTGTCGACCAGCTCCTGCCCCATCTGCAGCGCATTCTTGCCGGGCAGGCCGGTGCGCAGTAGCAGGGCCAGCAGTTCGGCATCACTGAGCGCGCCGGGGCCGCGGGCCAGCAGTTTTTCGCGGGGGCGGGCGTCCTCTGGGAGGTCTTTGAGAAGCATGGAAGAAAAAGCCGGTGAAAGGGGTGAGGGGAAAGAACCACCAAAAGCAGTGCCAGAGCCGTACGGGTTCCCTTGCTCTGGACGGGAACAGTTTACAAACAGTTGCCGTCCCCCCACGAATGCCATGCCACGCGAGACGGTTCGCGAGATTTTGAAGCGATGCACCAAGGCAGTGACGCATGCACTGCGGCGGAGCTCACCTGACGAGCATCAGCGCTGAAACCATTGGCATATTCCTTGCGGGCATATCCATATTTACAGGAGTGCTCCATGAAAGTTATCGGGTCCCGTCTGTCTCTGGTCTGGCTGCGCGCGCCGGTGTCCATGGCCCTGCTTGCCGCCGCCTCGCTGGCTGCCACCGGCCTGCACGCACAGGAAAAAGTACTGCGCATCGCCATGACGGCGGCCGACATTCCGCGCACCTTGGGCCAGCCCGACCAGGGCTTTGAAGGCAACCGTTTTACCGGCATCCCGATTTACGACTCGCTGACCCAATGGGATCTCTCGAAGGCCGACGCGCCGAGCGTGCTGATTCCCGCGCTTGCAACCTCCTGGGCCGTTGATGCCAAGGACAAGACCAAGTGGGTCTTCAAGCTGCGCCCCGGCGTCAAGTTCCACGACGGTTCAGCCTTTAATGCCGATGCCGTGATCTGGAACGTGCAGAAGGTGCTCGACAAGGACGCCTCGCAGTTCGACCCCAGCCAGGTCGGTGTGACCGCCTCGCGCATGCCGACCCTGCGCACCGCCCGCAAGATCGACGACATGACGGTCGAACTCACCACGAGCGAGGCCGACTCCTTCCTGCCGATCAACCTCACGAATCTGTTCATGGCCTCGCCGGCGCATTGGTCCGCCAAGCTCGCGGCCGTGCCGGCCAGCGTCACCGTACCCGCTGACCGGGCCAAGGCGGCCTGGACGGCTTTCGCCGCCGATCCGGCCGGCTCCGGCCCCTTCAAGGTCACGCGCTTCGTGGCGCGTGAGCGCCTTGAGCTGGCTGCCAACAAGGCCTACTGGGACGCCAAACGCGTGCCCAGGATCGACAAGGTCGTGATGCTGCCCATGCCCGAAGCCAATGCGCGCACCGCGGCGCTGTTAGGCGGGCAGGTCGACTGGATCGAGGCCCCTGCACCTGATGCGATGGCGCAGATTACGCAGCGCGGCTTCAAGATCTATTCCAACGCCCAGCCGCACGTGTGGCCGTGGCAGCTGTCATTCGCCGAAGGCTCGCCCTGGCTCGACAAGCGCGTGCGCCAGGCGGCCAACCTTTGCGTGGATCGCGGGGGCATCAAGCAACTGCTGGGGGGCATGATGGCCGAACCCAAGGGCACGGTGGCGCCCGGGCACCCATGGTGGGGCAACCCCAAGTTCGACATCAAGTACGACGTGAAGGCTGCCCAGGCGCTCATGACGCAGGCGGGTTTTTCGGCCGCCAAGCCGCTCAAGGTCAAGGTGCAGATTTCCGCCTCAGGCTCGGGCCAGATGCAGCCGCTGCCGATGAACGAGTTTGCGCAGCAGTCGCTCAAGCAATGCTTTTTTGACGTGCAGTTCGACGTGATCGAGTGGAACACGCTGTTCACCAACTGGCGCAAGGGCGCGAAAGACCCGTCGGCCAATGGCGCCAATGCGGTCAACATCAGTTTCGCGGCGATGGACCCGTTCTTTGCCATGGTGCGTTTCGTGAGCACCAAGGCCTTCCCGCCGGTGTCCAACAACTGGGGCTACTACGGCAACGCCGATATCGACAAGCTGGTGGCCGATGCGCGTACCAGCTTCGACGAGAAGTCGCGCGACGCCGCGCTGGCCAAGCTGCACGCCCACATCGTGGACGACGCCCCCTTTGTCTGGATTGCGCACGACGTCGGTCCGCGTGCGCTGTCGGCCAAGATCAAGAACGTGGTGCAGCCCAAGAGCTGGTTCATCGACATTGCCACCATGACGATGGACTGATCACGGTGGAAAAGCCCTTTCTCCGCTGAGGAAGGGCTTCTTTTATCGCTTTCTCGTTCTCTCTTTCCTTATTCGAGTCAGCTTTAACGCCAGCCCATGCTTGCCTATTTCCTGCGCCGTGTTATCTATGCCTTGCCGATCATGGTCGGCGTAGCACTCGTGTGCTTTCTTCTGGTGCATCTCGCGCCTGGCGATCCGCTGGTGTCCATCCTGCCGCCGGACGCGTCGGCCGACCTGCAGGCGCAACTGCGCGAGCTCTACGGCTTTAACCGCTCGCTGCCCGAGCAGTTCGCGATGTGGGTATGGCGCGCCATGCACGGCGACCTGGGCGTGTCGATCGCGAGCAACCGGGCGGTTGCCGGCGAGGTCATGACCGCGGTCGGCAATACGCTGCGCCTGGCGGTGGTGGCCACTTTCATCGGTTTTGTGCTGGGCTGCCTGTTTGGTTTTGTGGCCGGCTACTTCCGCAACTCCTGGGTCGACCGGCTGGCCTCGATGCTGTCGGTGCTGGGCGTGAGTGTGCCGCACTACTGGCTGGGCATGGTGATGGTGATCGTCTTCAGTTCACAGCTGATGTTGTTGCCGGCCACAGGCGCCGGCCCGGGTGGCTCGAGCGACTGGGCCTGGGACTGGGAGCACATCCAGTTCCTGGTCCTGCCGGCGATCACGATGTCGGTGATCCCGATGGGCATCATCGCGCGCACGGTGCGTGCGCTGGTGGCCGACATCCTCGACCAGGAATTCATCGTCGGCCTGCGCGCCAAGGGCCTCACGCACTTCGGCGTGTTCCGCCACATGGTAAAAAACGCCGCCCCCACGGCGCTGGCCGTGATGGGCCTGCAGCTGGGTTACCTGCTGGGCGGCTCCATCCTGATCGAAACCGTGTTTTCCTGGCCAGGTACCGGCTTTCTTTTGAACTCCGCCATCTTCCAGCGCGACCTGCCGCTCCTGCAGGGGACGATTCTGGTGCTGGCACTGTTCTTCGTGGTGCTGAACCTGCTGGTCGACGTGCTGCAAACGTTGCTGGACCCCCGCATCGCCAGGGCATGACCATGAGCACCGTGACCGCCACCTCCGACGTATCCGCCACTTCCAGCGCATCCAGCGCCTCCACTGCCGCCGCCGATGTGAAGCCGCTGCCGATGCAGCGCTCGCGCGGCTACTGGACCTCGGCCATGCTGCGCTTCACGCGCGACCCGGTCGCGATGGGTGCTGCTTTTGTGGTGCTGCTGCTGATCGGCCTGGCGGTGTTCGGCCCGTGGCTCGCGCCGGCAGATCCCTACGCCTCGTCAATGCTCAAGCGGCTCAAGCCGATCGGCACCGAAGGCCTGCCGCTGGGCAGTGACGAACTCGGCCGCGACATGCTTTCGCGCCTGATCGTGGGCGCACGGCTCTCGCTTTTCATCGGCATCACGCCCGTGGTCTGTGCCTTTGCCATCGGCTCGGTGATCGGCATCCTGGCCGGCTACGCAGGCGGATTCGTCAACACCGCCATCATGCGCACCATCGATGTGTTTTATGCCTTTCCGTCAGTGTTGCTGGCCATTGCACTGTCCGGCGTGCTGGGCGCGGGCATCGTCAACTCCCTGATTTCGCTGACCATCGTGTTTATTCCGCAGATTGCGCGGGTGGCCGAAAGCGTGACCACGCAGGTGCGTAACCGCGACTATGTGGAGGCGGCCAGGGCCTCGGGTGCCGGCCCTTTCACCATCGTGCGGGTGCATGTTCTGGGTAATGTGCTGGGGCCGATTTTTGTTTACGCCACCAGCCTGATCGCGGTCTCCATGATCCTCGCCTCTGGCCTGTCTTTCCTTGGGCTCGGCGTGAAACCGCCTGAGCCGGAGTGGGGCCTGATGCTCAACACGCTGCGCACCGCGATCTACGTGCAGCCCTGGGTCGCGGCACTGCCCGGGGCGATGATCTTCATCACCTCCATCTCATTCAACATCCTGTCCGATGGTCTGCGCTCCGCCATGGACAACAAGGGCTGAAACCATGGACGCAATGAACGACGTCGGAGGCCCCGCGCAACCCTTGCTCACGATTTCCGGGCTGGTCAAGCACTTCCCGCTCAAGAAGGATCCGCTGGGCCGTGGCGGCGGTGTGGTGCGCGCCGTTGATGGTGTTGATTTTGAAGTGCTCAAGGGTGAGACGCTGGGGGTTGTCGGCGAGTCGGGCTGCGGCAAGTCGACCACGGCGCGGCTGTTGATGCAGCTGATCGCGCCTACCGGCGGCGAGGTTGTCTTCGACGGGCGGACCGTCGGCGGCCGCGACCTGCCGCTCAAGGAGTTCCGGCGCCAGGTGCAGATGGTCTTCCAGGACAGCTACGCTTCGCTTAACCCGCGGCTCACGATCGAAGACTCGATTGCCTTCGGCCCGCAGGTGCACAACGTGCCCAGGCGCGAGGCGATTGCGCGGGCGCGCGACCTGCTGGCGCGCGTGGGCCTGGAGCCGCAACGTTTTGCCGAGCGCTACCCGCACGAGTTGTCGGGCGGGCAGCGCCAGCGCGTCAATATTGCGCGTGCGCTGGCGCTGCAGCCGCGCATGGTGATTCTTGATGAAGCGGTGTCGGCGCTCGACAAGTCGGTCGAGGCGCAGGTCATCAACCTGCTGCTCGACCTGAAGGCCGAGTTCGGCCTGACCTATGTCTTTATCAGCCACGACCTCAATGTGGTGCGCTACGTGAGCGACCGCGTGATGGTGATGTACCTCGGCCAGGTTGCCGAAATCGGCCCGGCCGATGCACTGTACGACGCGCCGGCCCATCCCTACACACGCGCGCTGCTGTCGTCGATGCCCTCAATGGACCCGGACCACCGCACCGAAGAAGCGGCGCTGGCCGGTGACCCGCCGAATCCGATCAACCCGCCCTCGGGCTGCCGCTTTCACCCGCGCTGTGCGCTGGCCGCGCCGGTGTGCAGCCAGGTGGTGCCGGCGCGCATCGCCACCGGCGCACAGCACGCCGTGAGTTGCCTGATTCATGAACCCGGCAGCGGACACCCGGATGCTGCACCGCTGGCCAGGGCGGCGTGACCCCATGACTGCGAACGCCTCTTCTTCCTCTTCCTCGTTTCCTTCCTCTGGCGAGCCGATGGTCCGCCTGAAGGACCTCAGCGTGACATTCAGCGGCGGGCGCAAGCCCGTGCAGGCCGTGAGCGGCGTGAGCCTGGAGGTGCAGCGCGGCGAGGTGGTCGCGCTGATCGGCGAATCCGGTTCTGGCAAGAGCGTGACCATGCGCACCCTGCTGCGCCTGCACCCCGAGCGCCGCACCCGCATGGGCGGCCAGGTGCAGGTGGCCGGGCGTGATGTGCTCGCCATGTCAACCGGCGAGCTCGACGACTTCCGCGGCAAGGTCGTCTCGATGATCTTCCAGGAGCCGCTGCTGGCGCTGGACCCGGTCTATTCGCTGGGTGCCCAGATCATGGAGTCGATACGCCGGCATGAGCGTGTGGGCAAGGCCGAAGCGCACCAGCGCGCGCTGGCGCTGTTCGAGCGCGTGCGTATCCCCAGCCCCGAGCGGCGCCTTGCGGCCTATCCGCACGAGATGTCGGGCGGCATGCGCCAGCGCGCGATGATCGCGCTGGCGCTGGCCTGCAAGCCGCAGCTCCTGCTGGCCGACGAGCCGACCACCGCGCTCGACGCGACCGTGCAGATCCAGATTTTGCTGCTGCTGCGCGAATTGCAGCGTGACCTGGGCCTGTCGGTGATCTTCGTGACGCACGATATCGGCGCGGCCGTCGAGGTGGCCGACCGCATCGCCGTGATGTACGCGGGCCGCATCGTCGAAGAAGGCACGGCGCGCGAGCTGATCCGCTCACCGCGCCATCCCTACACGATCGCGCTGCTCAAGAGCCGGGCGCACGGCGCGCTGGCACGCGGCACCCGGCTGGAAACCATAGGCGGCGCGCCGCCCGATTTGTCGGCGCTGCCACCCGGCTGTGCCTTTGCCGAGCGCTGTGCGCTGGCCACTGAGGCCTGCCGGGCCGCGCAGCCGCCGGTGGTCGAGCTGGCGCCTAACCACCGTGCTCGCTGCATCCACACCGATGCCGCCGCGGCGATTGCGCCCACACTGGTTGCCTGATCACTGCCCTTCACGTTATGCCCCTGCACGACCCCGCCCACGCCTTCGTTCCCTACCCCGACGCCCCGGTTCCGCGCGCTGCCACCGGCCCGCTGTCGGATCTCAGCTTCGGCGTGAAGGACCTGTTCGATGTGGCGGGCTATCCCACAGGCGGCGGCAGCCCTTTCGTGCTGGCGATGTCCGGCATCAAGACGCATACCGCGCCCACCGTGCAGCGGCTGCTCGATGCAGGCGCGCGGTTTTCCGGCAAGACGGTCACGGATGAGCTGGCCTTTTCGATGAACGGCAATAACGCGCACTTCGGCGCCCCCATCAACGGAGCAGCCAAAGACCGCATCACCGGCGGCAGTTCATCAGGCTCGGCCTCGGCAGTGTCTTCGGGCCTGTGCGATTTCGCGCTGGGCACGGACACCGGCGGCTCCGTGCGGGCGCCGGCCAATCACTGCGGGTTGTATGGGCTGCGCCCAACGCATGGCCGCATCAGCCTGGAGGGCGCGCTGGACCTAGCGCCCAGCCTGGACACCTGCGGCTGGTTCGCGCGCGATATTCACACCTTCGCACGGGTGGCCGACGTGTTGCTTGGCCCCGATGCCGCCGCGCTGCCAGGTCGCGTGCGGCTGTTGCATCCTGAAGACGTGTGGTCGCTGGCCGTGCCGGCGGCAGCCGCTGCGTTGCAGGGCGCTGCCGAACGGGTGCAGGGCGTGCTCGGCACTGCACAGGGCACCACCGTGGCGCTGGAGTCCTTCGATGCGATGTACTGGAACTTCCGGTACGTACAGGCGCACGAGGCCTGGCTGACCGACGGGCCGCTGATTGAGCGCTACGCGCCGCCGCTGGGCCCGGGCGTGGCCGAGCGCTTTGCCTGGTCGCGTGATGTGACGGATGCGCAGGCCGGTGCGGGCCGTGCTTTTCGCGCGGCCTTTCGCAGTCACCTGGCCGCGCTGCTTGGCAGCGACGGCGTATTGCTGATGCCGACCATGCCCGACATTGCGCCGTTGCGCAGTGAAGGCGAGGCCGGGCTGGAGGACTACCGCAACCGCGCCATCCGGCTGCTGTGCATCGCCGGCTTGAGTGGTTTCCCGCAGCTGTCGATGCCTCTGGCCCAGCGTGAAGGCGCGCCGCTGGGCCTGTCGCTGCTGGGGCCGGCGGGCTCTGACCGCGCGCTGGTGGCACTGGCGCAGCGTATTGCGGCTTGATGCTGCAGAATCGGGTTTCGATTTTCTCAAGAGAAATCGGCCTCCAGGGCAGATAGGACGGGCGCAAGCAGCTATTGATTTAATAGCTAAAGGGCGCCTTCAGCCTGTCTCGACGGCCTGAATCTCTGCCTGAATCTTTTCTATGCGCGGGTTGATGGCAGGGCCGTCGATCTGGAGTTCGGCAAGGGTGATCGGGAGTTTGAAGCGGCGCGGACCGGCGCTGCCGGGATTCACGAACAACACGCCTTCGCGCTCCTCGATCAGGGGCTGGTGCGAATGGCCCGACACGACCACCTGCACACCCGCTGCGGCCGGGTCGATGTCCAGCTCGGCAAGATCGTGGATCACATGAATCGTGACTTCGCCGATGTTCAGCCATGTCGAGACGGGCAGGGCGTCGGCCCAGGCGCCCCGGTCATTGTTGCCGCGCACCGCCGTCACCGGCGCCAGCGTTGCCAGCGCTTCGAGGACGCCCGGCTCGCAGATATCCCCGGCATGGATGATGTGATCGCATCCGCGCAGGAACGCGAGGGCTTCCGGCCTCAGGAGGCCATGGGTGTCGGAGATCAATCCAATGCGAACCACAGGCCTGGTTCCTTCATGCCGTTGCGTAATTCATGCAGCTTATGCAGTTCAAGCGGTTCATGCAAGCGCTGCAACCATCACGGGTTGCTGCAGCCGGCAGGTGCCGCAGTCGACGGCTGCCGCGGCGCGCTCAAGCACCACAAAATCGCCTGCGTCTACCGCCAGCAAGGCGTGGTGCCAGGTGCCGGGCGCAAGCGCCACGCCCTGGCAGCCGTCGGTGATGAAGGCGGCCAGCGTATCGGCAGAAGGCGCCGCGCCGGCCGGCGCCACCACGATGACAAAGCGGCGCTCGCCCAGCGGCACAAAAGTCTGGCTGCCCAGCGCATGGCGCTCCATTTCATCGACGGCATGGGGAAAGCGCCGCGCCTGTGCGCGAAATATCGCCAGCATCGGCCGCCCTCCGTCTGCATCAAGCTGCAGGTCGCTGATCAGGTCGAAGCGCTCGGATGTCCCGCCGTTGATGGCATGGCCTTCGGCGCCCGCCGGCACCTGCACCACGCTGCCGTAGGTCGCAAATGCGTCTGGCGTCAGCGGCTGCGGTACCAGTACCTTCATGCTGCGTCCACACCCGCCTGGTCGAGCATCGCGTGCAGCAGCACGTTGGCGCCGGCTGCCAGGTGTTCCGGTTTGGCGTCTTCGATCTCGTTGTGCGAGATGCCGTCCTTGCAGGGGACAAAAATCATGGCGGCCGGCGCGGTGCGGGCGACGTACACGGCGTCGTGGCCGGCGCCGCTCACGATGTCCAGGTGCGCCAGGCCCATGCGCTTCGCGCCTTCGCGCACCGCGGCCACCAGCGGCTCGGCGAAGCGTGCCGGCGGGTAGTACACGGTCTGCTCAATCCCGACCGTGAGGCCGCCTGACTGGCTGAGCGCGGCGCAGGCATGGCGCAGGCGCCCGTCCATGCGGCTCAGGCCTTCGTCGTCGCCGTGGCGGAAGTCCACGGTGAAGGTCACGCGGCCCGGGATCACGTTGCGTGAATTGGGGTGCACCTGCACATAGCCCACGGTGCCGCGGCCGTCGGGCTGTTCGTCCAACGCGATGCTGCGCACGGCCTGCATGAGGCCGGTGGCACCCTGCAGGGCATCGCGCCGAAGTGTCATCGGCGTGGGGCCGGCATGCGCTTCCTGGCCGGTAACCACCACGTCATACCAGCGCTGGCCAAGCGCACCGGTGACCACACCCAGAGGAATGTCGGCATCTTCGAGCACCGGCCCCTGTTCGATGTGGGCCTCAAAATAGGCGCCGAAGCGCGGTGCACCGTCGTTCACCGCAGCGGGCGCCGTGCCGTCAAACCCGATGGCATGGAGTGCCTCGCCGACGCGGATACCGTCGCGGTCGGCGGCCTCAAGCGCTGATTGCAGGGTGAAAGCCCCGGCGTAGACGCCCGAGCCCATCATCACCGGCACGAAACGCGAGCCTTCCTCGTTGGTCCAGACGCAGACCTCCAGCGGCGCGACGGTGCGTATGCCCGCGTCGTTGAGCGTGCGCAGCACTTCCAGCCCGGCCAGTACGCCGTAGTTTCCGTCGAACTTGCCGCCGGTAGGCTGGGTGTCGATGTGGCTGCCGGTGGCAACGGCAGGAAGCGAAGGGTCCTGCCCCTCGCGGCGCGCGAACAGGTTGCCGATGGCATCCACGCGCAGCGTGCAGCCTGCTTCGGTTGCCCAGCGCACGAAGAGCGCGCGCCCCTGGCGGTCAAGCTCGGTCAGGGCCAGCCTGCATACACCGCCTTTTTCTGTCGCCCCCACGGCAGCGAGATCCATGAGTGAGGCCCAGAGGCGCTGCGGGTCAATCCGCAGGTCGTGATCCGGGCCGGCCGGCGGGGCTGGCGTGTGTGGGGATGTGATGGCAGTGTCCATGGAAGTGAGTCAGCAGAAAGCATGCCAGTCATCCACGATGCGGCGCTGACGAAAAACCCACCGCAAGCGGCGGACTGGCTGCTTGCCGTGAAATTTGGGAACAAACCTCCAAAAACTCCGAAAAGCCTCTCGAAAACCTCCGAAAAAACCGATGATCGGCCTGGTCACTCCCGGCTTTCTACAATAGGGGGGCTGATCCTCCCTTTACAAACCGTTGCCGGCTGTCTGCCTGGCCCCGAAAGCCCTATGCCCACCGTGGAAACCCCCGACGCAACCCTCGTCCAGCAAGGCTCGTTCCTGACCCTGCACTACCGCATGGCCGGGCCGTCTGTGAACGGTAAACCGGGCGCGGACATCATCAACACCTTTGACGGCAAGCCCGCCACCCTGAGCCTGGGCACGGGTGAGCTCTCGCCGGCCATTGAGCAGCGGCTGATTGGCCTGCCCGAAGGCACGCGCACAACGTTTGAGTTGCCCGCAGGCGTTGCCTTTGGCGACCGCAACCCGGAGCTGGTGCAGTGGGTGGCGCGCAAGCTGCTCAATGAGTTGGGCGACCCGGATGAGCATTACAAAGTGGGCGATGTGGTGCAGTTCCCCACGCCGGATGGCGCGGGGCAATACGCGGGCGCGGTTCAGCAGGTCAAAGAGGGCGGCGACGCGGTGCAGTTTGATTTCAACCACCCGCTGGCCGGCCAGCCGGTGGTGTTTGAAGTGCAAGTAATAGGCGTTCTATGACTGAATCCAGACTACTTCCCCAGGAAATCCTGCTCGCTGAGCCGCGCGGTTTTTGCGCAGGTGTGGACCGTGCCATCGAAATCGTCGAGCGGGCATTAACGAAATTTGGCGCGCCGATTTACGTGCGCCATGAGATCGTGCACAACACCTACGTCGTCAACGACCTCAAGGAAAAAGGCGCGATCTTTATTGAAGAGCTCGACGACGTGCCCCCGGGCGCTACGCTGGTGTTCAGCGCGCACGGCGTGAGCCAGGCCATCCAGAAAGAGGCCGAGCGCCGCGGCTTCCAGATTTTTGACGCCACCTGCCCGCTGGTGACCAAGGTGCATGTGGAAGTGGCCAAGCTGCACAAAGAGGGCTACGAATTCATCATGATCGGCCACAAGGGCCACCCCGAGGTCGAAGGCACCATGGGCCAGCTCGACAGCGGCATCCACCTGGTGGAAGACGTGGCCGACGTCTGGCGCATCAGTCCCGCCCAGACCGAGCGCCTGGCCGTGGTGACGCAGACCACGCTGAGCGTGGACGACGCGGCCGAGATCAGCGCCGCCGTGAAGGCGCGCTTTCCGCAAGTGCGCGAACCCAAACACCAGGATATTTGCTACGCCACGCAGAACCGGCAGGACGCCGTCAAGGTGCTGAGCCCGCAGGTCGACATCCTCATCGTGGTCGGCAGCCCGACCAGCTCCAACAGCAACCGCCTGCGCGAGCTGGCCGCCAAGCTGGGTACCGAGGCCTATATGGTGGACGACGCCAGCGAGCTGAAGGAATCGTGGTTTGAGGGCAAGGGCCGGGTCGGCCTGACGGCCGGTGCCTCGGCGCCCGAGATTCTCGTCAAGCAGGTGATTGACCGCATCAAGGCGCTGGGCGCCGTGTCGGTGCGCAAGATGGAAGGCATTGAGGAAACCATCAAGTTCCCGCTGCCCAAGGGCCTGAAGCTCGATGCGCAGGGCCAGATGCTGGAAGTCAACGACAGCCAGCTGCATCAGCTCTGATCTGATTTGTTCTTTTTTCCAATATGACCAATCGCTATCAAATTGAGAGCTGCTTGCGCACGTTCGAAGCGGGCTACAGCCACTTTATTCATAAAACCCCGCTATGGAAGCTGCCTGGCAAGGCGCTGGGCGTGGAATGCGCTGAGGTCTGGCTCAAGCTCGAACACCTGCAAACCGGCGGCAGCTTCAAGGCGCGCGGCATGCTCAACCGCCTGCTGTCCAATCCCATTCCGGCCAGCGGCGTGATCGTGGCTTCCGGCGGCAACGCGGGCATTGCCACAGCCGCCGCGGCCCGCGAGCTGGGCGTGCGCTGCGAAGTCTTTGTGCCTGAAGTTTCGACGCCCGCCAAGCGCGCCAAGCTGGCCGCGCTGGGTGCCGAGGTGGTGGTGACGGGCGCGGCGTACGCCGACGCGCTGAAAGCCTGCCTGGCGCGCCAGCAGGAAACCGGCGCGCTGCTGACACATGCCTATGACCAGCCCGAAGTGCTTGCCGGCGCTGGCACGATGGCCGCAGAGATCGAGCAGCAGGGCGGCGTGCCCGACTCCGTGCTGGTCAGCGTGGGCGGTGGCGGCCTGATAGGCGGCGTGGCCAGCTGGTTTGAGCAGCGCAGCCGTGTGGTGGCGCTGGAGCCTGAGCTGGCGCCCACCTTGTACAAAGCCCGCGAGGCCGGTGAGCCGGTGGACGTGGCCGTTGGCGGCATCGCCGCCGACTCGCTGGGTGCCAAACGCATCGGCAGCCTGGCCTGGGAGGCCACCCAGGCACATGTGCGCGATGCGCTGTTACTGACCGACGAATCGATACGCGCCGCGCAGCTATGGCTGTGGAAAGAATTGAAACTGGCCGTGGAGCCTGCCGCGGCCCTGCCGCTAGCCGCACTGCAAAGCGGCCGCTACCTGCCACGCGCCGATGAAAAAGTCTGCCTCATCATTTGCGGCGCCAACCTGGACCCGGCCAGCCTGAACTGAGCTGAACGGGCCCTGTCCACCGCAGTCCTACAAAATACAATGGCCCCATGCTAGATATCAACCTGCTTCGCAAAGACCTGCCTTCGGCTATTCGCCGGCTGGAGACCCGTAAAACCCCGCAAGCCTTCCTCAATGTGGAAGCCTTCCAGGCGCTGGAGGCCGAACGCAAGGCCCTGCAGATCCGCACCGAAGAGCTGCAGAACCAGCGCAACACGCTGTCCAAGCAGATCGGCCAGCTCAAGTCCAAGGGTGAAGACGCCAGCACCATCATGGCCCAGGTGAGCGCTTCCAAGGCCGAACTCGAATCATCCGCTGCCCGCCTGGACCAGATCCAGAGCGACATGCAAACCCTGCTGCTGGCTGTGCCCAACCTGCCGCATGAAAGCGTGCCGCAGGGCGCGGGCGAAGCCGGCAATGTCGAAGTACGCAAATGGGCCCCGATTGAAGGCCCGGGCGGCGAGCCGCCGGCTTTCGCTTTTGAAGTGAAAGACCACGTTGACGTGGGCCAGCCCCTGGGACTGGACTTTGAACTCGGCACCAAGCTGACCGGTTCGCGTTTTACCGTGATGAAGGGCCAGCTCGCACGCCTGCATCGCGCGCTTGCGCAGTTCATGCTCGACGTGCAGACGCAAGAGCACGGCTACACCGAGTGCTACACGCCCTACATCGTGAACGGCGATTCGCTGCGTGGCACCGGCCAGTTGCCCAAGTTTGAAGAAGATCTCTTTGCTGCCAAAAAAGGCGGGCAAGAAGGCGCAGCCGAGGCCGAAAGCACCGCGTTGTACCTGATCCCCACGTCGGAAGTGCCGCTGACCAACTTCGTGCGCGATGAAATCGTTGCTGAAGCGGATTTGCCGCTTCAGTACACCGCCCATACGCCCTGCTTCAGGTCCGAAGCCGGCAGCTACGGCCGTGACACCCGCGGCATGATCCGCCAGCACCAGTTCGACAAGGTCGAGATGGTGCAGATCACGCACCCCGACAAAAGCTACGAAGCGCTCGAAGCCATGACGGGCCACGCCGAAGTGATTTTGCAAAAGCTCGGCCTGCCGTACCGCGTCATGCTGCTGTGCACCGGCGACATGGGTTTCGGCGCCGCCAAGACTTACGACCTGGAAGTGTGGCTGCCCGCACAAAATACGTACCGAGAAATCAGCTCGGTCTCCAACTGTGAAGCCTTCCAGGCACGCCGCCTGCAGGCCCGTTTCAAGAACGCACAAGGCAAAAACGAGTTCGTGCACACCCTCAATGGCTCCGGCCTGGCCGTAGGCCGCACCCTGGTCGCCGTGCTGGAGAATTACCAGCTCGCCGATGGCTCAGTCACCGTGCCGGAAGTGCTGCAGCCTTATATGGGCGGCATCAAGGTGCTGGCGCCAACTGGAAAGTAGGGCGTCTTAAACCCAGCATGAGCCGCGGGACTGGCTTAGCCAGACCGCAGGCGGGCGGCCCCCTCGGGGGGGCAGGGAGCTACACGAAGTGAGCGACCGTGGGGGCCACGTTCTGGGCTGCTAGAATATCGGCTCCACACTGGAGAGGTGGCAGAGTGGCCGAATGTACCTGACTCGAAATCAGGCGTACCGCAAGGTACCGTGGGTTCGAATCCCACCCTCTCCGCCAAAATTGCATCCAGAGAAATCCAGATTGATCTGAGAAATGCCCTGAAAGCCCCGTAAATCGGGGCTTTTTTGTTTCAGATCATCTCATCTCGTCTTTGGACATCCGGGCATTTTTGGGGAATGGCGGCGGGAATTCCCCCGTATCGTCACACGTCCATCTTTTCGATCAATGGCAATGACTGAGCGCAGGCTGATTGGTCAGTTCCTGTATCTGTCCTTACCCATCATCACGTCGATCTGGTAGTCGCCGCGGACGTGATCTTTGTACCAAGCCCAGCAGGTCCAGGCGATTGATCCAATAACCACCGCAAATGCCACGAGATAACCCCAGGCTGGGATCAGTCCCGGGCATTCAACAGTGGCCGGCATCATTGAGCACTCGTCAAAACGGCTGATGACACCGGCCCCTCCGCCGGCCACCAGTCCTGGCAACAGGTTTACAAGCGATCTGAAGTATTTCGGTCTTCGGCGTCGTGGCATAGGTGCTCCCTTTCGTTTCATCGTAGCGCAGCGCATTGCTGCTAAACGCCAAATCCATTCTCCAATTAGAGGATGCCCCCACCCAGGCCACCTGTCACGTGCGGATTGGCCTCAAATTGCGCGCTGTTTCCGCGATTTTGTTATCTCGAGCTCCCCAAAATTGAAATCGGGAAACTTGCTGAAGTAGTCCGTCAGCATTTCTGTCAACACCCTGATCTTCCGCGCGGGATGCTGACCCGGTGGGCGCACAACGTACGCGCCTGCTGGTCTGGTGGGATGTTGCGGCATGACGGTCACCAATGCACCGGAAGCCAGATAAGGACGTGTGAGTCCAAGAGGCAAGTAGCCGATGCCTAAACCCGCTACCGCCGCGGCGACGAGAGCAGTTCCGTTATCTGCTTTGAAGCGGCCCTGGGGTCGAACAGAGACGACTTTGCCTTCATTCATCAATTGCCAGGTTTCCGTACCCTGCATCAGCGCTTCGTGATCAAGGAGTTCGCCCAGGGTTTGAGGCGCGCCGTGCGCTTTGATGTAGGCAGGACTTGCGACCAGGCTCCCGTTCACAGGGCCCACACATTGAGCGACCAGGTTGGAGTTCGCGAGATGGCCAACGCGAATTGCGCAGTCGTAGCCTTCAGCGACCAGGTCGACGAACCGGTCGCTGTAGCAGGTCTGGATGTGAAGCTGTGGATGCCGGCTCGCCATCTCGGCGAGTACGGGCGCGAAGTGGGTAGGGCCGAAGGACAGTGGCGCCGCGACGCGTAAGCGGCCGCGAAGCTCGCCGGCGGGCAGGATCGTCTCTTTGGCAACTTCTATGTCTGCACACGCCCTGGCCGCATAGTCACGAAATGTCGCACCAGCCTCCGTCAGAGATGCGCCCCGCGTGGTGCGGGCGAGCAACTGGACCCCCAGCTCCGACTCAAGCTTGATGAGCCGCCGGCTGACGATGGACTTGGCTATGCCGAGACGAACGGCGGCCGCTGTGATGCCTCCCGCGTCGGCAACTTCCACGAAGGTTCGCAGTTCTTCGATATCCATCCAGTGTTCCTGTTTTTGCGACACAGATACGCAAATTTGAGGTCTACCGTACCACAAAGAAAGATGCAAAGATGCGCCCAAGACCATCAGTGAATCGTGCTGCCGCAAGCAAAAACGATCAATGACTGTGCCGGATCAAGCAGGTCATATCCACATTTAACGCACACCGCTGCGGAGTTCGGTTCGCTGATCGAGATCGGCGCAGGGTGGTGTTCTTTCAAATCCCTCAAATGGAGAGTAAGCAGTGAAGTTGATACTACTGATCGGATTCATGGTGGTGAATGGCTTGACCAACACCTATGCGCAAGCCAGGCAAGAGGCGCCAGGCGCGGACCTGATCGTGCACAACGCCAGGATCTTCACCGGCAATCCCGGACAACCCGCGGCGTCCGCCGTGGCCGTCAAAAACGGTCGCATCTACTCGGTCGGCACGGATGCCGAGGTGCTGGGTTTGAAGAACGCGAACACCCGGGTTATTGATTCCCGCGGCCGGCGGCTCATCCCGGGCATCATCGACGCGCACACCCATGTGCTTAACGAGGGCGGATACAACTACACCCTGCGATGGGAAGGCGTGCCGACGCTGCGCCAGGCCCTGGCGATGCTGAGTGAGCAAGCCAAACGAACACCGGAAGGCCACTGGGTGAAAGTGATTGGCGGCTGGTCTCCCTACCAGTTCGAGGAGAACCGCTTCCCCACCCTGGAAGAACTCCGCCGGGCCGTCCCCAATCGCCCGCTCATCGTGCAGTACGCCTACAACCGCGCCTTCATGAACCAGCAGGCGATGGACGCCCTCGGCGTGGGCACTGACAGATTTCCCAAGCTGCCGGGCACCGAGCTGGAGAAGGATGCGCAGGGCAAGTACACCGGTGTGGTTCATGGCTACACGTTCACGTTCATCGCCCTGGAGACCATGGTTCCCCAGCTCTCTTTCGATGAGGAGGTGAGTTCACTGGTCCAGACGGTGCACAGCCTCAACCGTTTCGGGGTCACGTCCATCGTCGATGCGGGCACGGGCTTTCGCGGGTATCCCAAGGCCCAGCGCACCGTGGACGTCGTCGCCCGCGACAACCGCCTCAACATCCGCATGCCTTTCGTGGACATCCAGTTTGGAGAAGGTGCCGCCTTCAACGTGGTGGACGCGCAGATCCAGGCGATCACCAAGACTGCGCCTATCAGTCCGGGGCACAACTTGCACCCGCAACTTGCGCACGGCCACGTCTACCGCGGTGCCGGCGAGTTGCTGTCGGTGGATGTCCACGATCACGAGAACTTCGACCGCCCGGCGGTCATCATCGAGCCGCAGAAGATGCGGGAACTGGTGGAGCGGGACATCTCCAGGCTGGTCCAGCGGCGAATTCCTTTTCGCGAGCACATCAGCTACGACGAGAACATCACGCCTTTCCTCGATGCGCTCGAGAAGCTGAACGAGAAGATGCCGCTCGACGGCCTGCGGTGGAGTCTTGAACACGCCGAGACCATCAGTCCCGCAAACATTGCGAGGGTGAAGGCTCTGGGCGGTGGCATCGCCCTGGACGCCAAGATGGCGATGCACGGCGACGGCTTCATCAAGACGCACGGTCGTGACAAGGCCTTGTTGACTCCCCGCCTGCGTCAGCTCGTCGATAGTGGCATCCCCCTGGCCATGACCACAGACGCCTTCCGGGCGTCCTCGTTCAATCCATGGGTCGGCATCAGCTGGATGGTGTCGGGGAAGTCGGTCTCCGGAACAGAAGTGCTGGCCAGGGACAACCGCCTGTCACGCGCCGAAGCGCTGAGGCTCTTCACTCGCAATGCGGCGTGGTTCATGAACGCCGAAACCGAGTTGGGCATGATCGCCCCTGGCCACCTCGCCGACTTCGTGCTGCTGGACAGGGACTACTTCGAGGTTGCGGAATCCCAGATCAAATCCATCGCCTCTGTCTTGACCGTCATGGATGGCCGGGTGGTGTACGGCGCGCAGGACTACCAGTCGCTTTCGCCGGCATTGCCCGAGATCCTGCCCGCCTGGTCACCGATCAAACACTTCGGGGGCTACCAGCAAACCCGCTAAGGCGACGCAGTTTGAAAGGAGAAAAACCATGAATTCAGTTAAAGACCTGCCGATTTCTGCCGACGAAAGCTTTCGCCGCGTCACCTTCAGGACGCGCGGCAATACCCACGGTCCAGTTACCCGCCTGATGAGCCCGTCGGACCTTGGCCACATGCTCAAGCCCTACGTGTTTCTCGACTTTTTTGACATTGACCTCCACGACCCGCGAGCAGGCTTCTCCATTCATCCGCATTCGGGGCTTGCGACGATCACCGTCATCACCGAAGGAGACCTGCGATTCGATGACCCCACAGACGGCACTGGTCACATCGGTTTCGGCGGCTTCGAGTGGATGCGCGCGGGCAACGGCGTGTGGCACGGTAAAGAGCTGTCAGGCGGGACGACTCCGAGAGCAAAGGGATTTCAGCTCTGGATTGCGTTGCGTTCCGACCTTGAGCATGAAGCTGTAGACAGCCAGTACGTTGAAGCCAGGCACGTCCCGGCTGCCGGGCCCGCACACGTGATTCTCGGCAGCTACGAAGGTGCCCGCAGCCCGGCACGCGCCCCTGAGGGTGTGACTTACCTGCTGGTGAGGCTGGCCGCCGGCACCGAGTGGACGTTCACGCCACCGGGGGCAGAGCCGCTCGCCTGGATGGCGGTCTCCAGCGGTCTTTTGATCGGAGAGACTCCAGCCGACGCCGGCGAACTGGTCATTTTTGAGCAGGGAGTTCAGCCTGTCACATTGAAGGCTGGCTCAACTGGCGACGCAATCTTCGTGA
Organism: Polaromonas sp. P1_F8; assembly: GCF_056405635.1. Classification (NCBI taxonomy): domain Bacteria; kingdom Pseudomonadati; phylum Pseudomonadota; class Betaproteobacteria; order Burkholderiales; family Comamonadaceae; genus Polaromonas; species Polaromonas sp. P1_F8. The sequence goes on along the minus strand of NZ_JBFUBS010000002.1, from coordinate 7,853 downwards.
TTGGTTCTGCAACACCACATCCCCATGACTTGCATCTTGGGAGCTACTCCGTGCACACCTCTGCAGACTCACTGGCCAAGGGTGAGGCCAACATCGAGCGATTGCGACGGCTCCTGCTCGCCGCCGGCGACCGACGAAACGTCAGCGGCTCGATCCCAGTCTTCAAGGAGTGAGCATCCTGATGCTTGGGGCGAGACAACTGCTTGTCTTCTCACATATGGATAGAGATCTAATGATTGCCCCAGTCTTGGCGCAAAAACCAACACTTGCGACTGATCCGAAGTAACAGTGCTTACATTCCCTCCCGGCGAAATTTAAAATAGCGAGCAGCACCAAGCACACGGCTTGGCGATAACAACTGCGAAATCAGGGAGAGCGTGATTGGCCAAGCCACACGATGACTTGGGTGTATCACTCGGGGTGGTGCCAGCGCGCATCAAAACATCAGTAAAACAAAAAACCGGCGCATTGCGCCTGTGTGTCGGCTTGGCTATTGCCGCCCTGGCCGGGCATGCCATGGCCCAACCGGCCCCATCTACCAGTGCCGAGCAGGAGCAGCGCCGCGCTGAAGAACGGGACCGCCTCTTGCGTGAGCAGCAGGAGCGCGCGCCGGATGTGCGATTGCCTTCGGCACCAGCGGCTGAGCCCACCAAGCTACTCACGGAGGAATCTCCGTGCTTTACGGTGCGCGAACTCAATCTCAAGGCGGCCGGTAGCGACCAAGCCCATGCGGGCGAGTGGATCTGGGCACTGGATGCCGCATCCGGTCCTGATCGTAGCGATTCGCCACTCAATCGTTGCCTGGGTGCGGAGAGTATCAACCTCGTCCTCAAGCGGGTGCAGGATGCGGTCATTGCACGCGGCTATGTCACAACGCGCATCCTGGCCGAGCCGCAAGACCTCAAAAGCGGCACCCTTACATTGACCGTGTTGCCTGGGCGCATACGTGCCATACGCTTTTCTGCCCAAAGCGACCGCCGCGGCAATGCCTTCAATGCCGTCCCTGCCAAACCTGGCGACCTGCTCAACCTGCGCGATATCGAGCAAGCCCTGGAAAACTTCAAGCGCGTGCCCACGGCAGAGGCCGACATCCAGATCGAACCGGCGACCGGCCCGGATGCGCAGCCCGGCCAGAGCGACCTGGTCATCAGCTACCGGCAGGCGTTCCCGTTCCGCGTGTCGCTGTCAGCCGACGACAGTGGCTCCAAAGCCACCGGAAAATATCAGGGCGGTGTCACTTTGTCATATGACAACTGGTTGACGCTCAATGACCTGTTCTATGTCTCGCTCAACCGCGACCTGGGCGGTGGCATGGCCGGTGAGCGTGGCACGCGCGGTGACACGATGCACTACTCCGTGCCTTTCGGCTATTGGCTGCTGGGTGTTACGGCCAGCAATAGTAATTACCGGCAGGCTGTCGCCGGTATCAACCAAACCTACGTCTACAGCGGCACCAGTAGCAATATGGAAGTAAAGCTGTCCCGCCTGGTCTACCGCGATGCTGCGCGAAAAACCACTTTGGCGGCTCGTGCCTTCCAGCGTACATCCAGCAATTTCATTGACGATACCGAAATTGAGGTGCAGCGCCGGATTGTCGGCGGCTATGAGCTCAGCGCCAATCACCGCGAATTTATCGGTAGCGCCACGCTGGACCTGAACCTGGCTTACAAGCGCGGTACCGGCGCTTTCGGCTCCCTGCCCGCACCGGAGGAAGCCTTTGGTGAAGGCACTTCGCGTATGCAATTGACCACCCTGGACGCCAACCTCAGTGCACCCTTTAAAGCGGCAGGGCAGAGCTTTCGTTATACCGGAGTCCTCCGCAGCCAGACCAACCACACCCCGCTAACACCGCAAGACCGTTTCGCCATTGGCGGGCGCTACACCGTGCGCGGCTTTGACGGTGAATCGTCCCTCTCCGCCGAGCGCGGCTGGCTGTGGCGCAATGAACTGGCTGTCGCACTGGGCGGTAGTGGACAGGAAGCCTATGTGGGCCTGGACTATGGCCGTGTCGACGGGCCTTCGAGCGAATTCCTCATTGGCAAAAGTCTGATGGGCATGGTGATCGGCCTGCGAGGCAACATCAAAAGCCTGCAATACGACGTCTTTGTCGGTCAGCCCGTTCAAAAGCCCACCGGCTTCCAGACTGCCAACACCACAGCAGGCGTCAGCCTGAATTACAGCTTCTAGTCACCGAACTTAGAGATCGAGCACTTTTTATGAACAAGCACCTGCACCGCATCATCTTCAACGCAGCACGTGGCCAACGCATGGTCGTGCAGGAAACAGCGGCCAGCGCCGGCAAGGCCAACGGCGCGACGAACGGCCCCGCGGGCGCAACGGATGCGGCGGTGCTCGCCCCCGCCTTTGCCAGGCTCAAGCTCCTGAGTTTTGCGGCGCTGCTCACCGTAGGCGCCACTTTGCAATGGCTTCCCGCAGCGCAGGCGCAAATCGTGGTCGACCCCAACGCCCCCAGAAGCCAGCAAGCCACGATACTGAACACCGCCAACGGCCTGCCGCAAGTCAATATCCAGACGCCCAGCGCCGGCGGCGTGTCGCGCAACACCTTCACCCAGTTCGACATCCAGTCGCAGGGCGCGATCCTCAACAACTCGCGCAGCAATGTGCAGACGCAACTGGGCGGTTTCATCCAGGGCAACCCGTCTCTGGCGGGCGGAAGCGCGCGCATCATCCTCAACGAAATCAATTCATCCAACCCGACGCAGCTGCGCGGCTTTATCGAGGTGGCCGGCCAGCGCGCTGAAGTGATCATTGCCAATCCTGCCGGGGTCAACGTGGATGGTGGCGGTTTCATCAACGCCAGCCGCGCCACGCTCACCACCGGCACGCCGGTCATCAACGGGGGCAACCTTGAAGGCTTTGTCGTCCAGAAGGGCCTGATCACCATCAGCGGCGCAGGCCTGGACAGCAGCCAGACTGACTTCACCGGCCTGATGGCCCGGGCCATTCAGGTCAATGCCGGCATTTGGGCCAAAGAGCTCAAACTGACCGCAGGCGCCAACCAGGTCAATGCCGACCAGAGCGTGGCCACGGCCGCGCCCGGCGCCGCGGTGGGCGCAGCGCCCGCCTTCGGCATAGACACCTCGCAACTGGGCGGCATGTATGCCGGCAAGATCACGCTCGTCGGCACTGAAGCCGGACTGGGTGTGCGCAATGCCGGCACGCTGGCGGCCACTGCCGGCAACATTGCCATCAGCGCAGACGGCCTGCTGACAAACACCGCCACCGCACGCGTGACCAGTAGCGGCGACACCAGCATCGCTGCCAGGTCGCTGAACAACGATGGGCAGATCAGCGCCGGCGGGCGCACCGGCATTACGCTGGCCGACACCCTCACCAACAGCGGCACCATCGCCGGGCAGCAAACCAGCCTGCAAGCCGCTGTCATCAACAACCTCGCCACCGGCCGCCTGGAGGGGGGCAGCCTTGATGCATCGGCCAGCCAGAGCCTGAGCAACGACGGGCGCATCGTGGCCACCGGCCAGCTCAATGTGTCCAGCATCGGCACGCTCACCAACCAGGGCAAGCTGGCCGGCCAGCAGGCCAATGTGCAAGCCGCAACGCTTAACAACCAGGGCAGCGGCCGCATCGAAGCCGACACGCTCGACGTCACCGCGCAAACTGTCAATAACAGCGCCGGCATTGCCGGCAACACCGTCACCGTCAACGCCGGCACACTCAACAACCAGGGCGCAGCCGCGCTGGTGGCCGGCACGGCCGAGGTCAATCTCTACGTGCGTGACGCCCTCAACAACACCGGCGGCGCCACCGTCTACAGTCTGGACGCCCTGAACATCGCCGCCAACAGCACCCGCGATGCCGACGGCACCCTGCTCAACCGAACCACGCTGGTCAACAACAACACCTCGCTCCTGCAAGCCGACGGCGACATGCAGATTGCGGCTGAAACGCTGAACAACACCCGCGCAGCACCGCAGATCACCAGCACCAGCAGCAGCACCAGCAAGACCCTGCTCAAACGTAGTGGCTACTGGATGTGCGAGTACGGCAACTACGTCGACAGCTTTGCCGGCTATTGCGCGGCCGGTTATGCCGACCTGAGCTGGTACAACCCGGCCATCCACATCGACCCGCTGGCTGAAAAGCCGGGCGTGTGGATTGGGGGCCATGCGGTAGAGACCGAACGCTACACCACCACCACCGTGACCGACGAGCAATTGCAGGGCGCGCTGCAGGCAGAGCCAAAAATTCTTGCCGGCAAAAACCTCATCCTGAAAAACGTCGGCAACCTGCGCAATGAATACGGCAACATCGCCGCCGGGCAAAACGTCACCATCGGCAACGCCGACCCGCTGGGCAGCTACCAGACCGCCAGCGTGACCAATATCGGCGCCGTGCTGAACCGTAATACGGTGGTCGACGAATACTCCATCTTCCGCTGGAACCGCAGCTACGGCACCTCCACCTCGCAAAGCCTGGCGCCGCAGGCCAGCACCGCGGTGCTAAGCCGCGTGGGCGGCACCATGAGCGCGGGCCCGGGCTCCACTTTCTCCATCAATGCCACCACCGTCACCAATACCAATGCGCTGCCCGGGCAGTCCGGCGTCAGCGGCCCTGCCTCCCCCGGCCCGGCCGGCGCTGCCTTCAGTTTGCCGGCGCTGGGCGCGCTGGTCATCCCCCCGCTCACCAACCCCGGCCAGCGCTACCTGATCGAAAGCGACCCGCGCTTTACAAGCTACCGGCAATGGCTGTCCAGCGACTACATGCTCTCGGCGCTGAACACCGACCCAGCGCTCATCCAGAAGCGGCTGGGCGACGGGTTTTATGAGCAGAAGCTGATCCGCGACCAGGTCGGCCAGCTCACAGGCCGCCGCTTTCTGGACGGCTACACCAGCGAAGAAGCGCAGTACCAGGCCCTGATGGCCAGCGGCGTGACGGTAGCCCAGCAGTGGAACCTGCGCCCCGGCATCGCGCTGACGGCCGCGCAAATCTCCCAGCTCACCAGCGACATCGTCTGGCTGGTCGAGCAGACCGTGACCCTCTCAGACGGCAGCAAAACCCAGGCCTGGGTGCCCGTGGTCTACCTGAGCCAGACCCACACGGCAGACCTGCACCCGACCGGCGCGCTTATCTCCGGCAAGAGCGTAAGCATCATCGCCAAGGGTGATTTGACCAACCGCGGCGCCCTGCAAGCGCAAGACAGCATCCTGCTGGCCGCCAACAAGGTCACCAACGAGCTGGGCCTGATCGACGCGAGCCATGGCAGCACGACCATCGTGTCAGACACCGACATCATCAACCGCTCCGGCATGATCAGCGGCAACAGCGTGCAGCTTGATGCCGCCCGCGACATCCAGATTGATGCGGTAACACGCCAGTTCAGTATCAACCGCCAGACCATCGCCGGCAACCTCAACGGCAGCAACACCGAAGTCGGGCCGCAAGGCAGCGTGGTCTCACGAGGTGATTTGCTCATCAGCGCCGGGCGCGACATCAAGCTCGCCGGCGCGCTGGTGTCCGCGCAGGGCAACGCCAGCCTCAGCGCCGGCGCCAACCTGGTGGTCGACACCATCCAGACCCAGCAGAGCACGCAAGACGTGAGCGGCGTGGGCGTGCGACGCACACAGGGCACCACCAACCTGGGCAGCACTTTGCAAACCGGCGGCAACCTGGCTTTGTCATCCGGTGCAGACATTACCCTCAGGGCAGCCCAAATCGGCGTGGGCCAGAACCTCAGTGTCATCGCCAATGGCAATCTCAACATCCTGGCCGCCACCGACACCACCCAGCTTGACGAAAACATACGCGCCAAAGGCTATGTGCGCAACGACCACACCGCCCAAGAGCGCGTAGTCGGCAGCAATCTGCTGGCCGGCGGCAACGTCACCCTGGCAGCCCTGCAGACCGCACCGGATGGCAGCAAGGGCAACATCACCGTGCAGGGCTCCAGCGTTAACGCCGTCACCGGCCAGCTCAACGTGGTGGCCGCCAACAACGTCAACATCATTGAGGCGAGGGAGAAGGGCGAGTACGACCTTTTCAACCAGACCAAGAGCAGCGGCTTTCTCAGCAGCAAGAGCCAGACGGGGCACGACACCGGCAGTTCCAACGTGGCAATTGGCAGCAGTCTGAGCGGCAACGCCGTCAGCATCAGCGCTGGCAATAACCTCACGGTGCGCGGCAGCTCGGTGGTCGGTAATGGGCAGACCACACTGGCGGCCGTCAACGACGTAACAATTGAAGCGGCAACCAGCACCGCCACCCGCAACAGCTTCCGTGAAGAAAAGAAGAGCGGCTTCTCGGGAAGCCTGATGGGCGGCATCAGCTACGGCAAGAGCGCGCAAGACCAGAACCAGAACCAGCAAATCGTCAGCCAGTCCGGCAGTACCGTCAGCGGCAGCAATGTCACCGTAGTAGCCGGCCGTGACGCCAGCATCAATGCCAGTGCTGTCTTGGCTGATCGCGATGTCGCGGTCACCGCCGGCCGCAACATCAACGTGCTGGCCGCCACCAACATTGAGAACACACAGAACGATTCGCACAGCAGCTCAACGAGCATCGGCATCGCGCCAGGCCTTGGCCCGCGGTTCACGATGTTCGGCAAGACCAGCGCTGTGCAGGACGGAAGCGGCAGCAGCACGACCTCTGCGACCAGCCTGCTGAGCGCCAATACCGGCAACCTCACGCTGACAGCCGGCACCGACGCCCAATACAAGAACACCGGCCAAGGCAATCTCACGACGCAAGGCGCCGACCTGCTGGCCGGCGACACAATCAAGCTGAGCGCCAATAAGATCGACCTGCAGGCGGCTGCTAACACCAGTAGCAGCAAGTTCCACGCCGAAAGCAAAAGCCTGACCATAGGCAGCCAGCTCACAGGCGTGATCGGCAGCAAGATCACGCAAATTGCCGACCTGGCGCAGCAGGCCCGGCAGGGCGACAACAGCCGGCTACAAGGTGCGGCCGCGCTCAAGGCCGGCTACGACGCGTACAAGCTCGCATCGGACTCATCGGCCCAGAACGCTGGAGCGATCAACGCCAACGCCAAAGCGAGTGCCGACAAGATCCAGCCCGGCGGTGCCAGCGACCCCGCGAACAGCGCCTTCGGAGTCAGCGTAACCCTGGGCACCAGCAGCAGCAGCCAGGACAGCCGCCAAAGCAGTACCGAACAGCGCGGTACGAACCTTCAGGCCCAGAACATAGATATCAAGGCCACCGAGAGCGATATCAATATGGTCGGCGCCAAGTTGCAGGCGCAAAACATTGCGCTTGAAGCTGCGAAAAATGTCAACCTGACCGCTGCGCAGAACACCGCAGAGATCCAGAGCAGGAACAACTCCAGCTCGGCCGGCATTGGCGTGACATTCGGGTTTGGTGAACAAACCGGCATCAGCTTCCAGATTGGCGCCAACAACGCCAAGGGCCGCGCTGACGGCAGCGAAACCACCTATGACAACACTCAGATCACGGCGACCAACAACCTCAGCGTCAAGAGCGGCAGCGACACCAACCTGATCGGCGCACAGCTTGCCGGCAAGACTGTGGAGATGGATGTCGGCGGCAAGCTCAACATCGAGACACTGCAAGACAGCAGCCGCTACGAAAGCAAGCAAACCACCGGAGGCTTTGGCTTGAGCCTGTGCATCCCACCGTTCTGCTACGGCACAACGGTCAGCGGAAACCTGAGCGCCAGCAAGGAGCAAGTCGACCACAACTACCTGAGCGCAGTCGGCCAGAGTGGCATTGCCGCCGGCACCGGCGGCTTCGACATCAAGGTGGCTGGCGCCACCGACCTCAAAGGCGCAGCCATCACCAGCGAAGCCGACAAAAGCAAGAACACCTTGAGCACCTCGAAGAACACCTTGAGCACCTCG